>NZ_JBAKHL010000004.1:0-358281 GCF_036902715.1 Micromonospora sp. CPCC 205546
ACCCGACTTGGGGAGACCGGCACCGACGCGCCGCCCGCGCCCCCCCGGCCCGCGCCCGGCGCCGGCGAGACCGGCACGGAGGCCCGGCCCGGCACCGCCCGGCCGACGGAGGCGGAACCCACCGAGGCCGAACCGGCGCGCGGCGGCACGGCCGCCGACGCCGAACCCGCGCGCGGCGGAACAGCCGCCGAACCGCCGACCGAGGCCCGCCCGCCGGCGGCGGCCCGGGGCGCGACCGGAGCCCGGGCTGCCGGTGCCGTACCCTCCTGTGCAGCCGACCAGCCGCCCCCGGAGGCGTCACCGCCGGGGTCGCCGTGCTGGCCCGGAATCTGGGCCCGCCCGCGCGGGGAACTGGAATCGCCGTACGAGTTCATTCCTCACACCCTGCCGTCGCGGTGGGACGCGGCTGCGCCGCCACCGGTTTGCCGTGAGATGGGACACCCGTCGAGGGCGGCACGCTCGTGCCGGTCGACCAATGCCACTTGCGAATCAATCGGGCCAATCAGACCAACGATCCGTCGGTCTCCCCGGGCGTGCGCGCGCTGGCCGGGGTCGACCGATCGAGCGAAGATCACCGTTGCGCCTCTCGCCTCCGTCGACCACCCGCACCGTTGCCCGAGGCGGTCGCGCCGCCCATCGCGTCCTGCTCCGGGCCGCCCTCGGGGCTCCCGGCCAGCCCGTCCCGGCCGAGCAGGTACTGCTCGACGAGATGGTTCCAGTCACAGCCGAGGCACACCTCCACCACGAAGACCTGGAACTCACGCACCGTCATCGCCAGCACCGGCAACTCGGCCAGGGTCCGGGCCTGCCCGGCGGACTGCCTGAGTTCGTCGCCGTAAATGTAGTGGACGTGGGTCAGGTTCTCGCTCCGGCAGATCGGGCACCGCTCGTCGGTCGGCTCGCCGTGGAAGCGGGCCGCGTTCTTCAGGTAGGGCGAGGCGTCGCAGACGTCGTACGTGCCGACCCGACCGGCGAGGAGTTCACGCAGCACCGCCCGCTTGCGGAGCGAGTAGTCGACCACCTGGCGCTGCGTACGCATGCGGAGAAGGGTACGCGGTCTCGTCGGGCGAGGCGACCACGGTGACGATGCGTGATCGCGACACCCCGGAGCGGGGGTTTGCCCTGATCACGGTGATCCGCTAGCGTGCGATGTATCGGTCCGATACATCGCGGCGGTTACCGCTCCGCGTAGAGGGTACAGAGAGGATGGCCCGTGCTCGAGCTCGCCATTCTCGGCCTCCTGCAGGAGTCTCCGATGCACGGCTATGAGCTGCGCAAGGAGCTGACCGCCAAGCTCGGTGCGATCAGGGCGGCGATCAGCTACGGCTCGCTCTACCCGACCCTGCGCCGGTTGCAGGCGGCCGGGTGGATCACCGAGGCCGCCGACGCACCTGCCACCGCCGAGGAGGTGCCCGCGTTGACCAGCCGACGAGGTCGGGTGGTCTACGAAATCACCGCGGAGGGCAAGGAACGCTTCGCCCAACTGATCGCGCAGACCGGGCCGGAGACGTACGACGACACGGGTTTCGGCGTGCACTTCGCGTTCTTCGCCCGGACCGACCAGGCGACCCGACTCCGCATCCTGGAGGGTCGCCGGCGGAAGATCGAGGAACGCCGCGAAGGGCTTCGTGACGTGCTCGGCCGGGCGGCCGAACGCCTCGACGCCTACACGCTGGAACTGCAGCGCCACGGCCTGGACGCCTGTGAGCGCGAGGTCCGCTGGCTGGAGGAGCTCATCGCCAACGAGCGCTCCGGCCGTGCCCCGACGGTCCCGTCAACCGGGACGGCCGGCGGCCGACGAGAAGACAACAGCCCGCCTCCGCCTGGAGAGTCCAGGAAAGAGCGGCCGTGATGAAGAAGAAGGAGGCAGACGCTATGGGCTCCGTCCGCGTCGCCATCGTCGGTGTGGGTAACTGCGCCTCGTCCCTCGTACAGGGCGTGGAGTACTACCGCAACGCCGACCCGAACGACCGCGTCCCGGGTCTCATGCACGTCACCTTCGGCGACTACCACGTCTCTGACGTGCAGTTCGTCGCGGCGTTCGACGTGGACGCCAAGAAGGTGGGCATGGACCTCGCCGAGGCGATCGTCGCCAGCGAGAACAACACCATCAAGCTCTGCGACGTGCCGCCGACCGGCGTCACCGTGCAGCGCGGTCCGACCTTCGACGGTCTGGGCCAGTACTACCGCGAGATCGTCGAGGAGTCCGACGCCAAGCCGGTCGACGTCGCCCAGGCGCTGCGCGACGCGCAGGTCGACGTCGTGGTCTCGTACCTGCCGGTCGGTTCCGAGCAGGCCGACAAGTTCTACGCCCAGGCCGCGATCGACGCCGGCTGCGCGTTCGTCAACGCGCTTCCGGTCTTCATCGCCTCCGACCCGGAGTGGGCCAAGAAGTTCGAGGACGCGGGCCTGCCGATCGTCGGTGACGACATCAAGAGCCAGGTCGGCGCCACCATCGTGCACCGCGCGCTGGCGAAGCTGTTCGAGGACCGGGGCGTCGAGCTGCTGCGCACGTACCAGCTCAACTTCGGCGGCAACATGGACTTCATGAACATGCTGGAGCGCAACCGCCTGGTCTCGAAGAAGATCTCGAAGACCCAGTCGGTCACCTCGCAGATCCCGCACGAGATGAGCAAGAGCGACGTGCACATCGGCCCGTCGGACCACGTGCCGTGGCTGGACGACCGCAAGTGGGCGTACATCCGCCTGGAGGGTCGCTCCTTCGGCGACACCCCGCTCAACGCCGAGCTCAAGCTCGAGGTGTGGGACTCGCCGAACTCGGCCGGTGTCATCATCGACGCCGTCCGCGCCGCGAAGATCGCCCTGGACCGGAAGATCGGCGGCCCGATCCTGTCGGCGTCGTCGTACTTCATGAAGTCCCCGCCGGTGCAGTACGCCGACCACGAGGCGCACGCCGCCGTCGAGGCGTTCATCGCCGGCGACGTCGAGCGCTGACGCACCGACAGCAGCACCGCCGAGGGCCGGGTCCGCAGGGACCCGGCCCTCGCCGCGTCCGGCCCTCCCACAGCCGTACGCAAAGACCACCGGCGTCACACGGGGTCGAACGGTCGGGGACCTACCGTTAGGCTGGCCGGCGTGACATCCCCCGTTCGCCGCCGCTCGCGCGGTGCGGCACGACGGATCATCGGGGCAGTCGCCGGCACGGTCCTCCTTCCGGTCCTCGTCGCCTGCGCGGCGCCCGGCACGGATCCGTCCGCCGCACCGGCAGGCGGCGTGGCATCGGCAGGCGGCGTGGCATCGGGCCGCCCGGCCACCTCCCCCGCGCTGGTCGAGGCCGACTGCGTCCGGGTGGGAACGCCGGCGGCGCACCCCGGGGACGTCGCCCGCTCCGGTGACGGTGCCCCGACCGCCACGTCCCGTCCACCCGGCACCCGGCATCCGCTGACCGACGAGCAGCTCCGCGCGGAGGAGTTCCGCCGTCAGCAGGCGGCCAACGACGGCTTCCGGCAGCGGGGCACGCTCGGCGAGGCGGCGGCCAGCGGTGCCCGCGCCTGCGCGGCGGAGGTCAGCAGGAGCCTCAACCTGCTGACCGTTGACGGCCGGGACGAGCCCGGGCAGGAGGCCGTCCGGCGGGCGATCGTGGCGACGGGGCTGACCGGGGTCACCGTGCGGCCACCGGGCCGGCTCGACCTCGGCCCCGCCGACGGGCTGATCTTCGCGGGTTGGACCGGCCGGGCGTGCGTCTTCGGCAGCGTCCGGGCCGGCGACGTGACGGTGGAGATCGGCGCCCGCATCGCCGACGGTGGCTGCCTGCCCGCCCCGGGCTGACCGGCCGCAGTGCCGAGGCGCCACCCTGGGCCGATCCGGCGCAGTGCCGAGGGCCACCCCGGGACGACCCGGCCGCAGTGCCGAGGGCCACCCCGGGCCGACCTTGTCGGAGCACGGAGGGCCCACGACGCGACCGCGTGCGCACACACAGCGGTCCGCCTCGCGTCGCGTCAGGACCAGGCGCGCCGCAGGGCGACCCCGGCCTCCAACTCCAGCAGCTTCACCTTGCGCTCCAGGCCGCCGCCGAAGCCGACCAGCTTGCCGCCGGCGCCGACGATCCGGTGGCACGGCACGAGCACCGGGATCGGGTTGCGGTTGCAGGCAACCCCGACCGCGCGGGCGGCGCCCGGGTCGCCCAGCCGGCGGGCCACCTCGCCGTAGGTGAGCGTCTCCCCGTACGGGATACGGGTCATCTCCCGCCAGACGCCCCGTTCGAAGTCGGACCCGCCCGGCGCCGCCAGCGGCACCGCGAACCCGGTCAGCTCACCCGCGAAGTACGCCCGCAGTTCCGTCAGCGCCTGTCGGGCCGCCTCGTCGCCCGGCTCCTCGGCGGCTCCGTCGACCCGGCCGAAGTGGGCCCGGCACACGTGGGCGCCGTCGGTGGCGACGGAGAACTCGCCGATCGGGGAGTCGAGCACGGTCCAGCGCATCCCGCCATTGTCCCCCCGCCCCCGCCACGGTCTCCGCCGCAGCTGCCGCCCCGGGGCCGAGGTTGCAAGACACCGATACCGTGCAGGCCGTGGCCACGGGGACGCTGATCTTCCTCATCATCGGCGGCGCGGGCGTCGCGGTCCTGGCGCTCGCCCTGCTCGGCGGCGAGCTGCTCCACTTCGGCAATCCGGACTTCGACGGTCCGGTGTCGGTGGAGGCGGTCGCCGGGTTCACCGGCGCGCTCGGCTTCGGCGCCGCGATCGTCAACGAGCTGCTCGGCGGGCGTACCCCCGGCATGATCGCGGTGGCCCTGGCCGGCGGCGTCGCCGCGGCCCTGCCCACCGCCTGGGCCGCTGCCCGGCTGAGCCGGGCGGCCCGCGACATGCGCACCGACGCCACCCCCACCCGCCACCACCTGGTCGGCGCGCTCGGCCTGGTGGTCACCCCCGTGCCCGCCGACGGCTACGGCGAGGTCCGGGTCCGGGTGGCCGGCCAGCCGGTCAAGCTCAACGCCCGCGCCGACCGGCCGATCCCGGTCGGCGCCCAGATCTTCGTGGTCGAGGCGCTCAGCGAGACCAGCGTGCACGTCGAGACCTACTGAACCCCCACCAGACAAAGAAACAGGACGGTCACATGCCCCTTCTCATCGCCATCGGCGGCGCGGTCCTCCTCGTCCTCGTGCTCGTGCTCTTCGTGCTCTCCCGGATCAAGGTCGCCGGGCCGAACGAGGCCTTCATCGTCACCGGCCGCAAGGGCCGCACCACGCAGACCGCCGACGGCGGTCGGTCCACCGACAACTCCGGGCAGAAGGTCGTGCTCGGCGCGTCCGTCTTCGTCCTGCCCGTGGTGCAGAAGCTCCAGTCACTCGACCTGTCCAGCCGGCGGATCGACGTCGGCATCAAGGGCGCGGTCAGCAAGCAGGGCATCCGCGCCGACCTGCACGGCGTCGCGATCGTCAAGGTCGGCGGCACCGAGGACGCCATCCGCGCCGCCGCGCAGCGCTTCCTGCACCAGCAGGACGAGATCGAGGACTTCACCCGGGAGGTGCTGGCCGGCGCGCTGCGCTCGATCGTCGGCCGGCTCACCGTCGAGGAGGTCATCCGGGACCGGGCGGCGTTCGCCAGCGCGGTCGCCGAGGAGGCCGAGCACTCGATGACCAACCAGGGCCTGGTGCTGGACACCTTCCAGCTCCAGGACATCCTCGCCGAGGGCTCCTACCTGCAGGACCTGGGCCGGCCCGAGGCGGCCCGGGTGCTCAAGGACGCGGCCATCGCCGAGGCGCGGGCCCGACAGCAGGCCGAGCAGGAGCGGCTGCTCGCCGAGGAGGCGATCGCCGAGGCCAACCGGAACCTGTCGCTGAAGCAGGCCGCCATCCAGGCGGAGATCGACGCGGCCAAGGCGAAGTCCGCCGCCGCCGGGCCGCTGGCCCAGGCCGAGCGGGACCAGGCGATCCTCTCCGAGCAGCAGAAGGTCGCCGAGCGCAACGCCGAGCTCAAGCAGCGTCAGCTCGACACCGAGGTCCGCAAGCCGGCCGACGCCGCCCGCTACAAGGTGGAGCAGGAGGCCGAGGCGTCCCGCAACGCGGCCGTGCTGAACGCCGACGCGCAGCGCCAGGCCGTCATCGCCGCCGCCCAGGCCGCCGCCGAGCAGGCCCGGCTGACCGGTGAGGGCGAGCGGGCCCGCCGGGCCGCGCTCGCCGAGGCCAACGCGATCGAGGGTGCCAAGGAGGGCGAGGCCGAGCAGCGCCGCCGTTCCGCGATCGCCGAGGCGGTCGAGCGGGAGGGTGCGGCCGAGGCCGCAGCCATCCTGGCCAAGGGCCAGGCCGAGGCCGACGCGATGGCCCGCAAGGCCGAGGCCTTCGCGGCGTACGGCGAGGCCGCGGTGCTGGACCTGCTGGTCAAGGTGCTGCCGCAGGTCGTCGAGGCGGCCAGCGCCCCGATCGGCGCGATCGACAAGATGACCGTCATCTCCACCGACGGCGCCTCGTCCCTGACGAAGTCGGTGGCGGGCAACGTCGCCCAGGGGCTCCAGCTCGGCAGCGACCTGACCGGCATCGACCTGGCCGGCCTGCTGGGGAAGCTCGGCTCAGCGGCGACGACCACCGGCAACGGCAAGCCGTCGGTCGACGGCTCGGCCGTCGAGACCCGCTGACGCCACCCGCGCGGCGGTCAGGCCGCTGAGCGCGACAGGGCGCCGTCCCGGCAGGGGCGGCGCCCTTCTCGTCTCGGAACCGGGCCGCACCGCTGCTGTCGGTCCCGGTGGTCGCCCTGGCCGTCGGCCGGATCGGCCTCGTCGTCCGGCAGGTCCGTCGGACGCGTCCCGCGGGCACCCGGCGGGCTAGCTGACGATGCCCTCGTCGCGGGCCCAGCGCAGCAGCTCCGCCTCGGCCTCGTCGCGGTCCAGCGGGCCGCGCTCCAGGCGCAGCTCCTTGAGGTGCTTCCACGCCTGCCCGACCACGGGTCCCGGCGGTACGCCCAGCAGCTCCATGATGGCGTTGCCGTCCAGGTCGGGCCGGACCCGCGCCAGGTCCTCCTCGGCGGCGATCCGGGCGATCCGCTCCTCCAGCGCGTCGTAGTCGGCGGCGAGCTGGGCCGCCTTGCGCCGGTTGCGGGTGGTGCAGTCCGACCGGGTCAGCTTGTGCAGGCGCGACAGCAGGTCGCCCGCGTCCGCGACGTAGCGGCGCACCGCCGAGTCGGTCCACTCGCCCCGACCGTAGCCGTAGAAGCGCAGGTGCAGCGCCACCAGCGCGGTGACCTTGGAGGTGATCTCCTTCGGGTAGCGCATCGCCTTCATCCGGGCCTTGGTGAGCCGGGCGCCGACCACCTCGTGGTGGTGGAAGCTGACCCGGCCGTCCGAGCCCACCGCCTTCGTCGCCGGCTTGCCGACGTCGTGCATCAGCGCGGCCATCCGCAGGACGAAGTCCGGCCCCTCGGTCTCGTACGAGACGGCGTTGCTCACCACCGTCAGGGTGTGCTCGTAGACGTCCTTGTGCTGGGCGTGCTCGTCGATCTCCAGCTTGAGCCCGGTCAGCTCCGGCAGGAAGCGCTCGGCGAGGCCGGTGTCGACCAGCAGCCGCAGCCCCGTGATCGGGTCCGCCCCGCAGAGCAGCTTGGTGAACTCGTCGCGGATGCGCTCGGCCGTGATCCGGTCCAGGTCACCGGCCATCCGGCTCATCGCCGCGTACGCGTCGGGGTGCACCGCGAAGCGCAGCTGGGCGGCGAACCGGGCCGCGCGCAGCATCCGCAGCGGGTCGTCGCCGAACGACTCGGCCGGGGTGCCCGGGGTGCGGATCACCTTCGCGGCCAGGTCGTCCAGCCCGCCGTGCGGGTCGGTGAACCGGTGCTCGGGCAGGCTGACGGCCATCGCGTTGATGGTGAAGTCGCGCCGCCGCAGGTCCTCGGCGAGGTCGGTGCCGTACTCAACGACCGGATTGCGGCTGACCTGGTCGTAGGACTCCGCCCGGAAGGTGGTGATCTCCAGGCGCAGCCCGTCGCGCTGGCACCCGATCGTGCCGAACTCCCGGCCGGTCTCCCAGATCGACTCGGCCCAGCCGCGCACCACGCGCAGGGTCTCGTCGGGGTGCGCGTCGGTGCAGAAGTCGAGGTCGTCGCCGAGGCGGCCGAGCAGCGCGTCGCGTACCGAACCGCCCACCAGGTGCAGCTCGTGGCCGGCCCGCGCGAACCGGCGGCCCAACTCGTCGGCGACCGGGGAGACCCGGAGGAGTTCGGCGACGGCGTTGCGCTGTGCGGCGGTGAGTTCGCGGCGGTCGGCGGCGTGGGGAGCGGAGGCGTCGGACATGGGAGCGCCAGCCTATCGGTCCCGGCGGGGATGTGGTCCGCCGGGCGCGGGTAACGGGTGGCCGTTGACTATCGTCTGTGACGTGCCGGCCGTCCCCCGGCTCCGACGTACCTCTCTGCCTTGGAGGCGACAAGATGAGCGGCGGTCTCTACCGCAGCGCGAACGCCGCCCAGGGCGGCGCCGCGCCCGGCCGGCCGTCGGACGGCGCCACGTTCATCTCCGCCGAGCCGCTCAACCAGCCCGGCGTGGAGGCCACCGCGCCCCCGCAGGAGGTGGTCGCGGAGACCAGCGCGGCGGCGAACAGCGCGGTGATGGCAGCCGGCAGCCTGGTCAGCCGGGGTACCGGTTTCATCCGCAACCTGATGATCGGCGCGGCGCTCGGCAGCCTGGTCGGTGACGCGTTCACCACCGCCGTGTTCCTGCCCAACCAGGTGTACGAGTTCCTGCTCGGCGGCGTGCTCACCAGCGTGCTGATCCCGGTGCTGGTACGCCGCCGCAAGGCCGACCCGGACCGGGGCGAGGCGTACGCGCAGCGGCTGCTCACCCTGGCGGTGCTCGCGCTGGCCGCGGCGGTGCTGATCGCGCTGATCCTGGCTCCGGCGCTGACCACCATCTACGCCGGCGGCAAGGACGATAACTACACCGGCCTGGTCACGAAGTTGTCGTACCTGATGCTGCCGATGTTGTTCTTCACCGGCGTGAGCGCGCTGATCGCCGCGGTGCTGAACACCAGGGGGCACTTCGCGGCGCCGATGTGGGCGCCGATCCTGAACAACCTCGTGGTGATCGGCATCTTCGGCCTCTACATCGTGGTCTACGGCGCGAAGGCGATCCCGCCGGGCCAGATGGGGTGGGGCCAGATCCTGCTGGTCGGCGGGGGCACCCTGCTCGGCGTGGCGGTGCAGACCGCGGGCCTGCTCCCGGCGCTGCGCAAGGTGGGTTTCCGCTGGAAGTGGCGCTTCGACTTCCGCAAGCTGGGGTTGAGCGAGCTGGCCAAGCTCGGCGCCTGGATGTTCTGCTATGTCGCGGTCAACCAGCTCGGTCTCTTCGTGGTGGTCAACCTGCTCACCCGCGCGGCCGGCGAGAACAGCGCCGGCCTGCTGATCTACAACAACGTCTTCCTGCTCCTGATGATGGCGCACGGCATCATCGCCGTCTCGATCATCACCGCGCTGATGCCCCGGATGAGCGGCGCCGCCGCCGACGGCCGGTTCCACGACCTCACCGCGGACCTGTCGCGGGGCACCCGGATGGTCACCGCGGTGCTCGCCCCGATCGCGGTCTGCTACGCGGTGCTGGCCGCGCCGATCTCGGTGGTGGTCTTCCGGTACGGAGCCTTCACCGGCGAGAACGCGCTGGCCACCTCGACGGTGCTGCTGGTCGCCGCGGTGGGGCTGGTGCCGTTCGCGATCAGCCAGCTCTTCACCTTCGCCTTCTACGCGCTGCCGGACACCCGCACCCCGGCGCTGGTCAACATCCCGGTGGTGACGCTGCGGGTGCTGGTCCAGGTGGGCCTCTTCGTCGTCTTCTCGCCGACCTTCGCGGCGGCGGGCATGATGCTCGGCAACGCGATCTCGTACGTGGCCGCGGCGGTGATCTCCGCGATGCTGCTCCGGCCCCGGGTGGGGCGGATCGGCCTGGGCCTGATCACCCGGACGATGGGCAAGGTCCTGGTGGCCGCGCTCGGGGCGGCCCTGGTCGGGCTGCTGGTAGTGGCCCTGCTGCCTGGGGACGCGGAGGACCTGAGCTGGTTGGCGGCGGCGGTGCAGCTGGTGGTGGGTGGCGCGGTGATCGGCGGGACGTACCTCGGGCTGGCGATGGTCCTGCGGATCGGCGAGATCACCGAGGTCGTGGGCATGGTCCGCCGTCGGCTGGGCCGCTGACCGGACGACGCCGGGTGCCCCGCGCAGGGCGATGGACGGCCGCCCGCCGGTCGATCGGATGCCTCCAGGGCGGACTGCACTCTCTGTGAACGAGGATCACCAGCCTGGGGATGCGCCTGTGGATAACTCCGTGATTGACCGCTCAGCCACCGGATCGGCCTGTGGATAACCAGCCGTACGGCTGAGCATGGTGGGCCGGTCGGCGGGAACCCGGCGACGTCGGCGCGATCGCCGCACCGGCCGGCCCCCTCCCTGCGGGTGCTTGCGGTCAACCTCTAGATTGGCCAGTACATGTGCCAGCAACGTGGCTGACAACGGGCGCAACCGGACAAGCCGGTCGCCTGCCGGCAGCTCGGCCCGGGAGCGGCGCGAAGATGACATGTCGGGGAGACGGCCAACCCGGGTAAGGTCGCTCTCGACGGGTACGGCAGGCGCCGACGCTCCGCGTCGACACCGGTCGGCCGGTTCCTTCGAAGGCAGAGCGGGAAGCCACATGCCCAGCAGCGCGGGTCCATCGATCGACACGATCACCGAGGGAGGACGGGTGACCCAGGTCGGCGAAGGTCAGGAGGCGGAGGAGAGCGCTCCTCAGGTCATGACCTTCGGTGCTCCCACGGCCGGTGAGATCCTCGCCGAGCGTTACGAGCTGGTCGAGCACATCAACAACGACAGCGCGGGTCGGCTGGTCTGGCGCGGCGTCGACGTCATCCTGCGCCGTCCCGTCGCGGTCGTGCTGCGCTACCCGGGTGGCAACTCGGCCACTGAAATGCTCCAGGGCGCCGTCGCGGCCAGCCGCGTCATCCACCCCAACCTGGTCGGCGTCTACGACGCGATCGACGAGGCCGAGCGGGCGTACGTGGTGCGGGAGTGGGTGGACGGGCAGTCGCTGCGCGAGCTGGTCGCCGACGGCCCACTGGACCCGGCCCGCGCCACCACCATCGGCAACGCGGTCGCCAGCGCCCTCGCCGCGGTGCACACCACCGGCATGGTGCACGGCAACGTCCACCCCGGCACGGTCATGATCAGTGACGACGGCCGGGTGGTGCTGGCCGACGCGCGTACCGACGGCGCCGACAGTCAGCAGAGCGACGTCCGCGCGGTCGGCGGGGTCCTCTACTTCGCCCTCACCGGCTACTGGCCGCACGCCGAGGCCCCGCTGCGCGGCGCCACCGCCGGTCACGGCCGGGCAGCCATCCCCGACGCCGTCCGCGACGCGGGTGGCTCGATCGCCGCCCCCCGGCAGGTCCGGGCGGGTGTGCCGGCGTACCTCGACGATCTCACCATGGACCTGCTCGACGCCGAGATCGAGCCGCCCTCGTCGGACGTGCTCGCTGCCGAGCTTGCCCGGCTGGACGTCCCGGCCGACGAGCAGTTCCTCGACAACGGCGGCCCGCTGCGCTTCACGGCCGACACCGGCGAGGAGCCGTCGCCGCTGGCCGCCGCCGGCGGACGCAAGGTCGCCATCGGGATCGCCGGCCTGCTGGCGGTCGCCCTGGTCGGCCTGCTGATCGGCATCACCACCCTCAGCGGCGGCGACGACGAGCCGCAGACCAACCCGGTCGCCGCGCCCTCGTCCAGCGCGCCCGGCGGCGACGCCACCCCGGCCGCCGTCACGGCCGGCCCGCTGAAGATCAGCGCCGCGCGGATCATCGACCCGGAGGGCGACCGGACCGAGGTCCGCAACGCCGACAAGGTTTTCGACGGGAACGAGGACGAGGGCTGGGAGACCCAGACCTACCGGGGGCGCGCCAACTTCGGCAACCTCAAGAAGGGCATGGGGGTCTGGATCGACCTCGGCGGCGAGCACACCGTCAAGTCCGTGCAGGTCCTGCTGTCCGCGCGGGGCGCCTCCGCCCAGCTCTACGCCGGCACCACCGACCCGCCGTCGTCCTCCTCAGGTGACGCCCAGCTCTTCGGGGACTACAGGAAGGCCCCGATCGGCCAGCCGTTCGAGGAGCACGAGGGCACCAAGATGACCTTCAACGGCTTCAACGCCGACCAGAAATACCGCTACCTGCTGTTCTGGATCACCGAGCTGCCGTCGAGCGACGGCGGCTACAAGCTCGGCGTCCAGGAGATCACGGTCCAGGGATCGTGAGGCGGCCACCGCGCTCCGGGCACCGCATCCGCCGGACGTGGTGATGGGCGTACGCGGGGAACGAACGACCGGTGGACCGGCGGGTCCGCCGGTCGCGTCGTCGGCGCCGCCGGCCGGGCCGGCGGACCTCGACCTCCTGCACGCCCACGTGAACGGTGACCGGCATGCCTTCGCGGAGCTCTTCCACCGGCACCGGGACCGGCTCTGGGCGGTGGCCCTGCGCACCCTCGGCGACCGCGAGGAGGCCGCCGACGCCCTCCAGGACGCCCTGCTCTCCGCCCACCGGGCAGCCGGCCGGTTCCGGGGCGACTCCGCGGTCACCACCTGGCTGCACCGGATCGTCGTGAACGCGTGCCTGGACCGGATCCGCCGCCGCCAGGCCCACCCCACGGTGCCGCTGCCCGACGGGGTCCGGGACACCGATTCCGGCACCGGCGGGGTCGAGCCCGCAGCACCCGTCCAGGACCACGACACCGCGCTCGTGGTCCGTCAGGCGCTCGCCGAGCTACCGCCCGAGCAGCGCGCGGCGCTGATCCTGGTCGACGTGCAGGGCTATCCCGTCGCGGAGGTGGCCCGGATCCTCGGCGTGGCCGAGGGAACGGTCAAGAGCCGGTGCGCCCGGGGTCGGGCCCGCCTGGCGACGCAGCTCGGCCACCTGCGCCCCCGGTCCGCCGCGCAGCGGGCCGGGGAGCAGTCCACCCCGCAGCGGGCCGAGCCGGCCCCGACGGCGGATCCGAACGTGCCGGCCGTCACCCGAGGGAACCCACGGTCGCCCGAGGGCGTCCGATCGGGGTCGGGACGGTCCCGGCGCGATGTCCACCAGGAGGACGCGTGACGACCGGGGGGTTCAGGGAGGTCGACCACGACCTGCTCGCCGATTACCTCGGCGGGGCGCTGGACGGCACCCCTGACGAGGATCTCGTCGCCCGACTGGTCGACGAGGACCCGGACTGGGCGCAGGCGTACGCCCTGCTGGCCCCGGCCGTGGCTGGCGTACGCGCGGACCTGGCCGCCTGGGGCTCCGCCGCTCCCGAGATGCCGGCCGACGTCGCCGACCGGATCGTCGCCGCGCTGACCCACGCCGCCGCGACCGACGCCGACGCCGCTGCCTCCGGGCCGGGCCTCGCCGCGCCGGGCGGCCGGGCGGCGGAACACGACGGGGAGCCCGCCGCGGCACCGCCGGGCAAGGCACAGCAGCCCGTCAGGACGGGTGCCGGCGCGGTGCCGACGCAGCCGCTCGGCGGGTCCGGCCGACGTCCGGCCGGCGTACCCCGCTCGGAGCCGGGCGGGGGCACCGGGCCGGGCCGGCGGCGGCGTCGCTGGACCCGGCTGGCCGGGCCGGTCGCGCTGGCCGCCGCGTCGATCGCGGCGGTCGGCCTCGGCGTCAGCCAGCTCACCGGGGACCTGCAGACGGGCGGAGCCGCGGACACGGCGCTGCCCGGATCCGCACCCCGTGAGGACGCCGACCGCGCCGCCACGCCGTTCCGGATCTCCGGCGAGCCGTCGATGCGCAGCGGGACGGACTACACGCCGGAGTCCCTGGCCGCCGTCGGGGCGACGCCGAAGTCACGGCCGTTCACCGACGGCCC
This sequence comes from Micromonospora sp. CPCC 205546, assembly GCF_036902715.1. Classification (NCBI taxonomy): domain Bacteria; kingdom Bacillati; phylum Actinomycetota; class Actinomycetes; order Micromonosporales; family Micromonosporaceae; genus Micromonospora; species Micromonospora sp. CPCC 205546. The sequence goes on from NZ_JBAKHL010000004.1 coordinate 13,809, forward strand.
GACCGGGGAGCAGCCCGGCGTCCAGGCGGAGCGTGGGCGGCTGCCCGGCTCCGCCGTCGGGCTCGAGCGGCTCACCGATCCCGCCGCGTTGGGCGCCTGCATCGGCGAGGTCGAGGCCGAGCACGGCCGGGGCCCGCTGGTCGTCGAGGTGGTCGACTACGCCCGGTTCCAGGGCAGCCCCGCGCTGATCGTGCGTTTCACCGACGCCACGAAAGCCCACTGGGCCTGGGCGACCGGGCCGGAATGCGGTGTGCCCGGGTCCGGCTCGGACAGCCGCTACCGCACGCGGGTAGGGTGAATTCGCGGTCACCGGACGTTTGAACCTTCCACGTGACCTGACCCACCGGATGACCGGCTCGGGAATCCCCGGTTCGTACGATGACGTTCTGCACATCGAAGTGCCGGCACCGAGGGGCGTCGGCATCGGATCGGCATCGGTGCGCGCCGATGACGAACAACACAATCGGGAGACGGCAGTGGACGAGGTCCGCAACCTGATCATCATCGGCTCCGGGCCGGCCGGTTACACGGCGGCCGTCTACGCGGCGCGCGCCAACCTCACACCGCTCATCATCGAGGGCGTGCAGTCCGGCGGTGCGCTGATGACGACCACCGAGGTGGAGAACTTCCCCGGTTTCGCCGACGGCATCCTCGGTCCCGAACTGATGGACAACATGCGCAAGCAGGCCGAGCGGTTCGGCGCGGAGTTCCTCACCGACGACGTGACGCGGGTCGAGCTGAAGGACACCGGCAGTCTGGGTTCCGACGCCGTCAGCACCGTCTGGGTGGGCCAGACCGCGTACCGGGCCAGGGCGGTCATCCTCGCCACCGGCTCCGCGTGGCGTCCGCTGGGCGTACCCGGCGAGCAGGAGTACCTGGGCCACGGCGTCTCGTCCTGCGCGACCTGCGACGGCTTCTTCTTCCGCAACCAGCACATCGTGGTCGTCGGCGGAGGCGACTCGGCGATGGAGGAGGCCAGCTTCCTCACCCGGTTCGCCGACTCGGTCACCATCCTCCACCGCCGGGACTCCTTCCGGGCCAGCAAGATCATGGCCGAGCGGGCACTGAGCAACGACAAGATCAAGGTCGAGTGGAACACCGTGGTCGAGGAGATCCTCGGCGACGACGGCAAGGTCAGCGGGGTGCGGGTGCGCAACACGCACACCGGCGAGTCCAAGGTCCTCGACGTCACCGGCGTCTTCGTGGCCATCGGCCACGACCCGCGCAGCGAGCTCTTCCGGGGGCAGGTGGAGATGGACGACGAAGGCTACGTGAAGGTCGAGGCGCCCAGCACCCGCACCAGCGTGCCCGGCGTCTTCGCCGCCGGCGACCTGGTCGACCACACCTACCGGCAGGCGATCACCGCCGCCGGCACGGGCTGTGCGGCCGCGCTGGACGCCGAGCGCTTCATCGCCACGCTGCAGGGCTGAACAACCGAACAATCCCGGAGGAGGGTCATAGTGGGAGCAACGAAGTCGGTCACCGACGCGAGCTTCGCCGCCGACGTACTGAAGTCCGACAAGCCGGTCCTGGTGGATTTCTGGGCCGAGTGGTGCGGCCCGTGCCGCAAGGTGTCGCCACTGCTGGAGGAGATCGCCGGCGAGATGGGCGACCAGGTCACCATCGTCAAGCTCAACATCGACGAGAACCCGGAGACCGCGCGCGCCTACCGGGTGATGTCGGTCCCGACCCTCACCGTCTTCAAGAACGGCGAGCCGGTGCAGTCGATCGCCGGCGCCAAGCCGAAGGGCGAGCTCGTCAAGCTCATCGAATCGGCGCTCTGAGCAGCACCGGCACGCGTCGGCCCCGGACCCGCTCGGCGGGCACGGGGCCGACGCGTTTTTCCCGACGTGCCGCACCCGACGCCCCCGGACCGCATAACCTCAACCCGGGGCCGCCCGGCCAGCAACCGTCCGTGCAGAGGGGGTCGTGCGTGCGTCCGATCCGACCCGGTGACCGTGGACCCGCCGTGACCGAGATCCGTACGGTGCTGGCCGGCCTGGACCTCCTCGCCCCGGCGGCACCGGACGCCGACGACTTCGACACGCACACCGAACGGGCCGTGCGGGCCTTCCAGCAGTCCCGGGGGCTCAGCGTGGACGGCCGGGTCGGTGCGGAGACCTGGCGGGCCCTGGACGCCGCACGTTGGCGGCTCGGCGCCCGCACGCTCTACCACGCCGTCCCCGAGCCGCTCACCGGCGAGGACGTCCGCTCGCTGCAGGAACGGCTGCTGGAGATGGGGTACGACGTCGGGCGCGCGGACGCCATCTACGGCGTACGGACCTCCCGGGCGGTCGCCCAGTTCCAACGCGAGGTCGGGTTGACGCCCGACGGTTCGTGCGGCCCGCACACCATGAACGCGCTACGCCGGCTCGGCCGCAAGGTCGTCGGCGGGCGGCCGCAGTGGCTGCGCGAGTCCGACGCCATCCGGCAGTCCGGCCCGACGCTGGTGGGTCGGACCGTCGTCATCGACCCCGGGCACGGGGGCACCGACCCGGGCGTGGTGGTGCCGGACGGTTCGCTGCGGTGGAGCGAGGCGGATCTCGTGCACGACCTGGCCAGCCGGTTGGAGGGCAGGCTCGCCGCCTCCGGCGTCCGGGTGCAGCTCACCCGCGGGCCGACCCCGGACGACTGCCTGCCGGACGTCGGCCGGGCGGAGCTGGCCAACTCGCTCGGCGCCGACGTGTTCATCTCGCTGCACGTCGACGGGCACGCCAATCCGGAGGCCGAGGGGGTGGCGACCTACCACTACGGCACCGACAACGGGGTGACCTCGGCGACCGGGGAGCGGCTGGCCGGGCTCGTGCAGCGGGAGATCGTCGCCCGCACCGGGCTGCGCGACTGCCGTACGCACGCCAAGGCGTGGGACCTGCTCCGGCTGACCCGGATGCCGGCCGTACGCGTCGAGGTCGGCTACCTCACCTCCCCCGACGACCGGGCACGACTGACGGACCCCCGGTTCCGGGACAGGGTGGTGGACGCCATCGTCGCCGCCGTGCAGCGGATGTACTTCCCCGTCGAGCGGGACGTCCCCACCGGCTCGATCGACGTCAGCGAACTGCGGGCGGTGGTGGCCGCCGGCACGGTGGTGGACTGAACGCCGGTCGCGTCGCCTCCCGCTCGCGACGCACCGACCGCAGCCGCCGGTGTGCCCGGAGCGGGTCAGCCGACGGTCGAGCGGGTGGCCGGGGCCGGACGCACCGGGCGGAGCAGCGTCTCGGGGCTCATCGAGCCCAGCAGCTTCTCCAGCGCGTACTCGACGTCGGACTTCCAGCTCAGCGCGGTACGCAACTCCAGGCGCAGCCGGGGGAAGCGCGGGTGCGGCCGGACCGTCTTGAAGCCCACGGAGAGGAAGAAGTCGGCCGGGGCGACGCAGGTGCCGGCGGGGTCGGCCGCGTCGCCGAACTTGGCGTCGCCGAAGGCCTCGATCGCCTTGATGCCGCGCTTGGTGAGGTCACGGGCGACACCCTGGACCAGCATCCGGCCCAGACCGCCGCCGGCGAAGGCGGGCACCACGTTGGCCGTCATCAGCAGCGCGGCGTCGGCGGAGACCGGGGAGGTGGGGAAGGCCATCGAGCGCGGCACGTAGGCCGGCGGGGCGTACAGGACGAATCCGGCCGGCATGCCGTCGACGTAGACGAGCTTGCCGCAGGAACCCCACTCCAGCAGCGTCTGCGAGACCCATGCCTCCTTCTCCAGCCCCGGGTCGCCCGCCGCGCAGGCCCGGTCCGCGGAGACCGGGTCAAGCTCCCAGTAGACGCACTGCCGGCACGGACGGGGCAGGTCCTCCAGGGTGTCCAGGGTCAAGCTGACCAGACGTCGCGACATTGGTGCATCCCCACAATAGGCTCGGAGGTGAGACCGGCACGGAACGACAACGCCGCCTTCCTGCCCCCGACGAGCGATCGTACGCCGGAAACGGACGCCGCGGGAGGGGACCCGCGAAGGCCACTCCCGTCGAGGGACCGGTCGGGGTCCGCGATGTGGGCGCCGGTCGCCGTCACGGTGGCGTCCTGACCGGCGGCGACTAGGATCGACACCGGCGTCCCGCGTCGCCATGGTCGCCGGTGTCCCGGGTACGCCGGGGCGGGAGCCACCCGAGCAGCCATCGAGGTGATGTCATGACCGGCACGACGCTCGACGACTACACCGACCGGTACGCCCGCCGTGTGCGGGGCATGACCGCCTCGGAGATCCGCGCGCTCTTCGCGGTGGCCAGCCGGCCGGAGGTGGTCTCGCTCGCCGGCGGCGCTCCCTACATCGCCGCGCTGCCGCTCGACGCGGTCGGCGAGATGCTCGGCCGGCTCGGCGCCGAGCACGGCGCCACCACCCTGCAGTACGGCATCGGCCAGGGCACCCTGGAGCTGCGCGAGCGGATCTGCGAGGTGATGGCGCTCTCCGGCATCGACGCCGCCTGCGGCGCCTCCCCGGACGACGTGGTGGTCACCGTGGGTGGGCAGCAGGCCCTCGACCTGGTGGCCCGGCTCTTCCTCGACCCGGGCGACGTGGTCCTCGCCGAGGGCCCGACCTACGTGGGCGCGCTCGGGGTGTTCCAGGCAGCCCAGGCGCAGGTCGCGCACGTGCCGATGGACGACGAGGGACTGATCCCGGAGGCGCTGGAGGCGGCCATCGCCGAGCAGGCGCGCGCGGGCCGCCGGGTCAAGTTCCTCTACACCATCCCCACCTACCAGAACCCGACCGGCGTGACGCTGACCGAACAGCGGCGGGAGCGGGTGCTCGACATCTGCGAGCGCGCCGGCCTGCTCGTGGTCGAGGACGACCCGTACGGTCAGCTCGGCTTCGAGAGCGAGGCGCCGGCGCCGCTGCGTGCGCGGCGCCGCGACGGCGTCTTCTACCTGAGCACCTTCTCCAAGACCTTCGCCCCCGGCCTGCGGGTCGGTTGGATCCTGGCGCCGCACGCCGTGCGCGACAAGCTGGTCATCGCCAGCGAGGCGCAGATCCTCTGCCCGAGTGGCTACGCGCAGGCCGCCGTCTCCACCTACCTCGCCACCATGCCCTGGCGGGAGCAGCTCAAGGTCTACCGCGAGGTCTACCGGGAACGGCGCGACGCGATGCTCGCCGCGCTGGACGACCTGATGCCCGCCGGCACGACCTGGACGACGCCGGGCGGCGGCCTCTTCGTCTGGACGACCCTGCCCGACGGCCTCGACTCCAAGGCGATGATGCCCCGGGCCATCGCCGCCCGGGTGGCGTACGTGCCGGGCACCGGCTTCTACGCCGACGGCACCGGCACCGGCAACATGCGGCTCAACTTCTCGTTCCCGTCCCCGGAGCGCATCCGCGAGGGTGTGCGCCGGCTGGCCGGCGTGATGGAGCAGGACATCGCCATGCGGCGCGTGTTCGGCGCGGTCGGCCGCCCCGGGGCACGACGCGGGCAGGCCGGCTCGGACACGCCGGGACCCGACTTGGCATGATTCCGGCATGGTTCCCACCGCTGCCGACCGTTCCGTCGTGACCGACTCCGCCGTCACCGCCGACCTGCGGGTGCTGGTGCTCGCCGGCGGGCTCTCCTACGAACGCGACGTCTCGCTGCGGTCCGGGCGCCGGGTTCTCGACGCGCTGCGCGCGGTCGGCATGGACGCCGAGCTGCGGGACGCCGACGTGGCGCTGCTGCCGGCCCTGAGCGCCGATCCGCCGGACGCCGTCGTGATCGCCCTGCACGGTGCCACCGGCGAGGACGGGTCGCTGCGCGGGGTGCTGGACCTCTGCGGCATCCCGTACGTGGGGTGCGACGCCCGTGCCTCGCGGCTCGCCTGGGACAAGCCCTCGGCGAAGGCGGTGCTCCGCGAGGCGGGCATCCCGACCCCGGACTGGGTCGCCCTTCCGCACGACCGGTTCTCCGAACTGGGTGCCGTGGCGGTGCTGGACCGGATCGTCGAGCGGCTGGGGCTGCCGCTCATGGTGAAGCCCGCCCAGGGCGGTTCGGGACTGGGCGCCGCCGTGGTCCGGGACACCGCATCCCTGCCTGCCGCGATGGTCGGCTGCTTCGCGTACGACTCGACGGCGCTGGTCGAGCGGTACGTGCCCGGGATGGACGTGGCGGTCTCCGTGGTCGACCTGGGCGACGGGCCGCGCGCCCTGCCCGCGGTGGAGATCGTGCCCCGCAACGGCGTGTACGACTACGCCGCCCGCTACACGGCAGGCCGGACGACCTGGCACACGCCCGCCCGGCTGGAGCCGGAGGTGGCCGGTGCGGTGGCCGATGTCGCGCTGGCCGCGCACGCCGCGCTGGGCCTGCGGGACCTGAGCCGCGTAGACCTGATCGTGGACTCCGCCGGGCAGCCACACGTGCTGGAGGTCAACGTATCGCCGGGGATGACGGAGACCTCGCTGCTGCCGCTCGCCGTCCAGGCCGCCGGTCTGGACTTCGGCAGGATGGTCGGCACCCTGGTCGCCCGCGCCACGACCCGGACGCCCTGACCACCACCCCGCGACGCGAAGGCCCTAGACGCCCGGCCCCGGCCGTCCGGTCTCCCTGGCGGGCGCCTCGCCCTCCGGCTCCCCGGCCGGCGGGGTTTCCTCGGCGGACTCGATCACGGATACCGCCTCGGCCTCCGTCGGCTCGGCCTCGGGCGGGGACTGCCCGGTGAAGCTGGACGGCGCCTGCCACTGGATGCGCGGCGGCTCGGCCAGCGGGCGGCCTCCGAACTCCGCCAGCCAGGCCGCGACCATGGCGAGGTTCTCTCGCCACTGAGCCTCCGAGATCGGCGGCAGGATGGAGTCCCACAGGGAGAGGAAGGTCCCGCGCAACTGGAGTTGCCCGTAGGGCCGCGCGAGGAACCACATGTGCAGGTGCGCCGAGCCGTCGCCCCAACGGTTGACGTGCACCCGGGCGACCCCGTCGAGGGAGCGGATGGCGCGTTCCAGCCGTACGGTCATCACTCCCAGCTCGGCGGCGAGCAGGTTGGGCAGGTCGCCGAGGTCCAGATGTGAGCGGGATTCCAGGATCAGGACCATCGGTAGCCCGGTCGGCCGATCCATGGCGCGCACCCGCCAGCGCTCGCCCACCCAGATGTACGCGTCGTCGGGCGCGTTGCAAGCGGTGCATTCCCGGTGTCCCTCGCCCTTACGCGGCGGCTCGTCCGGGACCGGATCGTCGAGTTTCTTGACACGGAGGTCGCCCTCGAAGGGAAAGGACGGCCACTGGGTGAAGTCCGGAACGGAGGGAGGGGTGTCGTGCACGACGCTGACACTAACCGGTTCCGGCAGCGCTGTCCCTACCCCGAACGATCGACGGAGTGACGGCCACACCCGCCAGGCCGCAGGGACGGGAGGCCACCCTGTCCACAGCTGTCCACAGGCATCCACAGGCTGCTGAGACGTCAAATACGTGCCGTCATCCACAGGCTGGCACCCCGTTCCACGCGGGGTTTCACGTGAAACAGGGTGTGCCTGTGGATAACCCCTGTGGATAACTTCCGGCGCGATCCCGACACCCGCAGCCGGGTCGCCCGCACGTGTTTCACGTGAAACCGCAGCACCTCGTACGACGCCCGACAGCTCCGCGCGCGTCCGTGTTCCTTCCGTCGCTCGCCAGCGGCCGATGGTCTGATCCGCGGGGGCGGACCGTCAGGTCGACCCCGCCGACGCCGTCGACCAGACCAGGTCACTCATCGCGGTGCCTGCGGGTCATCGGCGGCGGCGTCCGGCTGCCGACGTACCAGCCGGCGACCCGACCCTGGGCAGCCGGCACCGGGGATCGCGGGGGCGGTCGACCGGTCGGCAGAGGAGGAAGACAGGCGCGCCTGCGTGCTTCTCCGCCACGAAGGCGAGCACGGCGTCCCGGCAGCATGAGCCGAAACCTCGGCCCCGAAAGCCGTCGGGCAGGGCGCTTAGTGTGCCGGCCGATTGGAACTCGCGCCGGTCCGCAAGCCCGAACCGAGGCGGGAAACCGCCACACCCGGGACTGCCGTCGGCTCCAGTGCCTCGACTCCGTCGCCCCCCGATCGTCGCCACGACGGTCACCGGGAAACTCAGGACCGCCAGAGCTACAGGACGCCGGATACCTGATCACCCAGGAGACCGCCGTGCACGACCCCGGCCTGTCGGAAACGTCAGGACGCGGTGGGTCGGGACACGGAGGGATCAGGACGCGGAGGGATCAGGACACGGAGCCCTGGACGCGGAGCCCTGGACGCGGTGGGTCAGGACGCGGAATTCCTGGGCGGGAAGGCGGCACCCTCTGCTTCCGGCATCTCTGCCCCGGCACCTCGGCGTCCCAGGAACCGCGTCCCGACACGTCGGAGCCCTGACCCGTCCCGTCGCCGGGGCGCCGGGTCAGCACAGTCCGGCTGCCCGCCCCTTCCGGGCCGGGCAGCGGATGCTGGGGCAGCGAGTGGTGGGACCAGGGTGATGACCGCTGCCCGGCAGGTCGGGGCCGCAGGAACCGGCGACCGGGTTCCCCGGCATCCGTGTCAACGGAGGTCGCGGGCCGGAGGGGGCGGCGAGTAGGCCGCAGCGGACGAGCGCCCCCTCTGAGGCGCTGTGCGTCCTCTGGGACCGCGCGGCGCCTCCGCCGGTACCAGCGTGCGCCGCGAAGGGCGCCAGGGCGCGCTGAGGCCGTTGCCGAGGGCCGGTACGTCCCGCGCGACGGCCGCGACCATGGAGCATCGCGTTTTCCGGACTGACTGCGTGGCGAGCGGTCCTGGCCGGCTCCTCGACCTGAAGTTGCTCCCGCCGGACTAGACGCCTGACACATCGGAGCTAGATCACGTTTACGCCGAGGCAGGTTTCACGTGAAACGGGTCGAGCGGCGCAGGAAGGCCTCCTGACCCGTCCCGTCGCCGTCGGGGCGTCGGGGCGTCGAGGCGTCGAGGCGTCGAGGCGTCGGATCAGCATGCCCGGCCACCCGCGGCGGCGGCAGCGAGCGGCACTCGCGCCGCCACCGGATGCGAGAGATTGCTCCGGCCATGCCGCCGCCGCACGCACGCCTGCGCCGAAGGCCTTATTCAGACCGGGCACGGGAGGCCCGACCAGACGGGAGAAGAATGCCCGCTGAAGGTTTCACGTGAAACGCCGGCCCCCGAAGCCGTCGCCGAGGACGTCCCGCCAGGACTACCTGACCGACGACGAGGCCCGCCGGCACCGCCTCCGCTCCTGACCTTCCGGATCGTCGAGGGAACCGGAAGCCTCACCGGACACGAAGCGGCCGCGTGACCCGGGGGTCGCGCGGCCGCCGATGCTGTCGTTCACCTGGCGCGTCACCCGGGCGTGGGCGAGGCGCTCTCGGGCTCAGGCGTCCGGATCCTCTTCCTGGCCGACGCCGATGAGGCCGACGATCCGCTCCAGGTCGTCCACCGTCGCGAACTCAATCGTGATCTTGCCCTTGCTCCGGCCGATGTCCACCTTCACGCGGGTGTCGAACCGGTCGGAGAGCCGGTCGGCCAGATCCGTGAGGGCGGGGGCGTGCGGCTTCGGGCGGCGCTTGGCCGCTTCCTTCTTGCTCGTACCGTCGCTCAGGGCCAGCGCGACGATTTCCTCGGTCGCGCGAACCGACAGACCCTCGGCGACGATCCGGAGTGCGAGTTGCTCCTGCGCCTGGGGCTCGTCGAGACTCAGCAGCGCCCGGGCGTGCCCGGCGGAGAGAACGCCGGCGGCGACCCGCTTCTGCACCGGCGCGGGCAGGTTGAGGAGCCGGATGGTGTTCGAGATCTGCGGCCGGCTCCGCCCGATCCGCCGGGCGAGCTCCTCGTGGGTGGCGCCGAACTCGTCGAGCAGTTGCTGGTAGGCGGCCGCCTCCTCCAGCGGGTTCAGGTTCGCCCGATGGATGTTCTCCAACAGCGCGTCGCGGAGCATCGCGTCGTCGCGGGTGTCCCGGACGATCGCCGGAATGCTCTCCCGCCCGACGGCCTGCGCGGCCCGCCAGCGCCGCTCGCCCATGACCAGCTCGTACTTCTCCTCGTCGAGCTGCCGCACGACGATCGGCTGGAGGAAGCCGACCTCCTGGATCGAGGTCTTCAGCTCTTCCAGCGCGTCCTCGTCGAAGACCTGGCGGGGCTGCTTCGGGTTGGGCACGATCGCGTCGACCGGGATCTCGGCGAAGCGGGCACCCGGCACGGGGCTGAGTACGGGCTCCGGGTCAGACTGTGCCGCAACGGGCGGATGCGCGGCGGCGGCCACTGCCTCCGTCGGCGCCTCGACGGTCACACCGGTCGGCTCCTCAGCCGCCAGCGGCGGCTCGGTGATCGTGGTCGGCTCGACCACGGCGGTCGGCGCCGGCCCGGTCGGGATGAGGGCTCCCAGGCCCCGTCCCAGACCGCCCCGAGGACGGTTCTTCATGCCACGCCTCCCAGCGACTGCTCCGCACTACGCATTCCGGCCCACCGGCTCCTTGACGCCACGCTCGGCGATCTCCTGGGCGGCTTCGAAATAGCTCGTCGCCCCCCGCGATCCCGGATCGTAGGTCATCACGGACTGGCCGTAGCTGGGCGCCTCCGAGACTCGGACGTTGCGGGGGATGACCGCCTGGAGCACCTTGTCGCCGAAGTGGTTCCGCACGTCCTGCTCGACGGCGTCAGCCAGTCGGGTACGCCGGTCGTACATGGTCAGCAGGATGGTGGACACGTCGAGCTTGGGATTGAGGTGCTGCCGGACCAGGTTGATGTTGTTGATCAGCTGGTTCAGCCCTTCCAGCGCGTAGTACTCGCACTGGATCGGGATGAGCACCTCCTGCGCGGCGACGAGCGCGTTGACCGTCAGCAGGCCGAGCGAGGGCGGGCAGTCGATGAAGACGTAGTCGAAGTGGCCGGGGTACGCGTCGATCGCCCGGGACAGCCGGGACTCACGGGCGACGACCGACACCAGCTCGATCTCCGCGCCGGCGAGGTCGATCGTCGCGGGTACGCACCAGAGGTTGGGGATGCCCTCGACGCCCTGGGCGACCTCCTCCAGCGGCACGCTGTTGATGAGGCAGTCGTAGACGTCCGGCACCCCGGTGTGGTGCGGGACGTTCAGGCCCGTGGAGGCGTTGCCCTGCGGGTCCAGGTCGACCACCAGCACCCGGTTGCCGTGCAGGGCGAGCGCCACCGCAAGGTTCACCGTGGTCGTGGTCTTTCCCACGCCGCCCTTCTGGTTCGCGACGCACATCACCCGGGTCCGTTCCGGCCGAGGCATCGTCACCTCGCCACTCGGATTAAGGATCTGCACGGCGCGCATCGCCTCCATAGCCAACGGTGGGTCATCCTCTTCGCGCGTCGGGGTTTCACGTGAAACGTACGCCGCCTCGGTGGCGGTGGCCCCGTGGGAGCCTGCCTGGTGGGCGGACGTGTCGGTCACGGGAACGGTTTCGGGGGTCGCGTCCGGCACGAATTCCGGGGTGGGCTGCTGTGGCACGGCGGGCTCGAACCGGGCCGAAGCCGAGGCGTTGCGCCGGATGGGCACCACCCGACCGCCAGTCGAGTTGCCGGCGCGCGGCACCTCGGGCACGTCGGGCGCGGCGCGCGTCGCCGGAGGCTCCGGCACGCTGCCGCCGGGCCGGGCGGCAGCGTGCCGCTCCGACCGCCGGATCGACGGGGAACGGGACGGCCCGTCGGGCGACCGCCTCGGATAGTCGGTTTCACGTGAAACGGGGTCGCCCGCTGACCCGGTCACGCGTGGATCGTCGTGCCTTCCGTCGTCATGCACCTGTCATCCCTGCCCGCTTCGGATGGTCGGTCCGCACCCCGTCAACTGGCCGCACGCGATCGCACCGCGGAGCGTACGGCCCGGCGGGAGCGGCGGGACCGGTGAACGTCCGTTGCCGCCCGCTCCACACTATCGACGCGCAGCCAGCCTACGGCTCACGGGCGCAGCCGGTCCACGTCGGGTTCTCATCCTTCCCGTCCACCCGTACCGGTTCAACGACCCAACCGCCGCCCGGGAAGCCGGCTCCCGGACACCGGTGCGGTGTCCGGGAGGGACTCAACGCCGTCGGGAGCCAGCGCCACGCGACCTCTTCGGGGCCTTCGGGCGGGCCGACCCGACCACGCGTTCGCGCACTATCTCCACCACCGTCGTCGGCGGGTCGATCAGGCCCTCGCCACATCGGTGCACCTCGGGCTCGCCCCCACCGAGCCGCGCCACGGTCTGCGCGTGCTCGGCGACCTCCTGGGCGGCGGACGCGCCCTTGAGGGCGATCACCCGACCACCGCGTACGACCAGCGGCAGGCACCACGTCGAGAGCCGGTCCAGCGGCGCTACGGCGCGGGCGGTGACCACGTCCCCGCTCAACGGGCCCACGCCCGTCGATCCGCTCGCAGCCTCGTCGGCCCGCCCCCGGAACACCCGGACCATCTTGGCCAACCCGAGGTGCTGCACCGCCTCGATGAGGAAGGAGGTGCGCCGGGAGAGCGGCTCGATCAGGGTCACCGTGAGGTCGGGCCGCGCGATGGCCAACACCAGGCCGGGTAGTCCGGCTCCGGAGCCGACGTCGAGCACGGTCGCGCCCTGCGGGATCCGCTCGGCCACCGCCGCGCAGTTGAGCAGGTGGCGGTCCCAGATGCGGGGTGCCTCGCGCGGGCCGATCAGGCCGCGGACCACGCCGTCGGTGGCGAGCAGTTCGGCGTACGCGGCGGCCAGGTCGAGCCGGTCGCCGAAGAGGGTGCGCGCGGCGCCGGCCAACTCCGGCGGCAGCGCCGCCTCGGTCGGAGACGGCGCGGCGGCGTCGGGGTCTACAGGCGGTTCGGGCCGGACAGGCGACGGCCCGGGCGGCGTGCCACCCGGGCCGTCCACGGCACCGGCCGTGATGTCGTCGTGGGTCACCCGGTCAGTCCGCCGGCCGGACGATGATGCGCCGGTTCGGCTCGACGCCCTCGGACTCGCTCTCCACGCCGGTCATCGCGTTGACCACGTCGTGCACGCACTTGCGCTCGAACGCGGACATCGGCTCCAGGCGCACGGGCTCGCCGTATTCCTTGACCTTCTCCACGGCGTTCTTGGCGACGGCGGCGAGCTCCTTGCGACGGGTCGCCCGGTAGCCGCCGACGTCCAGCAGCAGCCGGCTCGGGGTGCCGGTCTGCCGGAAGACGGCCAGCCGGGCGAGCTCCTGGAGCGCCTCCAGGGTGGCGCCGCGCTGACCGACCAGGTTCTGCAGCCGGCCGCCGACCACCTCGACGACGGGGCGTCCGCCGGAGACCAGCTCGTCGATGTCGCCGTCGTAGTCGAGGATGTCGAGCAGACCCTCGACGTAGTCGGCCGCGATCTCGCTCTGCCGGAACAGCTCGCTCTCGCCGACGGCCTTCTTCTCCCGGGTGCCCGACTCCTCGTCGGTCTCGTCGGTCTCGCCGTTCACCGCGGTCGGCTCGGTCCCCTCCTCGTCCAGGGACTCATCGGCGCGGGGGGTGCTGGTGTCGGTCACGGTCTCATCTCCGTACTCGCTCGGCCGGACCGTCGGGTCCGCTGGTTTCCCGGGGCCGGCGGGAGGTCGCCGGTGCCCACGGGCACGTCTGTCGTACGGGCAGTCTCGCCCGTGGGCCGCGCTGCGCGCGGCGGTTCCGCCCGGCGCCGGCCGTACGGCGGCTGCACGGTGCGGAACGGGCCGCCGCGGTCTCCCGACGGCGGCCCGGACGTCCTCAGCCCTGCCGCTTGGCGGGGCCCTTCTTCGGGTTGAGCGGCTTGGCGCCCGGCTTGGGGCCGGCGACCTTCGGCGCGACCGGCTTGGCCGGGGCCTGGGGGGCCGCCTTGGCGCGGCCCAGCAGGCCGCCCGTCTTCGCCGGCTGCACCGGGTTGCGGGGCGAGGTGCCCGGCTTGCCCATCGCGGTGGGCGGCGGCGGGAACTTGCGCAACACCCACTGCTGCTGGGCGAGGGTGAAGAGGTTGTTGGTGACCCAGTAGATGATCACGCCGATGGGGAAGATGGCACCGGAGATGAGCAGCGACAGCGGGATGCCGTAGAGCATCAGCTTCTGGATCATCCGCTGCTGCGGGTCCTCGGCCCAGCCGGTCTTCAGGATCATCTGGCGGCTGGTGAGGTAGGTGGTGCCCATCATCACCAGGACGAGGATGCCGGCGATGATCTTCACGGTGGTGCCGTTGGCGCCGAGCCGCGACAGTTCCTCGGCGGTGGAGCCGAACTTGCCCGCGATCGGGGCGGTGAAGAGCTTCGCGGACGACGCGCTCTCGAACTGGCTGATCGTCCAGCCGTAGAGGGTCTTGCCGGCCTCGCTCTTGTCCGGGTTGAGCCGACGGAGCACGTGGAAGAGGCCCAGGAAGACGGGGATCTGGAGGAACATCGGAAGGCAGCCCATGAGCGGGTTGGCCTTTTCCTTCCGGTAGAGCTCCATCATCTCTTTCTGGAGCGTCTCCCGGTCACCCTTGTGCTTCTCCTGCAGGGCCTTCACCTGCGGCTGGAGCGCCTGCATCGCCCGCTGCGACTTGATCTGCTTGACGAAGACGGGGAAGAGGATCACCCGGACGGTGACCACCAGGAAGATGATGGCGAGGATCCAGGCCCAGTTGGTGCCGATCACCGCCGGATCCGGCACCCCGACGAAGTCCCAGGCCCCGTGCCAGACCAGCAGGATCCACGAAATCGCGTAGTAGATCCAGTCGAGACTCAATTCTCAGGCTCCAGTCACATCGGCGCGGCGGCGGCCGCCCGGCTTCGGCACCGGGTCGTGTCCACCTGGGTGAAAGGGGTGGCAGCGCAACAGCCGCCGGGCCGTCAGGCCAGCTCCCCGGATCGCGCCGTGCACCGCCATCGCCTCCAGGGCGTAGGCGCTGCACGACGGATAGAACCGACAGCGGGCCGGCAGAGCCGGACTTATCCACCGACGGTACGCGATGACGGGCCCGCTCAGCACCCGGGCACCGATCGTCGTGGGGCGGGACCCGGCCGGTCCGGTGGTCACCGGGACCGCCGCCCGCGGGGCGTCCTGGCGGCGGCGACCGCCGCGTCCAAATCGGCGCCGAGTCGCGGGTACGACGCGTCGGCCGCGGCCGGCAGCGCCCGTACGACCAGGGTGCTTCCCGCGGGCAGGTCGGCCAGCCGCTCGCGGACCAGGTGTCGCAGGCGACGCCGGACCCGGTTGCGGACCACGGCGTTCCCGACGGCCTTGGACACGACGAAGCCGGCGCGGGCCGGCACGGAGGGCTGCTCCGCACCGCTGCTCCGCGCCGGCTCCGGCGAGGTTGCTGTCCCGGGTTCGGGGGTTGTCGGCAGGCTCAGGTGGACGACGACCGCGCCACGGCCGGCGCGTCGGCCACCCCGGACCGCTGCGGCGAAGTCAGTGCTGCGCCGCAGTCGCTGTGCGGCCGCCAGCACGACTGCCCACGTCCCCCGGACCTGACCCGGTCGGCCTCAGGCCGACAGGCGGGCGCGGCCCTTGGAGCGACGGGTCGAAAGGATGGCGCGGCCGGCACGGGTGCGCATGCGCAGCCGGAAGCCGTGGGTCTTCGCGCGCCGGCGGTTGTTCGGCTGGTAGGTGCGCTTGCTCACGTCAGGCTCTCCGTTTTCGTACGCCCCGGGCGAGGGGTCGCCGGGATCGTGGTGGTCCAGGCCACCTCGGCGGTGGCCCCCGATCGGTGCTGCCCGTCGGCGCGGGACCTCGGCGATGCAGGGAAGCGACCGCGGACAGCAAGCACCTATCACCCTAGCAGAGGGCGAGAGAGCAGCCGTTCCAGCCTACGCAGGGCAACAATCACCGTCAAACACCCCCAGCAGGGCGGACTCCGGTGGGCCCGGCGACCGATGCGGCGGTTTTCGCTGATGTCGACAAGGGTCGCCGCGCGTCGGCGGTTGATGACGCGCCGACAACGCTGTTACCGTGCCCGATTGCGGTCAGCGTCGAAAGGTCCGGTCGTCGCCGGCGGGCAAGACCGGACAAGGTAGTGAATCGTTCGGCACGGTGAACCCGCTTCAGCGCCCGTTCAGGCAGGGGGCAGGTCCGACCCGCGTCCGGCGGGCGGCCACAATCGGTGCGTACACAGGCTGTGGATAACTTGTGGACGAGAGCCGGTGGGCCGCCCGGTGGGTGTCGTTCCACCCGCGCGTACGCGACGGGCTCGGGACGGCCGACCGGAGAAGACGGCGGCGTCGGCGCAGCAGAGGCGAGGGGGTGGCACGACGGTGACCGGTACGACCGACCTTGCCGCGGTGTGGGCAGCGACGACCGACGAACTCGCCGACGAGATCATCTCCGCGCAGCAGCGGGCGTACCTGCGGCTGACCCGGTTGCGCGCCATCGTCGAGGACACCGCGCTGCTCTCCGTGCCGGACGCCTTCACCCGGGACGTGATCGAGTCCCGACTGCGTCCGGCGATCACGGATGCCCTCACCCGCCGGCTGGGCCGGCCGATCCAGGTCGCGGTGACCGTACGCGTGCCCGAGGACGGCTCCGGCCGCCCGGCGGGAACCGTCTACCGCAGCGTCCCCGAGGCCGGGCCGGCCGACCACGACGGCAGGCCGCTCGACTACCCCGACCCGCCGGGGGCCTTCGACGCGATGGCCGGGCAGCGGGACGGCGGGGCCCTCGACGCCGGTCAGCCGCCGCACATCCCCGAGCAGGCACACCCCCAGCGGCGGTCCGAGGCGTCGGGGCCCGACGACGACGGGCACCGGCCGGGCGATCGGGGCGGGCAGGAGGCCCTGTTCAGCACCGCCTTCGCCGAGCCGCCGCGGTCCGACCGGTCGGCGCCGCTGCGGCATCCGGCCGAGCGCCGGGGCTACGACGAGCAGGCCTCGCGGCTGGATCCGCCGGTAGCCGACGCCCGGGGGTACGAGCCGCGCTACCGCGAGGACGCCGTCTCCCCCCGGGACCAGCACGTGATCCGAGCCCTGCCCCGCGACACCGGCACCGACAACGGGCCGGGCCGCAGTGGCGCGGATCACCGGGGCGGTGGCCGCGACGACCGGCGGCTCCCCGGTGCCGACACCGGCGGCAACCGGCTCAACCCCAAGTACATGTTCGAGACGTTCGTCATCGGCTCGTCCAACCGCTTCGCCCACGCCGCGAGCGTCGCGGTCGCCGAGTCGCCGGCGAAGGCGTACAACCCGCTGTTCATCTACGGCAGCTCGGGGCTGGGCAAGACGCACCTGCTGCACGCCATCGGGCACTACGCCACGACGCTGGGCAACGCGCGCTCGGTCCGGTACGTCTCGACCGAGGAGTTCACCAACGACTTCATCAACTCGTTGCGGGACGACAAGACCAGTGCGTTCCAGCGGCGTTACCGCGACGTCGACATCCTGCTGATCGACGACATCCAGTTCCTGGAGAACCGCGAGCGCACGCAGGAGGAGTTCTTCCACACGTTCAACACCCTGCACAACGCCAACAAGCAGATCGTGATCACCTCGGACCGGTCGCCGAAGCAGCTCGCGACGCTGGAGGACCGGCTGCGTACCCGCTTCGAGTGGGGGCTGCTCGCCGACATCCAGCCGCCCGACCTGGAGACCCGGATCGCGATCCTGCAGAAGAAGGCCGCGCAGGAGCGCCTCTACGCCCCGCCGGACGTGCTGGAGTTCATCGCCTCGCGGGTGTCGAACTCGATCCGGGAGCTGGAGGGGGCCCTGATCCGGGTGACGGCGTTCGCCAGCCTGACCCGCTCCACCGTCGAGCTGTCGCTGGCGGAGGAGGTGCTGCGGGACTTCATCCCGGACGGCGCCGGTCCGGAGATCACCGCCGACCAGATCATGGTCTCCACCGCCGACTACTTCGGGGTCAGCCTGGAGGACCTGCGTGGGCACTCCCGCTCCCGGGTGCTGGTGAACGCCCGCCAGGTGGCCATGTACCTGTGCCGAGAGCTGACCGACCTGTCGCTGCCCCGGATCGGGCAGGCCTTCGGGGGCCGGGACCACACCACCGTCATGCACGCCGATCGCAAGATCCGCCAGCAGATGGCCGAACGCCGGTCGCTCTACAACCAGATCGCGGAGCTGACCAACCGGATCAAGCAGAACACCTGAGCGACGGCGAACGCGCCCGGCCGGACCATCGGCCGGGCGTTTTTTCGTTCTCCACAGCCCGTTCGGCTCGACCTTCGACATGGTGTAGGCCACAGGATCGACCCGTGTCCGTCCGCCGCCCGGATCGTTGTCCACAGCTCGTTGTCCACCGCCTGTGGAAAACTACCGTCCGTCCAGGCTCCGGTTACCCACAGGTTGTGGACAAACCCTGGGGACAGCCTGTGGACGCCTGGGGACAACCCGACCGTTGTCCACCGACGACGGTCGGCCTGTGGGAAAGCTGTTGAAGGTTCTGGGGACGACGCGGTCCGCACGGCTTCCGCCTGTCCACAGGACTGGGGAGAAAGTCGGTGGATAACCGGTGGATAACCGGTGGACGACGGTGGACAACCTGGGGGCGGCCACGGCCTGTGGACACAGACCCGAGTTGTACCCCGGGTTCTCCACAGGTAAACCACCGGTGGATAACGTGTCTGAGCTGCGCAAACGCTAGTTCTCCACAGTTTGCACAGGTGCGATGAAGATGACGAGTTATCTCTTCTAAGACAACAAAAACCAATCATCACCGTTGGACTTCCTGTGGATTGGCCGGAACGCCGTCGTCGACGGCTCTCCGGCACCCGCAAGCACACGGGGTCGGGCGCACAGCCGATGCCCACGCGCCCTAAGGTGCGATGGGTACCCGCACGGACAGGCGGGTCGGTAGGCAGCGGTCGGCATGAGAGAGTTGTCGCTGACGTCGACGCGGAGGCATTGATGAAGTTCCGAGTGGAGCGCGACGCGCTCGCCGAGGCCGTGGCCTGGACCGCGAAGAGCCTGCCCAGCCGGCCGTCCGTACCGGTGCTCGCCGGCGTGATGCTGCGCGTCACCGACGGCAACCTGCAGGTCTCGGGCTTCGACTACGAGGTCTCCAGCCAGGTCACCGTCGAGGTGCAGGGAGACGCCGACGGCGCCGCCCTGGTCTCCGGCCGGCTGCTGGCCGAGATCACCAAGGCGCTGCCCGCCAAGCCGGTCGACATCGCCGCCGTCGGCGCCCACCTCGAGCTGGTCTGCGGCAGTGCCCGGTTCACCCTGCCCACCATGCCCGTCGAGGACTACCCGTCCCTGCCGGAGATGCCGGAGAGCGCCGGCACGATCGACGCCGCGGCCTTCGCCTCGGCAGTCGCCCAGGTCGCCGTCGCTGCGGGCCGCGACGAGACCCTGCCGATGATGACCGGCGTACGCATCGAGCTCTCCGGCAACACGCTCGCGATGCTCGCCACCGACCGCTACCGGCTGGCCCTGCGCGAGATGGAGTGGAACCCGGACGACTCCGAGGTGAGCATCAACGCCCTCGTACCGGCCCGGACCCTGCACGACACCGCCAAGGCCCTCGGCCCGATCGGCGGCCAGGTCACCATGGCGCTCTCCCAGGGCGCGGCCGGCGAGGGGATGATCGGCTTCGCCGGCGGCACCCGGCGCACCACCAGCCGGCTGCTCGACGGAGCCAACTACCCGCCGGTGCGGTCCCTCTTCCCGGCCACCCACAACGCCGAGGCACGGGTGGCGGTCAGCACCCTGATCGAGGTCGTCAAGCGGGTCGCCCTGGTGGCCGAGCGGACGACCCCGGTGCTGCTCAGCTTCAGCGCCGACGGCCTGGTGGTCGAGGCCGGCGGCACCGAGGAGGCGCGGGCCAGCGAGGCCATGGAGGCCACCTTCACCGGTGACGCGCTGACCATCGGCTTCAACCCCCAGTACCTGATCGACGGCCTGACCAACCTGGGGGCCCAGTTCGCCGTGCTCTCGTTCGTCGACGCCTTCAAGCCCGCGGTGATTTCGCCCGCAGGCGAGGATGGCGAGGTCATCCCCGGGTACCGATACCTCATCATGCCGATCCGCGTCTCCCGCTGATCGCGCCCCGAGAAGACCCCGACGCACGGAGGTAGGAACACATGCAGCTCGGCCTGGTAGGGCTCGGCCGGATGGGCGGCAACATGCGCGAGCGGTTGCGCGCCGCCGGGCACGAGGTGGTCGGCTTCGACCACAACGCGGAGCTGAGCGACGTCGCGACCCTGGCGGAGCTGGCGGAGAAGCTGGAGTCGCCCCGCGCGGTCTGGGTCATGGTCCCCGCCGGCGTCACCGACGCGACCATCGACGAGCTTGCCGACGTCCTCGGTGAGGGCGACATCATCATCGACGGTGGCAACTCCCGCTTCAGCGACGACGCGCCCCGGGCGGAGCGGCTGAACGAGCGCGGCATCGGCTACCTCGACGCCGGTGTCTCCGGCGGCGTCTGGGGCCGGCAGAACGGCTACGCGCTGATGGTCGGCGGCGCCCAGGAGCACGTCGACCGGCTCATGCCGATCTTCGAGTCGCTGAAGCCGGAGGGCGAGTTCGGGTTCGTGCACGCCGGACCGGTCGGTGCCGGGCACTACGCCAAGATGGTGCACAACGGCATCGAGTACGGCCTGATGCACGCGTACGCCGAGGGCTACGAGCTGCTCGCCAAGTCCGAGCTGGTCACCAACGTGCCGGGCGTGTTCAAGTCCTGGCGCGAGGGCACCGTGGTCCGCTCCTGGCTGCTGGACCTGCTGGACCGGGCCCTCGACGAGGACCCGGAGCTGGCCGAGCTGAGCGGCTACACGGAGGACACGGGCGAGGGCCGGTGGACGGTCGACGAGGCGGTCCGGCTGGCCGTGCCGCTGAACGTGATCACCGCCTCGCTCTTCGCCCGCTTCGCCTCGCGGCAGGACGACTCGCCGGCGATGAAGGCCGTCGCCGCGCTGCGCCAGCAGTTCGGCGGGCACGCCGTCCGCAAGCGCTGACCGGCCTCCGCAGCCTGTGTACGTCCGCCGGCTCGAACTGGTCGACTTCCGCTCGTACGAGCGGGTCGGCGTGGACCTGGAGCCGGGGGCGAACGTCCTGACCGGCGCCAACGGTGTCGGCAAGACGAACCTGGTCGAGGCACTGGGCTACGTGGCGACCCTGGACTCGCACCGGGTCGCCACGGACGCCCCCCTCGTCCGGATGGGCGCCGCCTCGGCGGTGATCCGCTGTGCGGTCGTGCACGAGGGGCGCGAGCTGCTGATCGAGCTGGAGATCGTGCCGGGCAAGGCCAACCGGGCCCGGCTGGGACGGTCGCCGGCGCGTCGGGCGCGCGACGTGCTCGGCGCGCTGCGGCTCGTGCTGTTCGCCCCGGAGGACCTGGAACTCGTCCGGGGCGACCCGGCCGAGCGCCGCCGCTACCTCGACGACCTGCTGGTCAGCCGCCAGCCCCGTTACGCCGGCGTGCGGGCCGACTACGAGCGGGTGGTCAAACAGCGCAACGCCCTGCTGCGCACCGCGTACCTGGCCCGCAAGACGGGCGGGACGCGGGGTGGGGACCTGTCGACCCTGGCGGTCTGGGACACCCATCTGGCCCGGCACGGCGCCGAGTTGCTCGCCGGCCGGCTGGAACTGGTCGCCGCACTGGGCCCGCACGTGACGAAGGCGTACGACGCGGTGGCGGCGGGACGGGGTGCCGCCGGGATCGCCTACCGACCGTCGGTGGAGCTGGCGGAGTCCACCACCGACCGGGAGGCGCTGACGGCGGCCCTGACCGCCGCGCTCGCCGAGTCCCGGGGCGCCGAGGTGGAGCGGGGCACCACCCTGGTCGGCCCGCACCGCGACGAGCTGGCGCTGACGCTGGGCCCGCTGCCCGCCAAGGGGTACGCGAGCCACGGCGAGTCCTGGTCGTACGCCCTGGCCCTGCGGCTGGCGGGCTACGACCTGTTGCGGTCCGACGGCATCGAGCCGGTGCTGGTGCTCGACGACGTCTTCGCCGAGCTGGACGCCGGGCGGCGGGAACGGCTGGCGGAGCTGGTGGGCGGGGCGAGTCAGCTCCTGGTTACCTGCGCGGTCGACGAGGACGTGCCGGTGTCCCTGCGCGGCGCCCGGTATGCGGTGGCTGAGGGGACGGTGCGACGTGTCGGATGAGCAGCTTCCGCCGGCCCGACTCGGCCCGGGGCGTGGCGGCGGACCGACCGGCGGGGACCCCGGCGGCGCGAAGGGCGGCGACGCGGGGACCGGGGCGAACGGCCCGGAGCTGGCGCGGGCCGTGCTGGACGCGGCGAGGGCGCGCCGGGAGGCGGCGGCCCGCACGCGTCGGCGCAGCCCGGGCGGGGGCGGCGGAGACGGCGAGGGCGGCCAGCGACGGCTGCGCGGATACTCCGGCCCCGGGCCGGACCCGCGCGATCCGCAGCCGCTCGGCGCGGTGCTCAACCGGCTCGTCAAGGCGCGCGGCTGGCAGCAGCCGGCGGCCGAGGCGACGGTGTTCGGCGCCTGGGAGCGGGTGGTCGGCGCGGAGGTGGCCCAGCACAGCCGGCCGGTGAAGCTGGAGGACGGTGAGCTGACCGTGGAGGCGCGCTCGACCGCGTGGGCCACCCAGCTGCGGCTGCTGGCCGGCTCGCTGCTCAAGCAGATCGCCAGCGAGGTCGGCCACAACGTGGTGCGCAAGCTGCACATCCACGGTCCCGCCGCGCCGTCCTGGTCGAAGGGCCCGCGTCGGGTCCGTGGTCGTGGCCCGCGGGACACCTACGGCTGACGGTCAGCGGCCGTCGCGCCGCGCCTCCCGCTCGGCGCGCTTGCGTTCCCGCTGCTCCCGGCTCCACTGCTTGCGCCGCTCCAGGTCCTGCTTCCACGCCTCCCGGGCGTGGTTCGAGCCGCCCTGCACCGCGCCCTGCACCTCCGGTGGGCCCGCGAGACGTCGGAACGCCCAGGCCATCAGGCGTCCGCCCTCGCCGGGAGCCTTCGGGGTGGGCTTCTCCTCGGTCATCGCCTGGCCTCCGCGGGACGGTGATGGTTGGCGTGCAAAACATTGGTACACCAATCATTGGTACGCTCGCAACGACGAGGGAGGCCGACCGTGACCGACCAGCTCGACGGGGACCCACTGGCACTGGAGCAGCAGGTGTGCTTCGCGCTCTCCGTCGCCGCGCGTGGGGTCGTCGCCGTCTATCGGCCCCTGCTGGAGCCGATGGGGCTGACCCATCCGCAGTACCTGGTGATGCTCGCGCTCTGGCAGCACGCGCCGCTGTCCGTACGCGACCTCAGCCGCCTGCTCCAGCTCGACCCCGGCACCCTGTCACCCCTGCTCAAGCGCCTGGAGGCGACCGGCTACGTACGGCGCGAGCGTGACCCCGCCGACGAGCGGAGCCTCGCGGTGACCCTGACGGCGGCCGGCGGGGCACTGCGGGAGCGGGCCGAGCGGATCCCGCCGGCGATCGTCGAACGCCTCGGCATGCCGGTCGAGGACCTGCGCCACCTGCACAGCGTGCTGACCCGCGTCATCGCCGCGGCCAACCGCGCCGGCGGGTCCGCCGTCGCCGGGACTCAGGCGTCGGCGTAGACGGCGAAGCCGCGGTCGGCGCAGCGTCGGTAGAAGGCGGCCAGCACGGCGAGCTCGGCGCAGGTGAAGTTCCACTGCGGCGGCTCGCCGCTTTCGTCGCGCAGTGCGTCGAGGCGGCTGTCGAGCCAGCGCAGCTGCTGCTCGGCCAACCGTCCGTCGGCGAGCAGCGACCGCAGCACCTGGCTCACCGAGTCGAAGGTGACGGCCTCGCCGTGCGGGCGATGGCCCGCCACGAACCGCTCGATGCCGCCGGCGACCCAGGCGCAGCCATCCGGATCGATCACCGGATCCTCGTCCTCGGCCGCCGCGTCCGTGGCGTAGAGCACACCCTCCAGGCCGAGCAGCAGGTCGACCAGCTCGGTGTACGCGGTCGCCCGCACGGTGCCGGTCTTGGCGATCAGCTCGGCGAGGGCCGCGGTGGGCGCGGAGATCCGGGGCATGTCGACGATGTCGCCGAAGTCGACGAACTCGGCTGGCGCGACCGGGTCGTAGAAGCGGCCGGTCCGCGGCCACTGCACCGCGACGTTGTCCAGCCCCATCTGGCGTCACCTCTTCGAGAGCACGGGTATTCGTATCGGCTCGATCGTCCGGTTCCGGCCGGAAAAGATCAAGGCCGGGGCGACGGCGTGGCGGCGGCGGGTCGTCGACCGTCCGGCGGGCGCCGACCGTCAGGCGGCGGCGCCCCTGATCGCCCCCTGGCGTGTAGGGGGAGTCGCGGGTGGCGCGGTTCGGCCGGCTACGTGGGTCTCAGCCGCCTCGCAGGGGTGCCGAGTGGTGGTTCTGTCGCCCGCGCACAGTAAGATTGACCCTGAGACGAAGACCCGGTGCGGAGCGACGAGACACGGGCCCGGAGCGGGGCCCGCGATCATCGTCCACGTCGGGTCGAGCCGATCGCGATCCGCGGGCAACCGCGGCGACCGGCGCGTTCGACCCGCACCCCGGAATTGTCCCCGGTGCCGGTCCGCGCGTCGACGTCGCGTCCTGTCCGCCGAACCCGCGCCCGACGCGCCACCAGGTGCGGACGGCGCGAGAAAGTGGCCGAGGGTGGCAGCGCAGGACAAGCAGGAGTACGGCGCCGGGTCGATCACCGTTCTCGAGGGGCTGGAGGCGGTCCGCAAGCGCCCCGGTATGTACATCGGGTCGACCGGTGAGCGCGGTCTGCACCACCTCGTGTGGGAGGTCGTCGACAACGCGGTGGACGAGGCGCTGGCCGGCCACTGCGACACCATCGACGTGGTGCTGCTCGCCGACGGCGGGGTCCGGGTCACCGACAACGGCCGGGGTTTCCCGGTCGACCTGCACCCGAAGTTGAAGAAGCCGGGTGTCGAGGTGGCGCTGACCGTGCTGCACGCGGGCGGCAAGTTCGACGGCAAGGCGTACGCGGTCTCCGGCGGTCTGCACGGCGTCGGCGTCTCCGTGGTGAACGCCCTCTCCACGAAGATGGCAGTGGAGATCCACAAGTCCGGCTTCGTCTGGCGGCAGCAGTACCACAACTCCAAGCCGACCCCGCTGGAGAAGGGCGAGTCGACCGACCGGACCGGCTCCGCCGTCGCCTTCTGGCCCGACGCGGGCGTGTTCGAGACGGTCGACTTCGACTTCCAGACCATCTACCGCCGGCTGCAGGAGATGGCCTTCCTCAACCGGGGCCTCACCATCCACCTGCTCGACGAGCGGGTCCCGGAGGAGGAGGACGGCCGGCAGCGCGAGGTCACCTTCTGCTACAAGGGCGGCATCGCCGACTTCGTCCGGCACCTCAACGCCTCGAAGAACCCGATCCACAAGACCGTGGTCGAGTTCGGCTCCGAGGAGGAGGGCATGTCGGTCGAGATCGCCATGCAGTGGAACGAGTCCTACGGCGAGTCGGTCTACACCTTCGCCAACACGATCAACACCCACGAGGGCGGCACCCACGAGGAGGGCTTCCGGGCCGCGCTGACCAGCGTCGTCAACCGCTACGGCGCCGACAAGAAGCTGCTCAAGGGCGACGAGAAACTCTCCGGCGAGGACATCCGCGAGGGCCTGGCCGCGATCATCTCGGTCAAGCTGGCCAACCCCCAGTTCGAGGGCCAGACCAAGACCAAGCTGGGCAACACCCCGGTGAAGAGCTTCGTGCAGCGGGTCTGCAACGACAGGTTGGTCGACTGGTTCGACCGCAACCCGGCCGAGGCGAAGATCATCATCCAGAAGGCGTCCCAGGCCGCCCGGGCCCGGATCGCCGCGCAGCAGGCGCGCAAGCTGGCCCGACGCAAGTCGCTGCTGGAATCCGGCTCGATGCCGGGCAAGCTGGCCGACTGCCAGTCCACCGACCCGCGCGAGTCCGAGGTCTTCATCGTCGAGGGCGACTCCGCAGGCGGCTCGGCCAAGCAGGGCCGCGACCCGCGGACCCAGGCGATCCTGCCGATCCGGGGCAAGATCCTCAACGTGGAGAAGGCCCGGATCGACCGGGTGCTGAAGAACAACGAGGTCCAGGCGCTGATCACCGCGCTGGGCACCGGCATCCACGACGACTTCGACATGGAGAAGCTGCGCTACCACAAGGTGGTGCTGATGGCCGACGCCGACGTCGACGGCCAGCACATCCAGACGCTGCTGCTCACGCTGCTCTTCCGCTTCATGCGCCCGCTGGTCGAGATGGGGCACGTCTACCTGGCCGCCCCGCCGCTCTACAAGATCAAGTGGAACAAGAAGGGCGACGACGCGCAGTACGCGTACTCGGACCGCGAGCGCGACGGCCTGATCGCGCTGCGCCAGCAGAAGAAGCCGAACGCGAAGCCGGACGACATCCAGCGGTTCAAGGGACTCGGGGAGATGAACTACCCCGAACTGTGGGAGACCACGATGAACCCGGCGACGCGTACGCTGCGTCAGGTCACGCTCGACGACGCGGCCACCGCCGACGAGTTGTTCAGCGTGCTGATGGGTGAGGACGTCGAGGCGCGCCGCTCGTTCATCCAGCGCAACGCCAAGGACGTCCGGTTCCTGGACATCTGACGGGTCCCGGCGGGCCGGCCGGTCATCCACCGGCCGGCCCGCCGATCCACAGGGTTATCCACAGCGCGGCCGGTATCCACAGCCGTTATCCACAGCACGAAAACGACTCTGAGTCTGATAAGGGTTAACAGTGACCGATATCCCCGAGTCCACACCCAACGAGCCCGAGCTCCCCGAGACCGTCGCCGCCGTCGTCGCGCACGACCGCATCGAACCGGTCGGGCTCGAGGTGGAGATGCAGCGCTCCTACCTCGACTACGCGATGAGCGTCATCGTCGGGCGGGCGCTGCCGGACGTCCGGGACGGGCTCAAGCCGGTCCACCGCAAGATCCTCTACGCCATGTTCGACTCCGGCTACCGGCCGGACCGGGGCTACGTGAAGTGCTCCCGCGTCGTCGGCGACGTGATGGGCCAGTTCCACCCGCACGGCGACTCGGCGATCTACGACGCGCTGGTCCGCATGGCGCAGCCCTGGTCGCTGCGCTACCCGCTGGTCGACGGCAACGGCAACTTCGGCTCGCCGGGTAACGATCCTGCTGCCGCCATGCGCTACTGCGTCACCGGGGACGCGCGGATCCGTACCGCCGAAGGGTCGGTCCGGATCGGTGAGATCGTGCCGGGCGCGGCGCCGAGCAGCGAGACGGACATCGAGCTCAAGGTCCGCGACCGCAACGGCGACCTGGTCCGCGCCTCGAAGTTCTTCCACTCCGGCGAGCACCCGACGCTGAAGCTGCGCACCCGCGAGGGGTACGAGCTGACCGGCACCCACAACCACCCAGTGCTCTGCCTGGTGGACGTGGCCGGCGTGCCGACCCTGCTGTGGAAGCTGCTCGCCGAGATCTCCCCGGGCGACCGGGTGGTCATCCAGCGCACGGTGCCGGACGAGATCGGCTACCCGATGCTGGAGCACGTCGAGGCGGCCGTCCTGGCCGGCGCCTTCGTCAGTGAGGGCTGGGTCTCGGAGAGGCGGGCGGGCTTCAACAACGTCGACCGCGAGTTCTTCGTCCGGGTCCTCGCGGCCTACGACCTGGCGGTGGGCGGCCCGCGGTACGTCAGCCAGCGCACCATCGCCTCCGGCAGTCAGCTGCACGAACTCGACGTCCAGGACCTCTCGGCCCTTCGGAAGAGCCCTCTCGGCGACTTGGTCGGGGCGCGCAGCGCCGCCAAGTTCGTGCCCGAGTTCGTCTGGCAGGGGCCGGCGGCGGTCAAGCGGGCCTTCCTCCAGGCGCTCTTCGAGGGCGACGGCTCCTCGTCGCTGCTGCCCCGCAACACCATCCAGGTCTCGTACTCGACCCGCAGCGAGCGGCTCGCCCGCGAGGTCCAGCAGTTGCTGCTGGAGTTCGGCGTGGTCAGCCGGCAGTGCCGGTACGACAGCGGCGAGATCAAGGTCGTGGTGACCAACCGTCGCGACGCGCGGATCTTCGCCGCCCAGGTCGGTTTCCTCGGCCGCAAGCAGGCCAAGCTGGAGTCCGAGCTGGCGTCTGTCCCGGCGACCAGCACCGCGCTCTCCGGCGACCACGTGCCGCTGGTGGGCGACTTCATCCGGGAACACGGCGCGACGCGCTGGACCGAGCGGGACTGGCTGCGCCGGCACAACGTCGACCGGATCGAGCGCTGGGAGCGGGACCGCGACGAGATCGCGGCCCGGATCACCGACGCCGAGGTGCTCGACGTGGTCGAGCCGCTGGTCGACGGCCGCTTCTACTACGCCGAGGTCGCCAGCGTCGTTGACGCCGGGGTTCAGCCGGTCTACAGCATCCGGGTGGACACCGACGACCACTCGTTCGTCTCGGACGGCTTCGTCAGCCACAACACCGAGTGCAAGCTCGACCCGCTGGCCATGGAGATGCTGCGGGACATCGACGAGGACACCGTCGACCTCCAGGACAACTACGACGGCCGGGCCAAGGAGCCCACCATCCTGCCGTCGCGGATCCCGAACCTGCTGGTCAACGGCTCCGAGGGCATCGCGGTCGGCATGGCCACCAAGATCCCGCCGCACAACCTGCGCGAGATCGGCGCGGCCGTGCAGTGGTGCCTGGAGCACCCGGAGGAGGACGAGGCCACCACCCTCGACGCGCTGCTGCAGATCGTCAAGGGACCGGACTTCCCCACCCACGGCCTGATCGTGGGCACGCAGGCGATCCAGGACGCGTACCGCACCGGACGGGGCTCGATCCGGATGCGGGCCGTCGTGGAGGTCGAGGAGGACAAGCGGGGCCGTCCCTGCCTGGTCGTCAGCGAGCTGCCCTACCAGGTGAACCCGGACAACCTGGCCGAGCGGATCGCCGAGCTGATCAAGGAGGGCAAGCTCGCCGGCATCGCCGACATCCGCGACGAGTCCTCCGGGCGTACCGGTATGCGGATCGTGCTCGTGCTCAAGCGCGACGCGGTCGCCAAGGTCGTGCTGAACAACCTCTACAAGCACACCCAGCTCCAGGAGACCTTCGGCGCCAACATGCTGGCGCTGGTCGACGGCGTGCCGCGCACGCTCAACCTGGCCCAGTTCATCCGCTACTACGTCGAGCACCAGATCGACGTGATCCGCCGCCGGACGGCCTTCCGGCTGCGCAAGGCGGAGGAGCGGGCGCACATCCTGCGCGGCCTGTCCAAGGCGCTGGACGCCCTCGACGAGGTGATCGCCCTGATCCGGCGCTCGCCCACGGTCGAGGACGCGCGGCAGGGCCTGATCCGGCTGCTGGAGATCGACGAGATCCAGGCGACCGCGATCCTCGACATGCAGTTGCGCCGGCTCGCCGCGCTGGAGCGGCAGCGCATCCTGGACGATCTGGCCAAGCTTGAGCTGGAGATCGCCGACCTCAAGGACATCCTCGCCAAGCCCGAGCGGCAGCGCAGGATCGTGGCGGAGGAGCTGGGCGAGATCGTCGCCAAGTGGGGCGACGAGCGACGGACCAAGATCGTGCCGTTCGAGGGCGAGGTCTCCATGGAGGACCTCATCGCCCGCGAGGACGTGGTGGTCACGATCACCCGTACGGGCTACGCGAAGCGGACCAAGGTCGACCTCTACCGTTCGCAGCGGCGCGGCGGCAAGGGTGTCAGCGGGGCGACGCTCCGGCAGGACGACATCGTCAGCCACTTCTTCGTATGCTCGACGCACGACTGGATGCTCTTCTTCACCAACAAGGGGCGCGTCTACCGGGCGAAGGCTTACGAGCTGCCGGAGGCCAGTAGGGTGGCCAAGGGCCAGCACGTGGCCAACCTGCTCGCGTTCCAGCCCGACGAGCAGATCGCGCAGATCATCGAGATTCCGAACTACCAGGTGGCCCCCTATCTGGTACTTGCCACGAAGAACGGCCTGGTGAAGAAGACTCGGCTCGAGGAGTTCGACTCCCCCCGGTCCGGCGGCATCATCGCGATCAACCTGCGCGACGAGGACGAGCTGGTCGGGGCGGCGCTCGTCGCCCCCGAGGAGGATCTGCTGCTGGTCTCGAAGAACGCGCAGGCGATCCGGTTCAGCGCGAGCGACGAGGCGCTGCGCCCGATGGGGCGGGCCACCTCGGGCGTGATCGGCATGCGCTTCAGCGAGGACGACGTCCTGCTGGCCATGGAGGTTGTCCGCGAAGGGCTGGACGTCCTGGTGGCCACGAACGGGGGATATGCGAAACGCACCCCGATCGAGGAATACCCCGTGCAGGGCCGGGGAGGTAAGGGCGTGCTGACCGCGAAGATCACCGAGCGGCGCGGTGGTCTGGTCGGCGCGGTGGTGATCGATCCGGACGACGAGCTGTTCGCGATCACCAGCAACGGTGGTGTCATCCGGACTCCGGTGAAGCCTGTACGCCGTACGCGTGACCGGAACACAATGGGGGTCAAGCTGATGGACCTCCCGGATGGCGTGACTATCGTGGCGATTGCTCGCAATGCCGACGAGCCTGACGAACAGGACTAGTTGAATGACGGAGACACAGGCGAAGTCGGGGAACACGGGGACCTCGGCCACCCCGGTCGACGAGGAGGCCGCGAAGAGCGGCACACCAGCGACCGGCCGCGCGGCCGTGGGTCGGGCCACCGTCCCCGCCGACGCGCCTGCCCCGAAATTCACCCGGGCTCCCGGAATGACACCGCCTCCGGACAAGCCCTCGGAGGACGGGGACGCGGCGGACAGGACCGAGGCGGTGGGGGGCGACAAGCCGGCCCCCGCCGCCAAGCCGGCCGCCGCCGCACCGACGACGACCCAGCCGCTGAGGGTCGGTGCCGGCCAGTCGACCGGCAG
This sequence comes from Micromonospora sp. CPCC 205546, assembly GCF_036902715.1. Taxonomy (NCBI): domain Bacteria; kingdom Bacillati; phylum Actinomycetota; class Actinomycetes; order Micromonosporales; family Micromonosporaceae; genus Micromonospora; species Micromonospora sp. CPCC 205546. The sequence goes on from NZ_JBAKHL010000004.1 coordinate 44,301, forward strand.
CACCGGGACACAGCCGCGGATCACCGGTGCCGGTGCCACCGGCACCCAACCCCGCGTCACGGGCACCGCGAAGCCGCAGTCGGAGGGCACCCGCCCGACCGGTGCCGGCCGCCCCGCCAACGGGGGCGGTCTGCCGCCGTCGATCAGCGGCGCCGCAGCCGTCGGGGCGGCACGCGTGGGTGACGCGGTACGCGCCGCGCGTACGTCGGTCAGCTCGGCCGCCTCGCGCGGACCGCGCCGGGCCCGGCTGAACCTCAAGCGGATCGACCCCTGGTCCGTCATGAAGTTCGCGTTCGCGGTCTCGGTGGTGCTCTTCATCGTCGTCGTGGTGGCCACCTCGGTGCTCTACCTGGCCCTCGACGCGATGGGCGTGTTCACCAGCGTCAACGACAGCCTGACCGACCTGGTCAGCGCGGGCGGCGGCCAGAGCACCAGCGGCTTCCAGATCACCGCCAAGGGCGTGATCCTCAGCTCGGCGCTGATCGGTCTGGTCAACGTCGTGCTGTTCACGGCGCTCGCCACGCTCGGGGCGTTCGTCTACAACGTCTGCGCGGACCTGGTCGGCGGCATCGAGCTGACCCTCGCCGAGCGCGACTGAATCACCTCGGAAGCCGGGGCACCGCCGAGCGCGGAGCCCCGGCTTCCGTGCGTTCCACGGCAGGTCACCGGGCGCCCTGAGCGGGCGTACGGGCGCCGTAATCGGCTGGGCCGCGCGGGTGGCCTCCGGTAGGTTCAGAGGCGACGGCAGGCGCCCGGACACCGCGACGGCCCCCGATTTGGGGCCGGGCGGACGGATGGGTTAACCTTGCTCGTCGCCACGCGGGGCTATAGCTCAGTCGGTTAGAGCGCAGAGCTGATAACTCTGAGGTCGCTGGTTCGATTCCAGCTAGCCCCACCGCACATCGTCCGACGGCAGTCGAGCGCGAGGGTAGGCACCATGTTCAAGAAGCTCCTGATCCTGGCCGGCGTCGTCGGTGTGGCAGCCGTGGTGGCCAGGAAGGTCAAGGCTTCCAACGACGAGCGCGCCCTGTGGCACGAGGCGACCACCGCGCCCGACCTGCGCTGATCCCGCTGGCACTGCCGGCACCGGCGGCGTCGTCCGCCCCGGGGGCCCTAGCTCAACTGGCAGAGCACTGCCTTTGCAAGGCAGGGGTTAGGGGTTCGAGTCCCCTGGGCTCCACCAGCACTTTCCTCGGTTGATCTCGACCCTGAGTACAGCCAAGCGGTCACGCCGTCCCCCCTCGCCAAGGATCCGGTCGATGGCCGAGGCAGCCTGGCGAGCCCGCGCCGTCGCGCGGAGCTGCTCGAAGCGCCGGTTCACGTTCCGCGGCTCCATCGGGGTGCCGATCGTGCTGGCGAACACGAAGGCAGCGAAACGGCCGCCAGCCGCTGACGACATCACGTGCTGGCCGGCATGAAGGTCACGCTGAGCGGCACCAGACGGCAACGGCTGACAGCCGAAGGTGCGCCCTGCCGGCGTTCGGGACGAACTGGGCAGCTTCGTCCTGCCAAGCTGAAGCTGCCGAAACTGGTCGGCCTTACCATTCCCCACGTGCAAGACGACAGCAGCGGGCACATCTGGCGCGAAGAGATGGCGAAGAGATCGCCGCTGGCTCATGACGCCCAGGCGCTCGGTCGGCTGATCGAGCAGGACCACGACCCGTCTGAGGTCGCGTACTACGAAGCGTTCGCGGACCCGGACGAGCAGGCGCTGGACGATGCGCAGCGGTCCTACGCCGGGCAGTACCTCCGTAGGTTGCGGCGGCTTGACGAGCAACGCAAGCACGCCAGGAGCGACCGCGAGCACTGACGGCTATACAGCCATCCGTACAGCCAAGCCGGCCGACATGCGAGGGTGACGGGCGACGGCCACCGACAAGCCGAGCAGGTCAGCTACGCCCGTCGACTCCAGCCGACAGCAGTCTTGATCTTTGCAAGGCAGGTCGGAGGCCGATGCCGTAGGAGCCCGGCTACGTCACGTCGGGTGCGCCGTGTCTGCTGCCACGTGGCCGGTACCTGACGACGCTGAGGGCGAGGAACGCGATCGCCAGCGCCGCCAGCGTCCACCCCGTGGCGGGGCCGAACACTCCGCTCAGGCGGCCGAGGTACCCCGCCGCGAGCAACAAGAAGGAGAGCCCACCGCACAGGAAGAACATCCCCGCGTCGATCGGCCGCCGCCACGTCCTCAGGACGAGAGGCGACATCCGTCGGGTCATCAGTAGACGAACACCGTAGCTGGCCAGGAGCAGGCCGCCGACACCCAACAGCACCTGGAACAAGTCCCGGGGGTCCATGGATCTGCCTCTACCCCGAGGACCTGGTCGACAACCAGGCGGGAACCGGTGGTCACGGACGGGCGTGTTCCCGCAGCAGCGCGAGGAGCCCGTGGCCGTCCTCGATCCGCGCGTCCGGCTCGACTCCGGGCAGGGCCGCCTCCCGGTCGGTCCGGGATGAACGCATGAGGATGGCGGCACCCGCGCCGGCGCGACGCGCGCAGACGACGTCCCGGTGCACGGTGTCGCCGACGAACCAGCAGTCGCCGATCGGCACCGTGATGGCGCGGGCCGCCAGCAGCGCCAGTTCCGGGTTCGGCTTCCGGGGCCCGGCCTCGTCGCTGTAGAACTCGGCCCCGAACAGCCCGGAGAGCCCCGCGGCGGCGAGGAAGTCCCGGTGGGCGGCGCCGCAGAGCGTGTTGCTGACGACCGCCATCGGCAGGCCGGCGTCGGCGGCGTGGCGCAGGGCCTCCGGGATGCCGGGCCGCACCGCCCACGTCTCACGCCAGGTCCAGGCGTACGCGAGCGGCGTCGCCTCCCGCTCGACGGCGTCGCGGGCCTCGCGCGGCCAGGACCGGGTCACGAAGTCGGCCCACACCTGGGCGTGCGGCAGCTCGACGGGGTCGCCCGTCCTGCCCACGTCGTCGCGCCACAGGGCGTACGCGCGGGCGCCCTCGCCGAGGTCCCGGGCGATCTGCTCGTCCGGCACGGCGCCGTCGACGACCTCGGCAAGCCGTCGCACCAGCCCCGGTGCGGCCGGCGGTGGGGGTGGCGCGTCGGCCAGGACGCCGCCGAAGTCCAGCAGGAGAGCCCGAGGGGTACGAAGCATGCCGCCATCCTCGCGCACCGGGGCGGCAGACGAGGGGGACCACGGTCCAGGGAACTGACCGCAGGAGCCCCCTCGCCCTGGTCGGGCTGCCCGGAAGGGTCGCGCTACGCCAGCGCGTCGACGGTCGGGCCCGCCGTCGTGCGGCTCCGGGTGACGCGGCGGCGTCGGGTGGGCAGCCCGAGCGTCGGGTTGGCGACGCCCCAGGCTGCGCCCCTGCAGACCAACTCCTTGTAGACGGCCGCGAGGCGCCCGGTCAGGGCCGCCCGCAGGGCGCGGTCGTCGGCGGTGACGTACTGGATCAGGCCCTCCCCGCGGCCGAGCGAGATGCACTGGTTGACGTAGCGGATCCGGCCGGTCGGGAGCTTGCCCCCGGCCAGGCGCGCCGCGATCGCGTCGGCGGCGTGCCAGGCGGTCGGAACTCCCGAGGCGCACGACATCCTCAGCGGCTTGTCGCCGGGGCCCATGACCATGGCGGCGTCGCCGACGGCGTAGACGTCCGGGTGCGAGACCGATCGCATGGTCGCGTCGACCACGATCTGGCCGGAGCCGGTCACCTCCAGGGCGGTCGCCCCCGCGATCGGGTGGACCGCGAAGCCGGTGGTCCACACGGTGACCGCCGCCGGGATGGTCCTGCCGTCGGCGGTGGTGACGCGGTCGGCTCCGACGCCGGTGACGGTGGCGTGCTCGTACGCGGTGATGCCGAGCTTGTCGAAGACCTTCCGCAGGTGACCGCGGCCCCGCCGGGAGAGCCAGTCGCCGAGACCGCCACGCGTGGCGAGGGCGACGTCGAGGTCCGGGCGGGCCTCCGCGATCTCCGTCACGGCCTCCAGGCCGGTGAGGCCGCCGCCGACGACGAGCACGGTACGCCCGGCGTCGAGGCGGGCCAGGCGCTCGCGTAGCCGGAGTGCTCCGGGACGGCTGGAGATCTCGTCGGCGTACTCGGCGGTGCCCGGGACGCCCTGCGGGTCCCAACCGCTGCCGAGGGCGTAGACGAGCGTGTCGTAGGCGAGTTCCTCGGCGCCGTGCGCGCCGGTGACGGCGACGGTCCTGCGGTCGACGTCGACGCCGGTGACCTTCGCGAGCCTCAGCCCGACGCCGGTGCCCGCGAACATCTCACGCAGTGGCCGGGGCTTGAGGTCCTGACCGGCCGCCAGTTGGTGCATGCGGACGCGTTCGACGAAGTCGGCCTCCTTGTCGACGAGGGTGATGGTCACGTCCTTCCGGTGGAGCCGCCTGGCGAGGCGGCCGGCGGCGATGGCTCCGGTGTAGCCGGCTCCGAGGACGACGATGCGGTGCGGCATGTCCAATCTCCTGTCTCGCGCGGGTCGCCACCTGAACCGGGTGGCCCGCCGTTTCCTGACAGGACTCGCACGTGAAGCACGTCACATGATGCTCAGAAGGCGTGGAACAGGGGCTCGCCGTGGTCGGTGGCGGCCCACTGCGCGGTGGCCCGTTCGAGCTTGTCGGGGTTGCCCTGGGCACGCAGCGCGGCGATGCCCTCGGCGGTGACCTCCAGGCACATGATCCCGACGACCCGGCCGTCGATGACGGCCACGACGGCGGGGTCGCCGTTGGCCGTCCAGGCGTGGACCTCGGGCGTGCCGCCGACCAGGGCGCGCTTGGCCTTGCCGGGCCTGAACAGCCCCCACAGGAACTTCGCGACCGCGACGGCGCCCTCGAACGCCCTGGCGCGGGCCGGGACCTTCCCGCCGCCGTCGCCGACCGCGATGGCGTCCTCGGTGAGCAGGCGTACGAGCGGCTCCACCCGGCCGCCGGTGGCGGCCGCCAGGAACTCCTCCACGACCCGCCGGGCGGCGGCCGCGTCGATCTCGGTACGGGCCCTGCCGTCCGCGACGTGCTTCCTGGCCCGGTGCAGGAGCTGCTGGCTGGCCGCCTCGGTGATGTCGAGGATCGCGGCGATCTCGCGGTGCGGGTAGCCGAATGCCTCCCGCAGCACGTACACCGCCCGCTCGCCGGGGGCGAGACGCTCCAGCAGGGTGAGGACCGCGTACGAGACCGATTCGCGCTGCTCGGCGGTCTCGGCCGGGCCGAGCATCGGGTCCCCGGCGAGCAGCGGCTCGGGAAGCCACTGGCCCACGTAGGTCTCGCGGCGCGCCCGTGCGGAGGTGAGCTGGTTGAGGCACAGGTTGGTGAGGACCTTCGTCAGCCAGGCCTCGGGGACCTCGATGCGCTCGACGTCGGCGGCCTGCCAGCGCAGGAACGTCTCCTGCACGGCGTCCTCGGCTTCGGTGGCGGAGCCGAGAAGGCGATAGGCGATGGCTTCCAGGCGGGGCCTGGTGGCCTCGAACCGCTCGACGTCGTTCGCGGTCGACGACATGGCCCGATCCTAGGCTCGCGGCACAACCGGATCCGGGCCACCGCCGATCCGACGCCGAATCCGGCAGGTTAGCGTCGCAGGTGTGACAACCGGATCCCCGCGCGTGCTCCCGGCCGACAGCGGCATCGCCGAGGCCGCCGCCGTCCTGCGTACCGGCGGGTTGGTGGCCTTTCCCACCGAGACCGTCTACGGGCTCGGGGCGAACGCGCTGGACGCCCGCGCGGCCGCCCGGATCTTCGAGGCGAAGGCGCGGCCCAGTTTCGATCCGCTGATCACGCATCTCCCCGACGCGGGCGAGCTGGAGAAGCTTATCGGGGCGGTCCCGCCGGCGGTGGCGGCGCTGGCGGAGCGTTTCTGGCCGGGGCCGCTGACGCTGATCGTGGACCGGCCGGCCGCCATCCCGCCGATCGTCACGTCCGGGCTGGCGACGATGGCGGTCCGGGTGCCGGACAACGCGTACGCGCGGGCGCTGATCGCCGAGGCCGGGGTGCCGGTGGCCGCGCCGAGCGCCAACCGGTTCGGCCAGCTCAGCCCCACCCGGGCCGAGCACGTGGTGCGGGGCCTGGGCGCCGCCGTGGACGTGGTGCTCGACGGCGGGCCGACGCGGTGCGGCATCGAGTCGACCATCGTGGACGCCCGGGCCGGTCGGCCGGTCGTGTTGCGCCTCGGGGCGCTGGCGCTGGAGGCGCTCGAGGAGGCCGCCGGCCCGGTGACCGTACGTCCGGGCAGCTCCGGACAGCCGGTCGCGCCCGGCACGTTGGCGGCGCACTACGCCCCGCGTACGCCGTTGCGGCTGGCGACGGGCGGCGAGCCGTCGGCGGCCGACGGGGTCCGGCGCGGCTTCCTGGCCTTCCGGGAGCCGCCGGCGGGCGACTGGGCTGCCGTGGAGGTGCTCTCCGCCGCCGGTGACCTGACCGAGGCCGCCGCGCGGCTGTTCGACGCGCTGCACGACCTGGACGCCACCGGGGTCGGCGAGATCGTGGTCGAGCCGGTCCCCGAGGCGGGGGTCGGCCGCGCGATCAACGATCGGCTGCGCCGTGCCGCGGCGACCTGGCGGCCGGCGGGCTGAGGCTGGCGCGGCCCCCGGTGGTGGGCCGCACGGTGCATGGGCCGGGACGGCGGGGGTAGGAGAAACGACAACAACCCCCCGGAAGTGAGGTGTCATGCCAATGCCGACCGCACGCGAGATCATGACGAACGACGTGACCTGCATCCGTGAGCAGGACGACCTCAAGACGGCCGCCAGGCAGATGGCGCAGTTGGGCGTGGGCTCGCTGCCGATCTGCGGGGACGACAACCGGCTCAAGGGCATGCTGACCGACCGCGACATCGTGGTCAAGGTGCTCGCCGAGGGCCGGGACCCGGGCCGGGTCACGGCTGGTGAGCTGGCCCAGGGCGAGGCGGTGACGATCGGCGCGGACGACGACGCGGCCGAGATCCTGCGGACCATGAGCGAGCACAAGGTGCGCCGGCTGCCGGTGATCGACGGGCACGAGCTCGTCGGCATCGTGGCCGTCGCCGACGTGGCCCGCTCCCTGCCCGAGCGCCCGGTGGGCGACCTCATCGAGGCCATCTCCGAGCGCGCCTGACCGCACGTCACGACGATCGCCGCCCTCCGGCCCGGCCGGGAGGCGGCGATCGACGTACGCGGGAACCCGGCGGGACCTGCCCGCCCCGGTGGGGACGGGCGGGCCGACGGCTCAGTCCGGCGGGGTGAGCGGGACGGTCTCGCCGCGGGCGATGGTGCGGACGCTCCCGGCGAAGCCACGCCGCCGGGCCTCCGCCACGAAGTGGCCCAGCGGCGAGCGGAACACCGGATAGTCGTCGTAGTGGATCGGCACGGTGAGCCTGGGGCGGACCAGCTCGACCAGGTCGGCGCCCTGCCGGGCGTCCATGGTGAGCAGGATGCCGGCGATCCGGGTGCCGCCCAGGTGGATCAGCATCGCGTCGATGTCCGGGTACCGCTCGGGGATCTCGGCCAGCATCGGCCGGTTCAGTGTGTCGCCGGTGACGTAGAGGCGGAATTCGCGGCTGCCGTCGCGTTCCAGGTCGATCATCGTGCCCATCACGTCGGGCATCAGCAGGTCCAGTGCGCCCGGCCCGTGCCTGCCCGGCACCGAGGTCAGCCGCAGCGTCTCGCCGTCGCGGCGCAGCTCGCGGGAGCTCCAGGTGGGCAGCCCCTCGGCGGCCCGGAAGCCCCAGCGGCGCAGCTTCCGTTCGGCGGCCGGGGTGGTGACGATCGGCAGCTCCCGGTCGAGTTCCCGGCGGGCCACGCGGTCGAAGTGGTCGCCGTGCAGGTGGGAGAGGACGACCGCGTCCAGCGACGGCAGTTGGGCGATCCGCAGCGCCGGATCCGTGCGTCGTCGCGACCAGAGCCCCTTGCCCAGGTACGCGCGCTGGCCCCGGTGCAGGAAGTTCGGGTCGGTCAGCAGGGTGAACCCGCCGATCCGCAGCACCGTGGTGGCGGTACCGATGAACGTGACCTCCGGCTGCGTCGTCAACATGCCACCTCCGCCCGTAGCCCTACCCGTGATCGGCGCGGCCATGCAGATCGACGTCCGGGCACGGCGAGCCTCCCCTAACCCGCCTCGGAGCCCGAGCGGTCCGTCGGTGTCCCCTCGCCGGAGTCGGAGCGGTCCGCCACCGGCGGCAGGTGCCCCACCAGGCGGGTGAGCGCGCCGTTGGCGAAGGTGGCACCCAGCGCGGAGCCCGTCGCGATCGTCCAGCCGACCGGGCCGAGCGGCGTGCACCCGAAGAACTGGCTGACCCCCGGAGTCTGGACGACCCCCACCAGCACCCCGAGCGACGCGGCGGTGGAGGCCAGCACCGCGGGGCTGGTGCCGCCGGCCAGCACCGTCTGTCCGAGCTGGGTGCCGACCAGCGAGACCAGCGCGACGGTGCCCGCACGCCTGCGTCGCCCGGTGTAGCGGGCCAACGTCCAGCCGGCGGTGGCGCCCAGCGTCGTGGCGGCGGCACGCAGCCCGATCTCCCGGGTCATCGTCTCGCCCAGCGAGGTGTCGGGGCCCTCCCGGAGCAGGCCGTCGGCGTGGTCCGCGCCGGGCGGCCGGACCGCGATCGCCAACGCCGGCGCCAGGTCGGTGAGCAGGTTGACCAGGAGCAACTGCCGGCCGGTGAGCGCCGAGCGGCCGGTCGCGGCGGCGGTCAGCACGCTGAACGCGATCTCGCCCAGGTTCCCGCCGACCAGGATGCTGAGCGCGTGGCGTACGGAGGACCACATCGCCCGGCCCTCGACCAGGGTGGCGATGATGGTCTCCAGCCGGTCGTCGGTGACCACCAGGTCGGCCGCCGCCCGGGCCGCCGGGGTGCCCCGCTGACCGAGGGCGATGCCCACGTCGGCCAGCCGGATGGCCGCGGCGTCGTTGGCGCCGTCGCCGGTCATCGCCACCGTACGCCCGCACCTCTGCAACGCCTGGATGATGCGCACCTTGTGCGCCGGGGTGCACCGGGCCACCACGTCCGTGACGGCGAGCCGTGCGGCGAGGGCCTCGTCGTCGAGCTGGTCGAGTTCCGTCGCGGTGACGACCCGCTGGTCCTCGTGGTCGCTGATGGTGGCGGCGATCGCCCCGGCGGTCGCCGGATGGTCACCGGTGATCATGATGGTGTGCACGCCGGCCTGCCGGATCCGGCGCACGGCGGGGGCGGCGCTCTCGCGTACCCCGTCGGCGAAGGCCAGGAAGCCCACGAAGGTCAGGTCGTGCACCTGCTCGTCCGTGACCTCCGGCGAGGAGACCCGGCACTCCGCCACGGCGAGGATCCGGTGCCCCGCCCCCGCCCGGTCGGCGAGCCCGGCGTGCAGCCCGGCGCGCCCCTCGTCGTCGAGCGGCTCGTCGTGTCCCTGCGGCGTACGCCGGCCCGCGCAGCGCGGAAGCACCGACTCCGGCGCCCCCTTCACGCTGAGCAGCAGCCGGTCCCCGGCGCGGCCGACGGTGGCGTGGTAGCCACGCGACGGCTCGAAGGGAAGGCCGCCGACCGGTTCCCATGCCGGCGTGCCGGTCCGCTCGGTCACCCCCGCCGCCTCGGCGCCGGACCGGACGGCGCGGTCGGTCTGCTGGGCCAGGTCGTGGGGGTCGGCGGCGGCCGGGGTGGCCCGCAGCGCGGCCGCGAGGGTGAGGCGCAGGCCGTCGTCGAGCCGGTCGACCGGCGCGTACCGGTCGTCGTCGCCGACCCCGGCGAGCATCAGCTGCCCCTCGGTCAGGGTGCCGGTCTTGTCGAAGCAGAGCACGTCCACCCGCCCGAGCGCCTCGATGGTGCGCGGGTTGCGGACCAGCGCGCCGTGTTCCGCCAGCCGTCGCGCGGCGGCCAGCTGGGCGGCGCTGACCAGGAACGGCAGCCCTTCCGGCACGGACGCGACGGCCAGGTTCGCGGCGGTCGCCGCCGTCTGGGCCAGGGGTACGCCCCGCAGCAGCCCCGCGCCGGCCACCGCCACCGCCGAGCCGGCGGCCAGCGGGATCGCCGCCCGGGTCAACCGGCCCAGCCTCGCCTCCACGCCGCTGGCCGGCGGGGCCTGCCCGGCCATCGCCAGGCTCCGTCCCGCCTCGGTCTCGGCGCCGGTCGCGACCACCACCGCCGTTCCGCGGCCGGCGGCGACGCTGGTGCCCTCGTAGAGCATCGACCGCCGGTCGGCGACGGCGGCGGCGACGACGGGCTGGTCGGTCTTGCCGACCGGCAGCGACTCCCCGGTGAGCGACGACTCGTCCATCTCCAGGCCGGCCGACTCCAGCACCCGGCAGTCGGCCGGGACGGCGTCGCCCGATTCGAGGACGATGACGTCCCCGGGCACCAGTTCCTCGGCCGGCAGCGTCCGCTCCGCGCCGTCGCGGCGTACGCGGGCGGTGACCGCCGAGCGGGACAGCAGCTCGGCCAGCGACCGTTCGGTGTTGTGCTGGTGCACCGCCCCGAGCAGCGCCGACCCGCCGACCACTCCGCCGACCAGGGCGGCGTCGACGGGCGAGCCGAAGGTGGCCGAGAGCACCGCCCCGACGGCCAGTACGGGGGTGAGCGGGTTGGCCAGTTCGTCGACGAACGCACGCAGCAGCCCCGTCGGGCCGGGGGGCCGTACGCTCCGGTCGCCCCGGCGGCGCTCGGCCTCTGCGGTGGCGAGCCCGTCCGGGCCGGTGCCGAGCTGGTCGAGCACGGTCGGGGACGGCATCAGGTGCCAGGCGGTGACGGCCGGCGCCGGGGAGTCCGCCTTGCCGGGCAGCCGGTGCGCCCGCAGGACGCCGTGGGCGAAGGCCAGCGCCGCCGCCCCGTTCACGGCCGAGACGGCGCGGCCGGGCAGCCGCGCGGGCGGGGCGGTGAGCGCCCCCAGGACGCCGAGGCCGGTGCCGGCCATGGCCAGGCCGATGTTCTGCCGTGCCATCCGGCGGGCCACCCCGGCCGCCTCGACCACCAGCGCCGCCACCCGCAGGTCGGCGCCGACCAGCAGGTGCGCGCCCCAGGGCGGCAGGTCCTCGTCGGCGGAGAGCCCCAAGCCGCAGTCGGCGGCGCCGAGCGCGGCGCGGTCGCCGGAGACCACCATCACCACGGCCCCGTCGCGTTGCAGCTCCCGCACGGACTCGGCCAGCCGGTCGCGGCCGGGCAGGTGGGCGTCGGCGAAGTCGTACCGCCGCTCGTCGTCGCCGGCCACGACCAGCCGCAGACCGGCCTGGCGGGCGGCGGCCGGCAGGGCGTCGACGCCCGGCGCCGGCTCCGGCTCGACCCGCAGCACGGCGGCGAGGGCGCCGCCGTCGGCCAGGCCGAGCAGGAGTCCGCCCGAGTCGCGCAGCCGCCGGCTGTCGGCGGTGTCGCCCGGATCCTCGACGTCCAGCGCGTCCAGCGGCCCGAGCCGCCAGCCGTCGGCGTGCCGTGGCTCCCGGGGCGCGGCGGGATCGAAGAGGGCGAACGCCCGGGCCGCCACCCGCCCGGTGTCCGCACCGGCCAGCGGCGCCAGGTCCGCCAGCACGCCCCGGTCGGAGCCGAGCACGGCGGCGTCCAGCACCAGGGTGTCGATCCGGTCGAGTTCGCGCAGCACGTTGCGGTCCATCGCGATCACCCCGCGCCGGGCGAGGATCTGGCCGAGCTGCGCGGCGTACCCCTCGCGTCCGCTGCCGGGGGCCTTCGGCAGCGCGGAGAGACCCAGCGCGGCGGCCCGCTTCCAACCCACGACCGGCGTCGCGGCGGCCACCGCGACGGCGCCCGCGTCGAGCGTCCGGGACACGTACTTCTCGACGGGGCCGTCCGGCTTCGGCCGGGGGCGCTCGATCTTCGGCACGGGGGCGGCGGCCCGCTCCGGATGCCCGGTCAGCCGAGGTTCGGCCTGTGCCCACGCGCGGAGCTGAGCGCGCGCCTCGCCCCACTGCACCACCCGGTGCGCGCCGTCGAGCACGAGCCCGGTCCAGCTGCCCGTGAGGCCCTGCACCACCGCCTCGGCGAGCGGGAACAGCAGTTCGGCGCGGGGATCGGCGCGTAGCCCCCGGTCCGCCAGCGCGTGCAGCTTCGGATGCAGGTCGACCGCGCCGAGCAGCCCGGCGACCTCCCCGGGCACCGGCGCGAACGGCAGGATCCGGGTGGCGGCGGAGATGGTGAGCCCCAGGGCGTCGGAGGCCAGCGCGCCGAGGGTGCGCGGCGTGCGCGGTCCCTCCTCGGGCGGGTGCGGCGGCGGGATCTGCGGGTCCGGCTCGTGCGGGCAGGTGCGTTCGGTGCGGGCGACGGTCGCGATGAGGTCCCGCAGGGCCGGCTCCGGCGTACCGACGGCGACGACCACCCGGCCGGACGGGGCGTTGACCCGGGCCCACTCGACGCCGGGCATCCGCTCCAGCGCCGCCTCGACCTGCCGCGCCAGGACGTCGCCGCCGTCCTGGCAGACCCCGAGCACCTCGATGTGGTGCCGGCCGGGGCGGGACCAGACCCGACGTCGGGTCAGCCCGGCCGCCCGGGCCAGCCGGGTCGCGGCGACGCCGACGCCGCGGGACGCCTCGCCGACGACCTGCGGGACCGCGACTGGCGGAAGGAGCCGGCCGGCCGCGCGGCCCAGGGAGATCATCGAGGCGTACGACCGGACAGGCGCCGGTCAGGCCCCTCGCTGTTACTGCTCCCGCCGTACGCCATCTCGCCTCCCACGCCTGCGCTCCGGCGGCCTGGCTTCCCGGCGGACCGTCCGTTATGCCCGCCGCGCGAAGGGAGTTCTTCCCGTCCGGCGGGAGCACACTCGCCGGCCAGGGCGGTACCGGGCGTTCCAGGAGGGGCCGGGAGAGCGGGTCACGCTTGACCTCAATCCGGGTTGAGGTCCGAGGCTGACGGAATGCTGATCGAACTGCTGCGCGTCGGGGCGGACCCGTCGTACCCGCGCCGCCGGCCGCTGCGGCTGCCCCGGCGGGCGGGACGGAGGTGACCGGCACGGCGGCACCGGCCACCCCGGTCGCCGGCGGGGCCGGACTCCTCGCGCCCCGGCTGCGGGCGATGACGGTGGGCAGCGTCGCGCTGATCTCGCTGCTCGCCTTCGAGGCGCTGGCGGTGGGCACCGCCATGCCGACCGTCGCCCGCAGCCTCGACGGGTTGGCCCTCTACGGGATCGCCTTCGGGGGCCCGTTCGCCGCCGGTGTGCTCGCCATGGTGGCCTCCGGCATCTGGTGCGACTCCCGGGGACCCCGGGTGCCGATGTGGCACGGGCTCGTCTGGTTCGTGCTGGGGTTGGTGCTCGCCGGCAGCGCCACCACCATGGGCGTCCTGGTCGCCGGCCGGATCGTGCAGGGATTCGGCTCCGGCCTGCTCTCGGTGGCGCTGTACGTGATCGTCGGGCAGGCGTACCCGGAGGCGCTGCACCGAAGGATCTTCGCGGCGTTCGCCGCCGCGTGGGTCGTACCGTCGCTGGTCGGGCCGGCGCTGGCCGGCCTGATCGTGGAGCACCTCGGCTGGCGCTGGGTGTTCCTGGCGGTACCGGCGGTGGCGGTGCCGGCGGTACTGCTGATCCATCCCGGGCTGCGGGCGATCGGCGCGAGCGCGGCGACCGGGCTGCCGTCCGGCGCCGCGGCCCGGATCGGCTGGGCGTGCGGGGCGGGGGTGAGCGCCGCACTGTTGCACATCGGGGGGCAGCAGCGCGGCGCCGCCGCCGTCGGGCTGGTGGCCCTGGCACTGGTCGGGCTGCTGGTCAGCGCACCCCGGCTGCTGCCGGCCGGGTTCCTGCGCGCCGGCCGGGGCCTGCCCACGGTGGTCGGGCTGCGCGGCCTCGCCTCGGCCGCGTTCGTCGGCGCGGAGGTGGTGATCCCGCTGATGCTCTCCCGGGAGCGCGGCCTGTCGCCGACGGCCGCCGGTCTGGTCCTGTCCACCGGCGCGCTCGCCTGGTCGGCGGGCTCCTGGGCGCAGGGGCGGATGGCGGCGCCGCGCTCTAGGGCCACGCTGCCGAGGGCGGGTCTGACCTGCATCGCCGTCGGTACGGCCGTGGTCACGCTCGCGGTCGCGCCGGCGGTGCCGGTCTGGGTCGGGGTGCTCGGCTGGGCCGGCGCCGGTCTCGGGATGGGGCTGCTCTACCCCTCGTTGTCGGTGCTCACGCTGGAGCTGTCCGCCCCCGGCGAACAGGGCCGCAACAGCTCCTCGCTGCAGCTGGGCGACTCGCTCTTCGCGGCGACGGTGCTGGCACTGACGGGCGCGGTGCTCGCCGCCGGGGCGGCCCCCGGCCCGGGGAGCTACGCGGGCACGCTCGCGGTGGCCTGCGGGCTGGCGGTGCTCGGGGTCGTGCTCGCGGGCCGGGTGGTGCCCGGCGCGCCCGGGGTCCGCGTCGGCTGACCGCCTCCGCCGTTGGACTGCGGGCGGATCCGGGCCCCGTGGTGGCGGGAGGGGCACCGGCGGGCCGGCTGGCCACCGGGCTGACCTGGTGCGGTGAGGCGCCGCACAGCCGGTCACACGCGCGGGCCGCACGCCGTCTGCACCACTGTCGCGCGGCGGACGCGCGACGGCCGGAGAGGGGAAAACCATGCGGGTGCTGGTCACCGGGGCGGGCGGTCGGCTCGGGCGGGTGGTGCTGCCCCGGCTGGGCGCCGAGGGCTGGGACGTCCGGGCGACGAGCCGGCGGGCGCGTACCGACCCGTCGGTGCGGTGGGTGGTGGTCGACCTGGCCACCGGGGAAGGGCTGGTCGAGGCGGTGGCCGGCGTGGACGCCGTCCTGCACCTGGCCTCCGCGCCCAACCGGGGGCGGCAGACCCACCGGGTCGACGTGCTCGGCACGCGCCGACTGGTCGTCGCCGCCGGCGAGGCGGGCGTACGGCACCTGGTCTACGTCTCGATCGTCGGGGTGGACCGGGTGCCGATCCCCTACTACCGGCACAAGCTCGCGGCCGAGCAGGTCGTGGCGGCCGGAACGGTGCCGTGGACGGTGCTGCGGGCGACCCAGTTCCCGGAGTTCCTCGACGGGATGCTGCGCGGGGCGAGCCGACTCGGGCCGGTGCTCGGCGACCCGGCCGTGCTCGCCCAGCCGGTGGACCCGGGGGAGGTGGCGGACCGCCTGGTGCGGCGGCTCACCGCCGGCCCGCTGCGCGGCGTCGAGGAGTACGGCGGCCCGCAGGTGCTCCGCTTCGACGAGGCGGCCCGCGCGTGGACGGCCGCCCGGCGGTCCCGCCGCCCGCTGCTCCCGGTGCGGATACCCGGCAGGCTGGGCCGCGCCCTGCGCTCGGGCGGCCTGGTGACCGGGGCGACCCCGACGGGCAGCCGGACCTGGGCGGACCACCTCGCCGACACGTACGGGGGAACCGGCGCAAGATGAACGGTCCCCGCGTTCACGTCCGGCCTACCGTGACGCCATGTTCGCCATGGTCGTCACCGTCATCCTGTACGTCGCCGGTTTCGTCTTCCTCTACGGCGTGATCCGGCTCGCCGTCCGCCACGCCCTGGAGGAGATGGAGGTGCGTCGGGTCCAGGCCGAGCGGGCGGAGGAACTGGCCGCCGTACGGGATCGGGCGCTGCTGCGCGAGAACGGCTTCCTCACCGGCAGCTGACCGGTGCCGTGGCGCCCTCCTGTCGCGGCCGGCCTGTTCCGACCCGGGTGCCCGGCCTGTTCCGGCCCGGGTGCCCGCGGCCGGCCCCGTCCCGGCGGTCCGGGACGGGGCCGGTGCTGCGGGTGGTCAGAAGTCGGCGGCCACGGCCAGGTTGAACTTGTCGATGGCCGCCTTCTTCTCCGGCGGGAGCGACTCGACGTCGATCCGGTCGGTCTCGCCCCTCCCGTCGTGGGTGTCGACTCCCTTGAGGAGATGGTCGACGACGGAGTTCGCCTCGTCGGTGGTGAAGCCGGCGTCGGTCAGGATGTGCAGCGGAAGATCACTCATGTCGGCGCCGGTACCCGGCATCCCGCGCTCCCACACGCCGGGGAGACCCGTCTTCGGGATCGATAGGGGTGACCCCCTGTCGGCGATGTTTCGGCCGTCGGCGGTGTGGTGGGACCCCGGGCGTGGCCGGGTGCGAGGATCGCAGGCGTGATGGGGACGCTGAAGACCGAACCTGCCCGCAGCCGGCTCGACCTGCTGGCGCCGCCGGTCGCCACCGCGGTCGGGCAGTGGCCCGCCGAGGCGCCGGTGGACGTGGGCGACGTGCTGGTGGCGCCGATCGACGCGGAGTTGGCCGACACCGCCGCCTTCTGCGCCGCGTACGAGGTGGGGCTGGACGAGTCGGCCAACTGCGTGGTGGTGGCCGGCAAGCGCGAGGGGGTCGTGCGCTACGCGGCCTGTGTCGTGCTCGCCACCACCCGCGTCGACGTCAACGGGGTGGCCCGGCGCGCCCTCGACGTACGCAAGGCGAGCTTCGCGCCGATGGCCGAGGCGGTGGAGCTGACCGGCATGGAGTACGGCGGCATCACCCCGATCGGCCTGCCGGAGCAGTGGCCGATCCTCGTCGACGCGCGGGTGATCGCCGCCCCGCACGTGATCATCGGGTCCGGCGTACGGCACAGCAAGATCGCGCTGCCCGGGCCGGCGCTCGGCGCGCTGCCCGGCGCGCGCGTGGTGGAGGGTCTGGCCAGGCCGGCCTGAACGGTTACGGACGTCGATACCGTTGCACGTGAAACATCACCTGCGTCGATGTCCGTGGTCCCTGGGTGATCTCGCGGGCGTCGCCCGCGAACCCGGCCGCGCCGACGTCGGCTCGGCGGGCCGTGCCACGGTCGCGGGCAGGTGGCTCAGCCGGCCTCGGCCTCGCGGCGGTCTACCTCGGCCAGGGCGGCGAGCAGCGTCTCCGGCTCCTGGGCGCCGGTGACCGCGTACCTGCCGGCCAGCACGAAGGTGGGCACGCTGGTCACTCCGATCTGCCGGGCGGTGGCCAGTTCGTCGGCAAGTTCCGCCGTCCGCTCGTCGGAGTCGAGGAAGCGGCGGGCCTCGGCCGCGTCCAGGCCCACCTCTGCGGCGAGCCCGGCGAGCGCGTCGCGGGAGCCCACGTCGACGCCGTCGGTGAAGTGGGCGCGGTAGAGCGCGTCGACCGTCTCGGCGGCGCGCCCCCGGTCGGTGGCCCAGGCGACCAGGCGGTGCGCGTCGAAGGTGTTCGCGGCGAGCGCCCGGTCGAAGTCGAGCGTCAGGCCGACCTGGGCCGCCACCTCGGTCACCTGACCGAACATCTGCCGGACGCGGTCCGGCCCGCCGAACTTCGCGGCCATCGCGTCGACCAGCGGACGCGGCTGCGGCACCGGCGACGGGTCGAGCTGGAACGGCCGGTAGCGGACGGTCACCTCGCCGTCGTACGACTCCAGGGCCTGCTCCAGCCGCCGCTTGCCGATGTAGCACCAGGGGCACACGACGTCGGCGTAGATCTCGATCTCCATGTGCGGTGGCAACCCTCCGGCTAGCTGGTCTGTTCCCGGACCTGGCGCTTGAGTCGGGCCAGGATGGCCGTGCCGCCGCGCACCCGCAGCGGGCTGATCGCCTGGGCCAGTCCCATCCGCTGGTAGAGGTCGTCGGGCACGGCGAGCACCTCGTCCGCGCTCGCCCCGGCCAACCCCTCGGCGAGGATGCCGGCGAACGCGCGCGTGGTGGGTGCCTCCGGCGGACAGTCGAAGAGGGTCTCGACGGTCTTCTCCGGCGTGACCCGGGCGCGCAGGAAGAACGACGTCTGGCACTCCGGCACCTGCTCCATGCCCTCCCGGTCGGCGGAGTCGGCGGGCAGCGGCGGGATGACGTCGGCGTACTCCAGCAGCATCTCCAGCACCACGTCGCGGGGCGCGGCGGCGAACTCGTCGACGATCTCGGAAAGCCTGGCCGGCATGGATGACATGCCACCGAGGTTACCGCCGTCAGGAGAGGGCCCTTCCTCCACCGGGGACGTCAGGACGGGCCCTTCCCCGCACCTCAGACGGTCGGCGCCTGCTCGCTGATGTCGCTCAGCGCCGAGTGGGGGTCGAGCTGCATCGCGAGGTCGCCCAGGGAGACGATGCCGACCAGCTTGCGCTCGCTGTCGCAGACCAGCACCCGCCGGATGCCCCGCTCCCGCATCAGCGCGGCGGCCTCGGCGGCGGTCGAGTGCTGTTCGATCATCACCACCTCGCGGGTGATGATCGAGCCGATCGTCGTGGTGGCCGGGTCGCTGCACTCGGCCACCGCCCGGACGACGATGTCCCGGTCGGTGAGCATGCCGGCGAGGGTGGCGCCGTCGGTGACCACCACGTCGCCGATGTCCGCCTCCTTCATCACCCTGGCCGCCTCGTCCAGGTTGGTCTCGGCCGGCAGGTAGATGACCTGCTTCGTCATCACGTCGCTGACCCGGTAACCGGTCATGAGAGCCTCCAGAACGCATTGGTCGATCGGACTGCGGTACCCCGTGGCACGTGCGCTACACCAGGTCCCCGTGCTCCCGGTGTACCCGATCGACGAGCCGGTCAGCCACCTCGTCGAGCGGAACTTCGAGGCGTTCGCCGCTGGCCCGGTCGCGTAGTTCGACGTACCCCTCGGCGAGACGGCGACCGACCACGACGGCGCGCGGGATGCCGATCAGCTCGGCGTCGGTGAACTTCACCCCGGCGGAGACGTGGGTCCGGTCGTCGACGAGCACCCGCAGGCCGGCGGCGGCGAGCCGCCCGCCGAGCTCCAGGGCCGCGTCGAGCTGCGGCCCCTTCCCGGCGGCCACCAGGTGTACGTCGCACGGCGCGACCGCCGCCGGCCAGACGAGCCCCCGCTCGTCGTGGTGCTGTTCGGCGATCGCCGCGACCGCGCGGGACACCCCGATCCCGTAGCAGCCCATGGTCGGCCGGACGGGCTTGCCGGCGGGGCCGAGTACGTCGACGGAGAACGCGTCGGTGTAGCGGCGGCCGAGCTGGAAGATGTGCCCGATCTCGATGCCCCGCCGCATGGTCAGCTCGCCGGTGCCGCAGGCCGGGCAGGGGTCGCCGGGACGGACCTCGGCCGCCTCGATCGTGCCGTCCGGTGCGAAGTCCCGGCCGCAGACCACGCCCGTCGCGTGCCGGCCCGGCTCGTTCGCGCCGGTCAGCCACGCGCTGCCCGGCACCACCCGGGGATCGACCAGGTAGCGGATGCCGAGCTTCGCCATGACCTGCGGTCCGATGTAGCCCCGGACCAGCTCGGGGTGGGCGTCCCAGCCGTCGAAGACGTCCACCGTGGCCGGGGCGACCGCCGCACCGAGTCGCTTCAGGTCGATCTCGCGGTCGCCGGGCAACCCCACCACCAGCAACTCGCTGGCCTCCGCGCCGGGTCGACGCAGGACGAGCACCACGTTCTTCAGGGTGTCGGCGGCGGTCCAGTCGTCCCGGTCGCCCAGTCGCCGGGCGTTGGCCAACGCGACCAGGCTGGCGATGGTCGGGGTCTCGGGGGTGTCGTGCACCTGCGCGGCCGGTAGGGCGTCGGGGTCGCCGGCCGGCGGGGCGGGCGTGGTCACCGCCTCGGTGTTGGCCGCGTAGTCGCAGGCGCTGCAGCCGACGAAGGTGTCCTCGCCGACGGGCGTCGCCGCCAGGAACTCCTCCGACGCCGAGCCGCCCATCGCCCCGGAGGTCGCCCGCACGATCGTGTGCCGCAGCCCCAGCCGGTCGAAGATCCGCCGGTACGCGCCCCGGTGCCGCTCGTACGCCGCCGCGAGGCCCGCGTCGTCGAGGTCGAACGAGTAGGCGTCCTTCATCAGGAACTCGCGCCCGCGCAGCAGCCCGGCGCGGGGCCGCGCCTCGTCCCGGAACTTCGTCTGGACCTGGAAGAGCGTCACCGGGAAGTCCCGGTACGAGGTGAACAGGTCCTTGACCAGCAGCGCGGCCAGTTCCTCGTGGGTGGGCGCCAGCAGGTGCTCCGCGCCGCGCCGGTCGGCGAGGGTGAAGATGTCGTCGCCGTACTCGGTCCACCGGCCGCTGGTCCGGTAGGGCTCGGCCGGCAGCAGGGCCGGGAAGTGCACCTCCTGGTCGCCGATCGCCGTCATCTCCTGCCGGACCACCTCGGTGACCCGGTCCAGCACCAGCTTGCCCAGCGGCAGCCAGGTGTAGCCGCCCGGTGCGGCGCGACGGATGTAGCCGGCCCGCAGCAGGAGCCGGTGGCTCGGCACCTCCGCGTCGGCCGGGTCCTCGCGCAGGGTCCGGAGCAGCAGGGTCGACATGCGTAGCAGCATTGGCGCAGCGTACGGCGGGTACCGGCGGCCGGCGATCCGATTTGTTCCCGCGACGCACCGAACCTGCCGTCCACGGCAACCCTGCCGCATGACGGTGACGTCTGGGAGGGCGTCACGATGTTGCACCGCCTACCCCAAGGATCGGCTCGTGTGGACCCTCTCCTGACTGAGTTCGACTCGTTCGTGCGGACCCGTACGCCCGCGCTGCTGCGTTCGGCGTACCTGCTCACCGGCGACCAGCACCTCGCCGAGGACCTCGTCCAATCCGCCCTGGCCCGCACCCACCGCTCGTGGAACCGGCTGCACCACAGCGCGAACGCCGAGGCCTACACCCGAAAGACCATGTACCACCTGCAGGTTTCCTGGTGGCGACGCCGCCGGGTGGCCGAGTCGATGCCGGGCGATGTGCCCGAGCCGCGCGGAGGCGACTCGGCCCCCGACCACGCCCACCAGACCACGCTCCGGCTCGCCTTGCGGGGCGCGTTGCAGAAGCTCTCCGCCAAGCAGCGCGCCGTGCTGGTCCTACGGTTCTTCGAGGACCGCACCGAGGCCGAGGCCGCCGAACTGCTCGGCGTGACCGCCGGCACCGTGAAGAGCCAGACCTTCAAGGCCCTGGCCAAGCTGCGCACCGTCGCCCCGGAACTCGCCGAGCTGTACGTCCTGGAAGGAAGCGCCCGATGAACGACGATCGCCTCCGGCTCGACCTCACCGACCTCGCCGACGAGGTCACCCCGGTCGATCTGCGGGACCGGGCCCTGCGTACGTCCCGCCGGATCGGCATCCAGCGGGCCGTCGCGACCTGCGCCGCCGCCCTGGTGCTGATGGCTGCCGCGACCGGGACCGTGCTCGCCGTCCGGCCGAGCGGCCAGGCGCCCGTACCCGCGCCGGCCGGCCCGTCGATCACCGGCAGTTGGCCCCCGGTGGAGGCCACTCCGACCCCAAAGCCGTCGAACAGCGCCTCGCCGACCAACCCGCTGGCGAAGCCCTCATCCGTTCTCGCCGGCACCCGGTACTACCTGGAGACCACGTCCACCAGAGCCCGGATCCACGCCGTCCGGGGCGGCACCGACCAGGTCGTCCACCAGGTCGCGTACGCCGCCCAAGGATGCGAGTGGAACACCATCACCGTCTCGCCGGACGGCAGGCGGGTGGCCTGGGTGCAGGACAGCACCGACGGCGACACCAGTGGTGTGCTCATGGCCGGCGCGATCGGGAAGCCGGGGGCGACCAGGCTGCTGGACGACGTCAACTGCCTCGGCGCCAGGCCGCTGGTCTGGCAGGGCGGCGACCTGCTGATGGTGCGGAAGAACAGCGGGCAGTCGGTGCTGCTCGACGTGGCGACCAACAAGCGGGTCGGCGGTGACGCGGGGCAGGAGACCGACCGGTGCTGGTCGGCCGATGGCGGCTGGCTGGCCGCGAAGGTGGAGGACGAGCCGTTCGTGACCGACGGGACGCGGTCGCGGCGGTACCGCTACACGCCGCCGAAGAAGGAGGCCGCGCGCTGGGAGGGTTGGCGGGCCCAGAGCGTGTCGATGGACGGCCGGTACGTGGCGGTCGGGTGGCTGGGCACCGATCCGTCCCGTAGGGACGGCAGCTTCGCGGTGGTCGACACCACCACGAGCAAGGTGGTGGAGCTGCCGGGCCGGGATGCGATCCGCAGCATCCTGTTCACCGTCGACAACCGGGTGATCGTCAAGCGGACCACCGGAATCAGCGTGTTGGACAGCACCTTCACACCGCGCGGCACGGTCGCCGAGCCCGCGTCGTTGCGGAACATGGCGCTGCTGGCGTACGTGCCCTGAGCCGTCGACCGGCTCCCCGGGCTGGCGCCTGTCGCCGGAGCCGTCGCGTCATGGCACGCGACGGCTCCGGGTCGGATCAGCCCCCCGAGGGCGTGGGCGAGGCGCCGGGGCGGTCGTCCGACGGGGCTCGCGGACCGAGCAGGCGGCGGGCGCCCTGGCCGGTCTCGCCCAGGTGGTCGTCGGCGTTGCGCAGGAGGCAGCGGTCGATCGACAGGCAGCCGCACCCGATGCAGTCGGTCAGGTCGTCCCGCAGGTGCTGGAGCTGTGCGATGCCCTGGTCGAGTTCGGCCTGCCAGGTGCTGGAGAGCTCGCGTTCCGCCGGCCCACTCCGGCGGGTGCCGCAGAAGTCCGCCCCGCGACCGACCGCCCCGCCCCGCAGCGGAAGCGCCGTCAGGCCGGCGTCGACTGGTCCAGCAGGGCGGCGAGCCGCCTCGCCACCGGTGGGGCGTGCAGGTGCAGCCGGGCCACGTTGATGCTGTCCTCGCCGACCACCGCGAGCAGCGCCTGCGGGCTGACGGCGTAGACGCTCAGGTAGCCGCCGGCGTTGCGGACGGTGGACTGGTGGAAGTCGCCCTGCCCGAGCCGGAGCCCGACCTGCCGCCCCAGCCCGAACGTGGTGGCGGCGAGGGCCGCCAGGTCGTTCGGGTCGACGTCGGTCTGCAGGTTGTGGGTGATGAGCAGACCGTCCACGCCGCCGACGACGCTGCCGTGCACCCCGGGGATCTGCAGGCGCAACTCCGCCAGCTCCTGCCCGATGGCCGCGTACGGCAGCGACGTGTTCCCGGCGAGCGACGGAGGCAGCGGTCGGGGCGGCGGAAGGGTTCCCGTGCCCCGTGCGGCGCGGCGCGGAAGGGGGGCCTCGGTGTCGTCGATCCCGCTCACAGCTCCAGGTTCTCCTCGATGCTGCGCAGCTGGTGGCGTGCCATCGCCAGGTTGGCGCGGCTCTTGCTCACCATCAGGTAGAGGAAGAGCCCCTTGCCGGTGCGGCTGGTCACCGGGCGGATCAGGTGGTATTGGGTGCCGAGCGTGATGAGGATGTCCTCGATCTCGTCGTTCAGGTTGAGCATCTCGATGGTGCGCAGCTTGGCGCGGACGACATCGGTGTTGCCGGCGGCGGCGACCGTCAGGTCGATCTCCCCGGTGCCTCCGGCCACGCCGAGGGTCATCCCACTGTTGTAGTCGACGAGTGCGGCGCCGATCGCGCCGTCGATGCTCATCGCTGTCTTCAGTGCCAGGTCGAGGTTCGGCACGTGTTTCTCCCAGGACTTACGGGCGGCGTCGCCGTCTGCGGTGCAGCGGGTGATCCGGCGGTGACAAGTGGTGTGACCTTGTGAAAAGGGTTTGGACGAGGCTCGCACACCGGAGGCTTCCGCGCACCCTGTGGCCCCGCCAACCACCTGTCCGGAGGGTGCCGCCCGGCCGGCAGTCCCCGCAAATGGAACGCTCCGACGGATGGCCGACAGGACCGGTGGACTGTTTCGGCCCGGACGGGCACCGGCCGGCGCCTCGCAGGACCGGTTCCGCTGTCCACGATGACCTCCGCCACGTTTGTCCGTCGGCCACCCCCGCGCCCGGCTCTCCTGGTGAAGACTGTCCCGCGTCGGGAAGGGACCTTCCTCCACCGCCGAGCGATGACGAGGCGCCCTTCCCCGTCGCACGTCGGAGGGATGATCAGGTGCGCTGGCGCAGTTTCGTGGCGGTCGGGGACAGCTTCACCGAGGGCATGGACGACGCGTACCCGGACGGCAGCTACCGGGGCTGGGCGGACATGGTGGCGACCCGCCTGGCCGCCGGGGTCGGCCCCGAATTCCGCTACGCGAACCTGGCCATCCGGGGCCGGCTCTTCCCGGGCGTGGTGGCCGAGCAGGTGCCCGCCGCGCTCGCCATGAAGCCCGACCTGATCAGCTTCGCCGCCGGTGGCAACGACGTGCTCCGCCGTGCCTTCGACCCGGAGGCCCTGGTCACCCGCTTCGACGACGTCGTGCGGCGGCTGCGCTCCGGCGGCGCCGACGTGGTCCTCTTCCGGTTTGCCGACGTGATGGCCCGGCTGCCCGGTCAGCGCCTCGTCGCGCCCCGGGTGCAACTGCTCAACCGGGCCGTCGGCGAGACCGCCGAGCGGCACGGCGCCATCCTGGTCGACCTGTACGCCGACGACGCGTACCTCAACCCGATGCTGTGGAGCACCGACCGGCTGCACCTCTCGGCGGTCGGGCACCGGCGGGTCGCCGCTCAGGTGCTCAACGCGCTGGGCGTCGGCTGTGACGAGGAGTGGCTGATGGTGCCGCCCCACCCGGCGCCGACGCCCTGGCTGGCCGCCCGCGCCGCCGACCTGCGCTGGGCCGGGCGGCACCTGGCGCCGTGGATCAAGCGCCGGCTCACCGGCCGCTCCTCCGGCGACACGGTCACCGCCAAGCGACCGTCGCTCGGCCCGATGGCCGACTGAGACCGTGCTCACCCTGCACACCGCGCCGTTGCTGCGGACCGCGCCCGGCGCCCCGCCCACCGCCGGGGCCGCCGTCGCGGTCCGGGCCGACCGGATCCTCGCGGTCGGCCCGCTGGCCGAGCTGGCCGAGGCGTACGCCGAAGCCCGGATCCGCCGCTGGCCGGGCACGCTCGGCCCGGGGCTGGTGCACGGTGGGCCGCTGCCGGCCGCCGACACTCCCCGCGAGCGGGTGCACGCGCTGCTGCGCCTCGGAGTGACCGCCGTGCTGGCCGGTCACCTGACCGATCCGGCGCTGCGGGCCGCCGTGGAGCGCAGCGACCTGCTGGTGCTGCCCGCCACCGCACCGCCGACGCTGGCTCCCGGTGGGCGCGCGGACCTGTCGGTCCTCGACGCCGACGGCGCCTGCCTGGTGACCGTGGTCGCCGGCCGCATAGCCCACCGCCGCGCCTGACCCGCGACGCCGTCGAGCCAGCCGTCCGAGCCCTTCCGGGCGACGCCGACGAATCCGACCGACGCACCGCAGGTCCGTCGGTCGAGGCCGTCGTGGGTCGTCAGGAGACCCGGGTCCACGTACGCGTGACGCCGGAGCCGATGCCGATGATCTGGGCGGATCCGGTGCTCACGACGACCGTGTCGTCCCGCAGCACCTCGACCGACAGGTGGGCGTCGGTGTCGTACCGCAGCGCGGCCCGCAGCTCGGGCACGTCGACGTAGCGTCCGTCGACCCAGAAGCCGGCGCTGCCGTAGGGACTGGTGACAGCGAGGATCCCGCCGTTCGCGGCGGCGACCTCACTGGTGTTGTCGGGCAGGCCCGGTCGTTGCTCCCATCTGCTCCCGACCAGCCGCCACACCTGCTTCGTCGCCGCCACGCCGAATCCGTCCTCCCGGACGCTGACCAGCCAGGCGTCGGCACCGTCCGGGGAGACCATGAGCCGCCCGGCCCCCGGCACGGCCGGCAGCTTCTGCCAGCTCGCCGCTCCGTCGGCGCTGAGCAGGACGGTGAGCCGGTCTCCGTCGCGTACGGTCAGCCAGAGCCGCCCGTCGCCGCCCTCGATGAGCCCGTGGTCGTCATGCTCCCCGGTGAGGGCCACCGGGGGTTGCGGGCGGACGGGGCCGGAGCCGATCCGGGTCAGCTCCCGTCGGGGACACGGTCTGCCTTCCAGGCCGTGTCTGCCCGGGCAGCGGACGAGGAACCCGCTGCGGGTGGCGGTGCCCGCCTGCGTGGCCGGCGGCGGCGAGCCGAACGGGTGGCGGGACCAGGCCGCGCCGCCGTCGGTGGTCACGAGGTACCCGTCGCCGACCCGCACCGTGAGCCTCCGCTCGTCGACCGGCAACAGGCTTCCCGGCCCCTTCGCGTCGGGGAGCGGGGTCGTCGGTTGCCACGTCACTCCGCCGTCGGCGGTCCGCCCGACGGCCCGCCGGCAGTCGGTCGCACCGAGGTCGAGGGTGTCGCAGGTGTCGAAGAGCGCCCAGCCGTTCCGGCCGTCGACGAATCGCAGTTCTTTCAGCCGGCCGGGCGCGCCGGGCAGGAAGACCTTCCGTTCGGGGAGGTCGCCGGTGGGTGTCGGCGACACCGCGGGGACGGGCGTCGGGACCGGTGGGCCGGGGTCGGCACCCCGGCCGGCGGCGAACGCCCCGGCCGGCCCGGCCAGGAGGAGCGCGCCCAGGCCCGCCAGCAGCCGCCCGCGACGTCGTCGCCGGTCGCGGACCCGGCGTTCGGCTGCCGGTACGCCCGGCGGCCGGAAGCTGGTCGTCGCGTCGGCCTCGAACTCGGCGAACATCTCGTCCAGGGCGTTCTCACGCACCGTGGGCCTCCTGCCGCTCGGTGAAGTAGGTGGCCAGCGCCGCCCGCCCCCGGGACAGCCAGGAGCGGACGGTGCCCTCGGGGGCGCCCATCTGGTCGGCGATCTCCGCGATGCTCAGGTGCGCCAGGTGGTGCAGCACGACGGCCCGCCGCTGACTGGTGGGCAGACAGGCCAGCGCCCGGCTCAGCGCCACCCGGTCCGGTTCCGGGCCGGGCACGTGTTCCTCCCGCTGCCGGGCCAGGTGCCGGACGACGGTGCGGACCCGGCGCAGCCGGCTGGTGGCCAGGTTCCAGGCGACCCTGCGGACCCACGCGGAGGGGTCGTCGTACGTGCTGATCCGGTTCCAGCGCTCCAGCAGCCGGCAGAACGCCTCCTGCGTCAGGTCCTGCGCCTCGGCGTGGTCCCCCAGGTACGCGTAGAGCTGCACCGCCAGGCGGTGGAAGTGCGCCTGGTAGAAGTCGGTGAAGTCCACAGGTGACGCGGCGGCCCGGGGCGGCCCGGTCCGGTGCCGTACGGTCATGGTGATCCTCGATGGTCGGCGGGTCTCGCCACTGTCACGCGCGGCGCGGCGGATTCGCTGCACCGATTTCCGATTTCCGATGGCCGGCCGCCGGCACGTGATCCGGCGTACCTTGGGGATCATGTCTGTGCCGAGCGATCCAGATCCCCGACTCCAGTCGTACGCGGACCCGCAGCGGTTGGTCACCACCGAATGGTTGGCCGAGCACCTGGGCGACGAGGGCCTCGTCGTGGTCGAGTGCGACGAGGACGTGCTGCTCTACGACACCGGCCACATCCCGGGTGCCGTCAAGGTGGACTGGCACACCGAACTCAACGACCAGGTCACCCGCGACTACCTCGACGCGAAGAGCTTCGCCGAGCTGTGCGCCGCCAAGGGCATCGGCCGGGGGGACACCGTCGTCTTCTACGGCGACAACTTCAACTGGTGGGCCGCGTACGCCCTGTGGGTGTTCACCCTCTTCGGCCACCCGGACGTGCGGCTGCTCGACGGCGGCCGGCAGAAGTGGGTCGCCGAGGGCCGTGAACTGACCCGGGACAAGCCGGCCCGGCCGCACGCCGACTACCCGGTGCCGCAGCGCAACGACGCGCCGGTGCGGGCGTACCGCGAGCAGGTGATGGCGCACGTGGCGGCGGGCCGCCCGCTGGTCGACGTCCGGTCGCCGGGCGAGTACACGGGCGAGATGCTGCACATGCCGGACTACCCGCAGGAGGGCGCGCTGCGCGGCGGGCACATCCCGGGCGCGGTCAGCAAGCCGTGGAAGTCCGCCGCCAACGACGACGGCACGTTCAAGGCGGCGGACGAGCTGCGCGCGATCTACGCCGACCAGCTCGGGCTGAGCCCGGACGACGACATCGTGGCCTACTGCCGCATCGGCGAGCGGTCCAGCCACACCTGGTTCGTGCTGCGGCACCTGCTGGGCTACCCGCAGGTGCGCAACTACGACGGCTCGTGGACCGAGTGGGGCAACCTGGTCCGGGCCCCCGTCGTGAAGGGCGACCAGCCCGGCGGCCTGGCCAGCTGAAGCGTCGGCCGGTCCCCGCGCGCCCGTCGCGGTCGCGCGGAGACCGGCCCTTTCGGCGGTACGACCGGCAGGAGCGACCCGCTCAACCGGCGGGGAGCGACACCGCCCCGAACAGGTTCCGCGTCACGCCTGTGACCTCGCGGGTCTCGGGCCGCCAGCGCAGCAGCCCGCCCGGGTTGTGGCGCAGCAGCACCGCGCCGTCGGAGTCCCAGCCGAGCACCTCGCAGCAGCCCTTCCAGCGGTCCCGGCCCAGGTCGAGCAGGTGGGTCACCACGCGCGTCCGGGCGTTCAGCAACGCGACGCCCTCCAGCCCGCCCCTGGTGCCGGTGGTGATCCAGCCGGCACGGGCCACCCGGTCGCCGCGCTGCCAGCCCCGCCCGTAGAACTCGTCGACCCGGTGGCCGGGCGGTAGCGCGCGGAAGTCGATCGCGCCGTTGCTCCGGTACGTCCCGTCGCCGCCCCACCGGACCTGCGCCCCGTTCGGCGGCGTGCCGCCCAGTTCGAGCAGGACGTTCGGCGGGGCCGTCGGGTCGGGCGTGACCACGTCCCAGGGCGACACCGGCACCTTCCGGCTGGCGCCCGTGCGGAGGTCCAGCTCGTACGTGGTGTCGTCGCCGCCGACGAGCAGCCGGTCGCCGGACCAGAGGACCTGCTCCAGATAGCCCTTGAGCGGGTGGCGGCGCACGGCGGCGGTGGTCAGGTCGACCACGATCACCTCGTCGGTCTGGGCGAAGGCAGCCGTCCGCCCGTCCGGGGCGAGGCTGCCGCTCTTCAACGGCACCGCCTCGTTGCCCCAGGCGTCGCGGGTCGGGGCGGGGGTGACCACGTCGAGTTCGCGTACGACGCCGTCGTCGCCGAGGATCCGGATCCGGCCCGCGACGCCGGTTTCCGGGTTGACCGGCTGGTGCAGCGCCAGCGCCTTGCGGACCGGGCGGGCGGAGAGCGTCGCGCCGACCGGGTCGCCGAGGCGGCCCAGCGGGTGCCCGGGATAGGCCAGCTCGGCCGGGGGCGTCTGCACGGGCCCGGGGTGCGGGGTCGGGCTCTCCTCCGGTGTCGCGGTAGTGGCCGGTGGCGGCGGCGCGGTGGGGCGCAGCGCCAGTGCCGTACCGCCGGTGAGCAGGGCGACCGCGAGCACGGTGGCGCCGGCGGCGCGGCGGGCGCGACGCACCCGGCGGGCCCGTTCCCAGCCTGTCGCGGCGGGATGCGCCGGCCGGACGTCCTCGGCGGCGACGGTGAGCAGCCGGTGCAGTTCCTCTTCCCTCACGGGTTCACCTCCATCCTGGTGACCAGGCCGCCGCCGGGCCGTCCCTCGTCGCGACCCAGATCCGGCGCAACCTCCCGCAGCCGGCGCAGCGCCGCGTGGCACTGGCTCTTGACGGTGCCCACGGTGACGCCGAGCGCCTCGGCGGTGGCGGCCTCGGTGAGGTCCTCGAAGTAGCGCAGCACCAGCACGGCCCGCTGTCGGGGCGGCAGGTGACCGAGCGCGTCGCGCAGCGCGAGCCGCAGTTCCCCGTCGCCCTCGGCCGTGGCCCGCTCCGGCGGGTACGCGGCCAGCCACTCCCGGCGGCGTCGGCGCCACCAGGAGACGGCGTCGCGGTAGAGGATGGTCCGCACGTACGCGGCCGGGTCGCCGTGCCGCACCGAGGGCCAGCGCAGGGCCAGCTTGAGCAGGGCCTCCTGGAGCAGGTCCTCGGCCTGGTGCCGGTTGCCGCAGACCAGGTAGGCCGCGCGCAGCAGCTGGTGCTGGTGGCACTCGACGAAGGTGACGTAGCCGTCCCGCCCGTCGTCGGTCGTCGGCGGTCCCATCCGCCCTCCCTCCGGCCTGCCGTCGCGCGTTCCGCGTCACCAGGCAGACGCACCGGGAGCCGGAAAAGGTTGGGTGGCCGTTCGCGAAGTGCCGGACGGCGTCGGCGCGACGACGCGGGGCCGTCTGTTGCGCGCGGGGTGCCCCGATCCCACGCCGATGGGCCGCGCGGCTGTGGCCGGCGCGGTCAGGCGTCGGGCGTGCCGCGCAGGTAGCGCTGGACGGTCGGCGCGACCCAGGCGACCAGCTCGGCCGGGTCGGCGTCGACCACCGGGGGCAGCCGGAGCACGTACCGCGTCAGCGCCAGGCCGAGCATCTGGCTGGCGACCAGCCCGGCCCGCCGCGGGGCCTCCGCCGGGTCGGGCACGACCCGGGTCACCGCGATGGTGAGCTGGTCGGCGAAGATGCCGCGCATCCGTTCGGCCGCCGCCGGGTTGGTGGCGGCGGTACGCAGCAGCGCGGCCATCGTCCCGTCGGTCTCCCACCGGTCGACGAAGTGCCGGACCAGCAGCTCGCCGAGTCGTTCGGGTGGCGCGTCGGCCAGCTCGGGCAGCCGCAGGTCGAACTCGGCCGCCGCCGCGAAGAGCCCCTCCTTGCTGCCGTAGTAGCGCATGACCATCGAGGGGTCGATCCGCGCGTCGGCTGCGATGGCCCGGATGGTCGCCCGGTCGTAGCCGTCGGCGGCGAAGCGTTCCCGGGCGGCCCGCAGGATCGCCGCCCGGGTGGCGTCGGAGCGGCGGGTACGGCTCGGCGCGGCGTCGGTCATGCCCACGACCGTATGCCAACGCCTGTTGACACTCCATCAGTGGCCGGCCTACCGTTGCCAACACACGTTGGCCAACATTCGTTGGCACGCGCGGGACGGAGGTCGGCGATGCTGCCCACGAGCACGGACGTCCTGGTGGTGGGTGCCGGCCCGACCGGGCTGACCGCCGCGCTGACCCTGGCCCGGCGCGGGGTCGGAGTGACGGTGGTCGACCGGCTGGACCGGCCGCCGCAGACCTCCCGGGCGGCGGTGGTGCACGCGTACACCCTGGAGACGCTGGACCGCATCGGCGCCGGCGCCCCGCTGGTGGCGCGCGGGCTGCGGTCGCCGGGGTTCACCGTCCGCGACCGCGACCGGGCGCTGCTCACCATGCCGTTCGACACGCTGCCCTCCCGGCACGCCTACGCGCTGCTGGTCTCCCAGGCGGTCACCGAGGAGGTGCTCGCCGGGCAGCTCGCCGCGCTCGGCGTCGCGGTGCTGCGCCCGTACGCGATGACCGGGCTGGCCCCCGACGCGGCCGGCGTGGTCGCCACCTTCGCGGGCGGCGCGACGGTCCGGGCCCGCTACGTGGTCGGCGCCGACGGGATGCACAGCACGGTGCGGGAGCGCGCCGGGATCGGCTTCGCCGGTCCGGCCGGCGGCGAGGAGTCGTTCGTCCTCGCCGACGTCCGGCTGGCGAGCGCGCTGCCCCGCGACCGGGTGTCGCTCTTCCTGGCCCGCTCCGGTCCGCTGGTCTGGGCGCCGCTGCCCGACGGGGTGGTCCGCCTGGTCGCGGCGGTGGACGGGGCTCCCGCCGCGCCCGACCGGGCATACCTCCAGGCGCTGCTCGACGAGCGCGGGCCGGCCCGCCGCCCCGACCGGGTGACGGAGGTGCTCTGGGGCTCCCGGTTCCGGGTCCACCACCGGATCGCCGACACCTTCCGCAGCGGACCGGTGCTGCTCGCCGGCGACGCCGGGCACGTGCACAGCCCCGCCGGCGGCCAGGGAATGAACCTCGGCATCGTGGACGCGGTGGACCTCGGCGAGACGCTCGCCGACGTGCTGGCCGGCGCGCCCGACACGCTGCTGGACGCGTACGCGGCCCGGCGCCGGCCGATGGCCGAGGAGGTGGTGGCTCTCGCCGCCCGGCTGACCCGGCTCGCCACCCTGCCGCCGGCCGCCCGGCCGGCCCGGAACCTGCTGTTCCGCCTGCTCGGCGCCGTGCCGCCGGCCCGGCGCAGGGCCGCGATGCGCCTCTCCGGGCTCGATCGGCGAAACGGGACGCGCGGCCAGGCGTCCCGGTGGAACTGGCGGGACGGGGCGCGCGGCTAGGCTGCCCCGGTGGGTCAGGTGTGGCGGGACTGGGGTGGCGTGCTGCTCGCCGCAGCCGCCGGGCTGCCCCTGCTGGCCCTGCTCACCGCCGTGCTCGCGCGCCACCGGCGCGACGCCGCGACGGCTCGCGAGTCGTGGCGGCGCAGCGTCGCCGAGGTGGGCGCGGTGGCCGGCACCCTGCCGTGGGTGTGGATGATCCTCACCCCCCGGCCCGCGCCCCGGCAGGTCGACCCGGTGCCGCTGCGCGACCTGGCGGACCTGCTGACCGGCCCGCCGACGACCGCCGTGGTCCAGGTCGTCGGCAACCTGCTGGTCTTCGCCGCGCTGGGCTTCTTCGCCCCGGTACGCGTGGCCGCCCTGGCCGGCGTCGGCCGGCTGTTCCTGCTCGGGGCGGCCGGTTCCGTGCTGGTCGAGTCGCTCCAGTACGCGCTCGACCTCGGCCGGGTGTCCTCGGTCGACGACGTGCTGCTCAACGCGACGGGTGCCGCGCTGGCCGGCCTGCTGTCCCGGCGCTGGTGGGCCGCGGGCGGTCCCGGGACACGCCCGGCGGGCAGGCCGGACGGCGGCGGGAGCCGCCCGGCCACGGTCACCGCCGCGACCGCCCCGGGATCGCGGGTCGAGGGCCCCTGACGTGGTGCTGTCGGCGGTGGACGTGAGCCAACCGACGGTTGACGGAGGCTCCACGTCGGGCCGGTCGAGGTCTACGCTTGCCCGGTGACGGTGGAGCAGCAGGCACGGGGCAGGGCGGGCGGTGCCGCGGGGCCGGGCCGGCGCCGGTCCCGCAAGGACGAGATCCTGGAGATCGCGGTCGGCCTCTTCGCCTCCCGGGGCTACCACGGCGTCTCGATGGACGACATCGGCGCGGCCGCCGGGGTGACCGGCCCGGCGCTCTACCACCACTTCGCCGGCAAGGAGGCCATGCTGGTCGCCGCGCTGATCCCGGTCAGCGAGGAGCTGCTGGCCGGCGGCCAGGAGCGCTCCACCGGCCACCCCGACGACCCGCGCGGCGCGCTGGAGTCGCTGATCGACTTCCACGTCGACTTCGCGCTGGCCAACCCGGCGGTGATCGCCCTGCACCTGCACGAGCTGGACCGCCTCCCCGACGAGCCGCGCCGCCGGATCCGCCGGCTCCAGCGGCTCTACGTCGAGCAGTGGGTGACGGTGCTGACCACGCTGCACCCGGGCCTGCCCGACGGCGAGGCGCGGGTGCTGGCCCACGCCGCGTTCGGCCTGATGAACTCGACGCCGTTCCTGGGTGGCGAGGTGGACCGGCGTCGCCGGGCCGAGCTGCTCCGCGCCGCCACCCTGGCCGCCCTCGTGGCCCACCCCGGCTCCTGACCCCGACGCCAATTCGTCAGCAACCTTTCGGCCATGGTTCCCTAGCACCCGTCCCCACCCCCGGACGCTGGGAGGAAACATGATCGAGTCGCTGCTGGTCGCCAACCGGGGCGAGATCGCCCGCCGGATCATCCGGACCGCCAGGCGGCTCGGCATCCGCGCGATCGCGGTGCACTCGGAGGCCGACGCCGGCCTGCCGTTCGTGACGGAGGCCGACGAGGCGGTGTGCGTGGGACCGGCCAACCCGGCCCAGAGCTACCGCAACGTCGAGGCCGTCCTCGCCGCTGCCAAGTCGACCGGTGCGCAGGCCGTCCACCCCGGCTACGGCTTCCTGTCCGAGAACGCCGACTTCGCCCGTACCGTCGAGGCGAGCGGGCTGATCTGGGTCGGGCCAGGCGCGGACGCGATCACCGCAATGGGCGACAAGATCAACGCCCGGAACCTGATGGCGGCGGCCGGCGTGCCGGTCGCGCCCGGCACCACCGACCCGGCGGCCGACCTCGACGCGGCGGTCGCCGCGGCGGCGGAGATCGGCTACCCGGTGATGGTCAAGGCCGCGGCCGGTGGCGGCGGCATGGGCATGGGCGTGGCGGTCGACGAGGCCGCGCTGCGCACCGAGTACGACAAGGTGCGCTCCTTCGCCGAGCGGATGTTCGGCGACGGCTCGGTGCTCATCGAGCGGTACTTCCCCCGCGTGCGCCACGTCGAGGTGCAGATCCTGGGCCTGGCCGACGGCCGGGTGGTGGCGCTCGGCGAGCGGGAGTGCTCCGTGCAGCGCCGCAACCAGAAGCTGGTCGAGGAGTCGCCGTCGCCGGCGGTCTCCCCGGAGCTGCGCGAGCGCTTCCTGGCCGCGGCCGTGCGCGCCGGCGAGGCGGTGAACTACCGCAACGCGGGCACCGTGGAGTGCCTCCTCGACCCCGCCACGCAGGAGTTCTTCTTCCTGGAGATGAACACGCGGCTCCAGGTGGAGCACCCGGTGACCGAGCTGGTCTACGGCGTCGACCTGGTCGAGGAGCAGCTGCGGGTGGCCGCCGGCCTGGCGCCGACCTTCGACCCGGACGCGCTCGCCCCGCGCGGGCACGCCATCGAGCTGCGGGTCAACGCCGAGGACCCGAAGCGGTTCCTGCCCGGCCCCGGTGTGATCAGGACCTGGGTGGAGCCGACCGGCGAGGGCGTACGGGTGGACTCGGGCTACGTCGAGGGCAACACCGTCACCCCGTTCTACGACAGCCTGATGGCCAAGCTGATCGTCAGCGGCGCGACCCGGGCCGAGGCGGTCGAGCGGGCGCGGGCGGCGGTGGCCGCGTTCGAACTCTCCGGCCCGAAGAACAATCTCCCCTTCTTCGCCGAGCTGCTGGAGAACCAGGAGTTCCTCTCCGGCGACTACGACACGGGCATCGTCTCCCGCATGCGCTGACCCCGGCGGGTTCGCTGCGTCGATCATGAGGTTGGCGGTGTGGTTCGTCGCTTCTGCCGCGGCCGACCTCATGATCGGCGCCGCCGGGTGCGGAACGGGTGGCGTGGGTGGGAGGCTGGGAGGACCCAGCACAAGCACTGCGTCACAGTGAGGTGACCCCTTATGGCGGAACTGCCAGGCTCCGTGTCGATCCGCGAGGTCGGGCCGCGCGACGGGCTCCAGAACGAGGACCCGATCCCGACCGAGGCCAAGGTGCGGCTGCTCGACGCCCTCTCCGGCACCGGTGTGCGGCGGATCGAGGCCGTCTCGTTCGTGCATCCCAAGGCGATCCCGCAGATGGCCGACGCCGACGAGGTGTGGCAGCGGGCCGTGAAGGCCGACGGCGTGCGCTACTCGGCGCTGGTGCCGAACACCCGGGGCGCGCAGCGCGCCCTGGCGGCCGGGTTCACCGAGATCGAGGTGGTGGTCTCGGCGAGCGACACGCACAACCGGCGCAACGTCAACCGCTCCACCGACGAGTCGCTGGACGACATCGCCGAGCTGATCGACCTGCTGCACGGCGCCGGCGCGCAGGCCGAGGTGATCGTGGCGACCAGCTTCGGCTGCCCGTACGAGGGGGACACCGATCCGGCCCGGGTGGCCGCCATCGTCGACCGGGTGGTCCGCGACGGCGCCGACCGGGTGGCCTTCGGCGACACCACCGGCATGGGCACGCCCCGGCGGGTCCGCGAACTGCTGACCGCGGTACGCGACCGCAACGCGCACGTGCCCGTGCTGCTGCACTTCCACAACACCCGGGGCACCGCGTTGGCCAACATGCTGACCGCGTTGGAGCTGGGGGTGACCGAGTTCGACGCCAGCGTCGGCGGCCTCGGCGGCTGCCCGTACGCGCCGGGGGCCAGCGGCAACCTGGCCACCGAGGAGGCGGTGCACATGCTGCACGACATGGGCGTCGACACCGGCATCGACCTGGACGCGCTGATCGAGGTGGCCGAGCTGGCCGAGGAACTGGTCGGCAAGCGGCTCCCGTCCGGGGTGCTCCGCGCGGGCCCGCGTACCCGGTTGACTCCCCTCCCCGCCTGACCCCGCCCCCTCCTGTCCCTGCCGGTGATCAAGAGGTTCGCGTCGGATTCCGCGAGTGG
Source organism: Micromonospora sp. CPCC 205546 (assembly GCF_036902715.1). Classification (NCBI taxonomy): domain Bacteria; kingdom Bacillati; phylum Actinomycetota; class Actinomycetes; order Micromonosporales; family Micromonosporaceae; genus Micromonospora; species Micromonospora sp. CPCC 205546. Next base: position 79,681 of record NZ_JBAKHL010000004.1, read on the forward strand.
GTCGGACGCAAACCTCTTGATCAACACGGCGAGGGCGCGGCGAGGGTGTGGCGAGGGTGTGGCGGTGTGGGTCGCCGGAGGGGAGGGCCATGCGCTAGCCTAACGATCGTTCAGGTCAGTCGGTCCGCCCGCGAGGTGACCGGCTCAGGTGGCGAGGGAGTCGGCGTGACGCTCGACGGTGAGGCACTGGAGCAGCTGCGCAAGCGGGCCCGTGCCGGCGGTGCGGACAAGTACCACGCGGCGAACGCCGCCAAGGGCAAGCTCTTCGCCCGGGAGCGGGTCGCGCTGCTGGTGGACGAGGGCTCCTTCGTCGAGGACGGCCTCTACGCCAACGCGATGGCCGAGGGTCTCCCGGCCGACGGCGTGGTCACCGGCACCGCCACCATCGACGGCCGGCCGGTCTGCCTGATGGCGAACGACTCCACGGTCAAGGCCGGCAGCTGGGGCGCCCGCACCGTCGAGAAGATCATCCGGATCATCGAGCGGGCCTACTCGACCAGCGTGCCGATGGTCTACCTGGTCGACTCGGCCGGGGCCCGGATCACCGACCAGGTCGACCTCTTCCCCGGCCGCCGCGGCGCCGGCAAGATCTTCTGGAACCAGGTCCGCGCCTCCGGCTCCATCCCGCAGGTGTGCGCGCTGTTCGGCCCGAGCGCGGCCGGCGGGGCGTACATCCCGGCGTTCTGCGACGTGGTCGCCATGGTCGACGGCAACGCCAGCATGTACCTCGGCTCCGACCGGATGGTCGAGATGGTCACCGGCGAGAAGACCACGCTGGAGGCGATGGGCGGCGCCAAGGTGCACTGCGCCGAGTCGGGCGTCGGGCACTTCCTCTGCAAGACCGAGGCCGACGCCCTCGACGTGGTGCGGCGCTACCTGTCCTACCTGCCGGCGAACTGGACGCAGCAGCCGCCGGCCGCGCCCGCCGTCGCGGCGCCCGAGAAGGCCGACCTGGCCGCGCTGGTGCCGGCGAGCGAGCGGCAGGCGTTCGACATGCGGCGGTACGTCAAGGGCCTGCTCGACGACGGCTCCTTCTTCGAGATCCAGGCGCTCTGGGCCAAGGAGCTGACCATCGGTTTCGGCCGGCTGAACGGCGAGGTCGTCGGCGTGGTCGGCAACAACTCGATGTTCAAGGGCGGCGTGCTCTTCGTCGACTCGGCCGACAAGGCGACCCGCTTCGTGCAGCTCTGCGACGCGTTCAACGTGCCGCTGCTCTTCCTCTCCGACGTGCCCGGGTTCATGGTCGGCAGCGCCGTGGAGAAGCAGGGCATCATCCGGCACGGCGCCAAGATGATCACCGCGATCTCGGAGGCGACCGTACCCAAGATCTGCGTGGTGGTCCGCAAGGCGTACGGCGCCGGCCTCTACGCGATGGCCGGTCCCGGCTTCGAGCCGGACGCCACGATCGCGCTGCCCACCGCCAAGATCGCGGTGATGGGCGCCGAGGCGGCGGTCAACGCGGTCTACGCCAACAAGATCGCCGCGATCGAGGACGAAGCCGAGCGGGCCGCGTTCGTCGCCGCGAAGCGCGAGGAGTACGAGCGCGACATCGACGTGGTCCGGCTCGCCAGCGAGCTGGTGATCGACGCGATCGTCGAGCCCCACGAGCTGCGCGCCGAGCTGGTCCGTCGGTTCGCCGCCGCCCGCACCAAGGATCGGCACTTCTCGCGGCGCCGGCACGGCGTCACCCCGGTCTGATCCCGTCGCCGGCCCATCGGCCGGCCCGGGCCCGCACCGCACCAGCGACCCGTCCGTTTCCGGCGTCACGAGCGCCCGGCGGCCCATCCACACAGGAGGATTCCATGGACTTCCGGCTCACCGAGGAGCAAGAGGCGCTGCGGGAGAGCGTGCGGGAATTCGCGCGCGAGGTGGTCGCCCCGGTCATCGCGGAGCACTACGAGAAGCACACCTTCCCGTACGAGGTGATCCGGCAGATGGGCAAGATGGGCCTGTTCGGCCTGCCCTTCGCCGAGGAGCACGGCGGCATGGGCGGCGACTACTTCGCGCTCTGCCTCGCCCTGGAGGAGCTGGCCCGGGTCGACTCCAGCGTGGCGATCACCCTGGAGGCGGCGGTCTCGCTGGGCGCGATGCCGATCTACCGCTTCGGCACCGACGAGCAGAAGGCGACGTGGCTGCCGAAGCTGCTCAGCGGCGAGGCGCTGGCCGGCTTCGGGCTGACCGAGCCGGGCACCGGCTCGGACGCCGGCGGCACCCAGACCCGCGCCGTGCTCGACGAGTCCACCGACGAGTGGGTGATCAACGGATCCAAGGCGTTCATCACCAACTCGGGCACCGACATCACGGCGCTGGTCACCGTCACCGCGGTCACCGGCACCCGCCCGGACGGCGCCAAGGAGCTGTCCACCATCATCGTGCCCTCCGGCACGCCGGGCTTCACCGTCGCGCCCGGCTACTCCAAGGTCGGCTGGAACGCCTCGGACACCCACGAGCTGACCTTCGACGACTGCCGGGTGCCGGCGGCGAACCTGCTCGGCGAGCGCGGCCGGGGCTTCGCCCAGTTCCTGCGCATCCTCGACGAGGGGCGCATCGCCATCGCCGCCCTGGCCGTCGGCCTCGCCCAGGGCTGCGTCGACGAGTCGGTCAGGTACGCGAAGGAGCGCCAGGCGTTCGGCCAGCCGATCGGCAACTACCAGGCGATCCAGTTCAAGATCGCCGACATGGAGATGAAGGCGCACACCGCCCGGCTGGCCTACTACGACGCGGCGGCGCGGATGCTCGCCGGCGAGCCGTTCAAGCGGCAGGCCGCCATCGCCAAGCTGCACGCCAGCACCATCGCGGTGGACAACGCCCGGGAGGCCACCCAGATCCACGGCGGCTACGGCTTCATGAACGAGTACCCGGTGGCCCGGTTCTGGCGCGACTCCAAGATCCTGGAGATCGGCGAGGGCACGTCCGAGGTGCAGCGCATGATCATCGCGCGCGATCTGGGCATGTGACGACGACGGGCCCGGTGACGTGGGGCAGCCCCCTCCGCGTCGCCGGGCCCGTTCCGTGTCGTCGGATGTCCGGGCCGTTGTCGGAAATGCGCACCATGTCGTCGGCAGGGCGACGCTCGTCTGCCGTCGGTCGTACCCACTCCGTACCCTTCCTGCCCATGACGCCGGATCACGATCGTTCGCCGCAACCGGGCGGTCGGACCGGGCTGCCGGAACTGCTGCGCGGGCACCGGCTCGCCGCCGGTCTGACCCAGGCCGAGCTGGCGGGCCGCGCCGGCGTGGGCGTCCGGACGGTCCGCGACCTGGAGCGGGGCCGCTCGTCCCGGCCGCAGCGCACCACCGTCGAGTTGCTCGCCGGGGCGCTGCAACTGGCCGGGGCCGCCCGGTCGGCGTTCCTGGCCGCCGCCCGGGGACCGGCACCGGCCGCCCCGCCGGTCACTCCCGGGAACGCCCCGCCGGCCCACGTCGACCCCGACCGCCACGCCGGTACGCCGCCCGCGCTCCCGCCCCCGGTCGCGCTGGTCGGCCGGGACGGCGACCTGGCCGAGCTGGCCGGGCTGTTCACCGACGGGCCCGGGCCCCGACTGGTCAGCCTGGTCGGGCTCGCCGGGGTGGGCAAGACCGCGCTGGCCCTGGCGGTGGTCCACGCCGTCGCCCGGCACCATCCCGGCGGGGCGGCCGGCGTGCTCATCGGCGAGGGCTCGGACGCCGCCGACGTGCTCTCCGCCTCGGTCGCCGTCTTCGGCGTCGCCCGGCTGCCGGAGCTGACCGCCCGCCTCGACGGCCTGCCGGCGCTGCTGCTCGTGGACGCGGCCGAGCGGGCTCCCGACGCGGTCGCCGAGACGGTGCACCGACTCGCCGGCGCGGTGCCGACGCTGCGGGTGCTGGTCACCGGCCGGCACCCGGTCGGCCTGCCCGGGGAACGGGTGTGGCCGGTCGCGCCGCTCGACGTACCGCCGCCGGGCAGCGAGCGGGACGGCCCGGCGGCGCTGGCCCGCTATCCCGCCGTGGCCCTCTTCACCGCCCGGCTCGCCCAGGTCCGCCGGGAGCCGCCCGGTCCCGCCGAGCTGCCCGCCCTCGCCGCCCTGGTACGTCGCCTGGGCGGGCTCCCGCTAGCCATCGAGCTGATGGCGGCCCGGGGCCGGATCCTAGACCTCAACGAGCTGCTCGACCGGTACGGCGATCGCGTGCTCGACCTGGCCACCTCGTCGGCGGCGGCCGAGCGGCCGGGCTGGGACACGACGGAGCCGGGCCGTCCGGAAAGCCCCCGGGCGGCGGTGGCGGAGACCCTGCGGGACGCGGTCGCCATCAGTTACCGCCTTCTCGCCCCGGACGAGCGGGCCGCCCTGCGCCGGCTGGCCGCGTTCGGCAACCGCTGGTCGGTCGAGATGGCCGAGGAGATGCTCGCCGACCCCGCCGACCGGGACGGGACGGTGGTCGTGGACCCGGTCCCGCTACTCGACCGGCTCGTCGAGCTCGGCCTGCTGAGCGTCCGGGGCACCGGGCCGTTCCGGTTCCGCCTGCTCGACGCCGTACGGGACTTCGTCACCGAGCAGGCGATCGGCGCCGGGGAGCTGACCTCGATCCGGTGCCGGCACGCGCAGGTGATCGCCCGGCTGGTGGCGCGGACCGCACCGGAGTTGGTCGGCGCAAACCTGCCGACGGCGGTGCGCCGCCTGGACGAGGTGACCGGCGACATCAGCTCCGCCCTGGCGCACGCCGCCGTCGACGACCCGTTGACGGCGTTGCGGCTGGCGGCGGCGCTGTCGCGGTGGTGGCGGTTCCGGGGGCGGGACGTGCCCGGCCGGCAGTGGCTGCGGCGCCTGCTGGCGGATCCGCGTACCGCCGACGTCGACCCGGTGCTGCGGGCGTGGGCGTCACTCGGGGTGGCCCGGCTCGCCGCCGAGCACGGCGCCGGGGCGGAGGAGGTGCCGGCCGCGCGGTGGGCGTTGGCGGCCTTTCAGGAGGCCGGCGACGTCACCGGCGAGTTGGACGCGCGGTCGGTGCTCTGTGCGCTCCTGATCGCCCTCGGCGAGCACGACGAGGCGCGCGCGCAGGCCGAGGCGGTGCTCGCGCTGGCCGTCCGGCACGGGCGGATCCGGGACATGGCGGTGGCGCAGAACAACCTGGCCTGGCACGACATCCGCGCCGGTGACCTGACGGCTGCCCGGCGCCGGCTGGCGGCGGTCGACCGGCTCGCCGCGCAGTGCGGGGAGCGGCGGCTGCGGGTGCTCGCGCGGGCCAACCTCGCCGAGGTGTCCCGCCTCGAGGGCCGGTACGCCGACGCCGTCGACCAGGGCCGGCGGGTGGTGGCGGCGCTGGCGGACCTCGGCGATCCCGGCCACCGACGTCGGGTGCTCGGCACGCTGGGGCTGGCACTGGCCCGCGATGGTCGCTCCGGCGAGGCGGCCGAGGTGCTGGCCGAGCTGCGCCCGCCCCCGGGGTCGACCGGGTCGCGCCTCGGTCACGGGCGCCCGCCGGGCGCGACGGCGCTCGGGGCGCGCCCGGAGGACGGGATCTGCGCGTTGATCGAGGGGACCCTGGCTCTGCACCGGAGCGATCGTGAGCTGGCGGCGGAGTGGTTCGCCGCGGCGGCGGAGGCCGGTGGCGGCGGTCCGGACCGGCGTGACGTGGTGGAGGCGCTGGTGGGATTGGCCGCCAGCTCGGGTGATCCCGCCGTGCTGGACCGCCTCGACCGGGCCTTCCGGCAGAGCGGTGTGCGGCTGCTGCCGCACGAGGAGGAGCTGCTGCGCGTGCCGACCGTGAGCCGGCGCGCGTAGCGCGCACGGTCCGGCCACGGCGGGCGCGGATCGCGGCGTGGGGCGCGCAAGCGGTGGTGTGGGGCGTCCCGCAGAGCGGACCGGGGGTGGCGCAGGCGACGAAGCCCCTCTTGCTATCCCCTCGCCCGTCGCCCGCCCCGCCACCCCCGGTGCGTCCCCCACTGCCTGAACACTAGCCACCGCCCGCACGCGGCTCCGCCCGGTTTGCTCGGCTATCGTCCCCTGGTAGCGGCAGTTCTGCCGCTCTTTCTGCCGGTGCCGAGCCGGCTTTCCGGGCAGGGATCAGGGCGGCGTGACGGCTCCGTCGCAGTCCGCGGCGGACCCGGTGCTGCCGGCGGTGGCACCGGGGTGCACCGCGTCGCGGACCCGGCGCAGCCCGTCGAGCAGGGCGTCCAGCGCCTCCGGGTCGAGCTGGCCGGTGAACCACTGCTCGATGATCCGCAGGTGCCCGGGCAAGGTCTCGTCGAGTCGTTGCAGGCCGGAGGCCGTGACCACCGCGAACGAGCTGCGCCGGTCGGAGGGGCACGCGCGGCGGGTGAGCAGCCCGTCGCGTTCCATCCGGTCCACCACCCGGGTGACGCCGCTGGTCGAGAGTGAGGTCTGCGCGGCGAGGTCGGTCATCCGCAACTGGTTGCCGGGTGAGCGGGCGAGTCTGGTCAGCACCTCGAACTCGACCGGGGAGAGGCCGTGCTCCTCGAATTGGGCGGCGAACCGGGCCGAGAGCCCGGCGTGCGCCTCGACGAGCAGGCCGACGGCGGTGATCCGGGGGTCGTCGAACACGTTCTGGTCCACGCGCCCATCGTAGCAGTACTTGACACGGGGAATGTTGTTATGCCTATAGTTGCTTCGACAGTCGTTGGGCTACTAAACAACTTTCCCCACGGAGGGCAGCTTCATGACCAGCAGCACCGCACCGGTCACCCGCGACTGGGACGGCCTCACGATCCCGACCGCCGGCACCTATCTGCTGGACGCCGCGCACAAGCGCGTGGGCTTCGTCGCCCGCCACATGATGGTGAGCAAGGTGCGTGGTGAGTTCGCCGACGCGAGCGCCACCATCACCGTCGCGGAGGACCCGTCGCAGTCCTCGGTCGACGCCACCATCCAGGCGGCCACCATCAACACCAACCAGGCCGACCGGGACGCGCACCTGCGCAGCCCCGAGTTCCTCGACGTGGAGAACTTCCCGACCCTGGAGTTCCGCAGCACGGCCGTGAAGTCCCGCGACGGCAACGAGTTCGTCCTCTCCGGCGAGCTGACCATCAAGGGCGTCACCCGCCCGGTCGACCTGGAGGTCGAGTTCGAGGGTGTCGGCCGCAGCCCGTTCGGGCAGGACATCTTCGGCTTCTCCGCCTCCACCGAGATCGACCGCGAGGACTTCGGCCTGACCTGGAACGTCGCCCTGGAGACCGGGGGCGTGCTCGTCGGCAAGAAGATCAAGATCGAGATCGAGGGCGAGGCCGTCCGTCAGGCCTGATCCGCCGTACCGTCTCCGGGCCCGCGCCGCACCACGGCGCGGGCCCGGAAGCGTGTACGCGGGGCGCGTGGCGCCGGCCGAGGTGTAATTTGTCACGACTCATTCGCGGTCCGGTCCGGTGCCGGGCGGGCCCGGCTGGGTAGAGATGCCGCCGGGAGCGCGTCCGCCGACCGGAACACGGTCGTCCCGGTCGTGGGACCGGCGGGACCTCCTCTGGTCCCGGCGATGCCGAAACTCCTAACGTGGAGGGTTCACCACGCGCTCACCGGGCCGACACGGCTCGACTGCGCCTCGCGCCGGGAGGAAACATGGGCAGGGACGTCGAGCAGGGCGCCTTCTCCCGGGAGGACCGGATCCGCTACCGACACAAGGTGCGGCGGTGCCTGGACGTCTTCGCCCTGATGCTGGACGACTTCGGCTTCGACGCCGACCGGCCGATGACCGGGCTGGAGATCGAGCTGAACCTGGTCGACTCGGCGGCCGAGCCGGCGATGCGCAACGAGCAGATCCTCGCCGACATCGCCGATCCGCTCTTCCAGACCGAGCTGGGCCAGTTCAACCTGGAGCTGAACGCGCCGCCCCGGCTCATCGAGGGCAACGGGTTCGCCGACTACGAGCAGGACCTGCGCGGCAGCCTCTCCCGCGCCGACGAGCGGGCCGCCAAGTCGGACGCGAAGATCGTCCTGGTCGGCATCCTGCCCACCCTGACCGAGCGCCACCTGGTCGAGGACAACCTCTCGACCAACGAGCGCTACCGGGTGCTCAACGACCAGATCGTCGGCGCCCGGGGTGAGGACATCGAGCTCGACATCAGGGGCGTCGAACGCCTGCAGACCCACACCGACTCGATCGCGCCGGAGGCCGCCTGCACCAGCCTCCAGTTCCACCTCCAGGTCGCCCCGGACAGCTTCGCCGACTACTGGAACGCCTCCCAGGCCATCGCCGGGGTGCAGGTGGCCGTCGGCGCCAACTCGCCCTTCCTCTACGGGCGCCAGCTCTGGGCGGAGACCCGCATCGCCCTGTTCGAGCAGGCCACCGACACCCGGCCGGACGAGCTGAAGGCGCAGGGCGTACGCCCCCGGGTCTGGTTCGGTGAGCGCTGGATCACCTCGATCTTCGACCTCTTCGAGGAGAACGTCCGCTACTTCCCGCCGCTGCTGCCGATCTGCGAGGACGAGGACCCCGTCGAGGTCCTGCACGCCGGCGGCGTACCCGAGCTGGGCGAACTGCGTCTGCACAACGGCACCGTCTACCGGTGGAACAGGCCGGTCTACGACATCATGAACGGCCGCCCGCACCTGCGCGTGGAGAACCGGGTGCTGCCGGCCGGCCCGACCGTAGTCGACATGCTGGCCAACGCCGCCTTCTACTTCGGGTTGGCGCGCGGCCTGGCGGAGGCCGAACGACCCATCTGGAGCCAGCTCACCTTCAGCTCCGCCGAGGAGAACTTCCACGCCGCCGCCCGACGCGGCATGGACGCCGTCCTGCACTGGCCCCGCCTCGGCGACGTGCCGGTGACCAAGCTGGTCCTGGACGTCCTGCTGCCCACGGCCGTCGCCGGGCTCGACCGGTTCGGGGTGGCGCCGGCCGAGCGCGACCGGCTGCTCGGCATCATCGAGCAGCGCTGTCGTACGGGTCGCAACGGCGCGGTCTGGCAGACCGAGGCGGTCTGGGCGGCCGAGCGCCGCCTCGGCATGGACCGGAACGCCGCCCTGCACCACATGGTGCAGCGCTACGCCGAGCTGCAACGCGGCAACGAGCCCGTGCACACCTGGCCCGTCGACTGACCCGAACGGGCGCACTGCACGAGGTCGTCCCGCCCGGGCGCACGGCACCCGGTGCGCCGGGCTGTGCGACCGGAGTCGTCCCGTCCGGGTCCACGGCACTCCGCCCGCCGTGGCCGTGTGACGTACCCGTCCCGCCCGGGGCGTCCCACGGCGGGGCGTGGGGACCGGACGGCGTTCAGCGGGTGCGGCGGCCGGAGCGGGGTCGGCGGCCGGTGGCCGGCGGTTCCGCCGGATCGTCGGCGGCCGGGTCCCCGGTCCCCGACGTCGACGTGTCGTTTCCGGCGGACGGGACGGCCGGCTCCCCGGTCGGTGTGCCGGACGTGGCAGTGGACCTCGCGGCGGGAACCGGCGTGGATTCGCGGTCGGCGGGGGAACCCGGGGGCTTTCCTCCGCCCGCCGCGGCGGCGTCCCGGTCCGGCGCGGTGCCCCCCGGCGTCGCGTGGGGGCCGCTGCCCTGCGATGCCGTGACGGTGCCGGGGTCGCCCGGCATCGTGACGGTGCCGGGGTCGCCCGGCGGCCCGGAGGTGTCGACGCCGTCCGACGACGTCCGGGCGTCGCCGGCCGGGTCGACGTGCCGTCCGACGACGACAGGGTCGCCCGGACGGTCGGCGGGCTCGCCGGAGCGTTGGCGGGGCACCCGCACCGGTCCCCGGGCCGCGGCCCGTCCGGCGGCCCGCTGGGCGAGGGCGGTGACCAGGACGGCGCCGCCGACCCCGATGATCACCGCGTACGGCGCGATCAGGTGCGCCGACACCTGCTCCGGGCTGATCGCGGTCAACCTCGGCACCGCCAGGAAGTACGCGGTCGCGACGAGCAGCGGTCCCGCCGCACCCGAGGCGGCCGCCCCGACGCGGCGGTCGGGACACCGGGCGTCCCGGCGGGCGGCGAGGGCACCGATCACCAGCGCGGAACCGAGGGACAGCAGGGCCCCCGGCCAGTAGAAGTAGTCGCGGATCCAGTACCGCCCGTCGTCCGGGCCGAGCTGCCAGATGCCGAGCTGCGCACTGGTCAGGCCGCGTCCCGCCAGCACACCGTCCACGACGGCGATCACGGCGAGCAGCCAGAGCCAGCAGACGGTGGCGATCACGTTGTTCGCGGCGGCCCGCGAGCGCAGCGCCCAGACCGCCGCCAGCACCCCGACCAGCACCCCGACCGCCGCGTAGACCGCCGCGACGTTGCGGGGCGAGCCGGTGTCCGCCACCGCGACCGCCTCCCGGGCCGGTACGGCCACCAGCAGCACGGTTATCAGCGCGCCCACGCCGGCGGCCACGGCGAGCGCGGCGGAGGCGAGGGCGCCGATGCCCGGTCCGGCGGGGGCCGCGTCGGCGGGGGTGACGCCGGCCGCTCCGGTGGAGGTCGCGTCAATGGGGGTGGCGCCGGCCGGTCCGGTGGGGGTCGCGTCGGCGGGGCCGGTGTCCGGTGCCGGGGCCCGGTCATGCAGCCGCTGGGCACAGACCGCGCCGAAGACCGTCGAGGTGGCCGCGATCCAGGTGGCCCAGATGAGGCCCGCCACCCAGGCGGTCGCGCCGGCGGTCGCGTCCGCCGGCGCCCAGTTGATGATGCCCAGCCCGTAGCCGAAGCCCAGTTGGGCCGCGCCCGCGCCGGCAGCGACGCCGATCGCGGTCGCGATCGATCCTCCCCAGCCCAGTCTGGCCATGCGGGGGAGCGTAACGTCCCGTGGTCAGCGCGGCGAGTCGTGGCGGTCCGCCGAGGCGTCCGCGACGACGTCGGCGTCGGCGGGAGCGGGTACGGTCGCTGGTGATCGAGGCGGGGTGGGCTGAATGACGGACGGGGACACGGGCGTGCGCGACGACGCCGGGCCGAACCGGTCGACGCTGCTGCTCAGGGGTGGGCTGGCCGTCGTGCTGCTGGCGGCCGTCGGCGCGACCGGCGGCTGGATCCTGGCCGGCGGGGACGAACCACGGACCCCACCGACGGCGGCGGCGGAGGACGCGTCCCTCACCGCTGCCCCGGGCGCGGCCCGGCCGACCCCGACCCGGTCCGCGCCGGCAGCGGCTCCCCGGACGACCACGCCCAGCCGCCCGGCCGGGCTGACGGTCCCGGCGGTCGTCGGCGAGGACTTCACGGACGCCCGCGACGAGCTGCGCGAGAAGCGGCTGGGTTGGCGGCTCGTCTTCGGCCGTGGCACGGGGACGACGGTGGAGCGCACCTCTCCGCAGGTCGGGACCGAGGTGCAGCCCGGGCGCACCGTGACGCTCTACGTGAGCGGCCCGGCGCCGGCCACCACCGTGCCGGACGTGGTGGGCGAGGACTGCGACGACGCGGCCGACGAGCTCGTCGACGAGGGCTTCTATCCGCAGTACCGCACGGGCAGGACCGGCGCGGTCAGCCGCCAGGATCCGGCCGGCGACGGCACGGGCCGCTGGAACGACCAGGTGTCGATCTGGTGCGGCGACGCGCCGGAGGACGGCGGGTCGGCCTCGCCGACGCCGTGACGGAGCGTCCGGCACGCTGATCCCGGCCGATGGGCCCCGGGACCGCTAGGTTGGCGGTCAGGGGCCCGCGACGCCCGCCCGGGCCGGGAGAGGACGTGCCATGCGTCAGCGAGCGAATCATCGGCGCGGTGCGGTGGTGGTGCCTCAGGTCGGCACGCAGCCGAGTGGAGTGCCGGCATGAGCGACGACCGCCAGGAACCGCCCGCCGGGGAACACGACGACCGGACCCGTCCGCTGCCTCCGCAGGGCGATGCCCCGCCCGACCGTACGGCCGCCTTGCCGCCGGAGCGGTCCGGGCCGGCGCCCTGGTCCGGGCGGGCGGAGGTGCGCCCCGCCGGGCCGGCCGACCAGCCGGAGGCCGAGTGGTACGCCGAGGACCAGGGCCCGCGGCGCTGGTGGCTACCGATCCTGTGGGGCGTAATCGCACTGTTGCTGGCCGGCCTGCTCGGCGTCGGGCTGTGGCTGGCCCTCCAACCGGCGGACGACGACGACCCGAGCGGGCCCGAGCCGTCGCCGTCGGTGACGCGCGCGTCACCCACCACCGCTGCACCGACCTCAGCCGCCCCCACCAGTGCGTCGCCCTCGGCGTCCCCCACGGCGTCGGAACCGGCCCGGCTGCCGATGCCACCGGTGGTGAACCTGCCGCTGGAGACCGCGCAGGGCATCCTGGACGACGTCGGACTGGGCTACCAGGTGGAGTACGAGACGTCCGACCGCCCCGCCGGCACGGTCCTGCGCAGCGAACCGGAGGCGGGGGAACTGGTGCCGGAGGACGAGGAGGTCACCCTGGTGGTGGCCCGCACCGCCACCTCGCCGACCGGTGGGGTCACGCCGTCGGTCGAACCGACCGCCACCCGGTGAGCCGCTGACCGCACCGCTGCGGGCCGCGTCACCACGAGCGGCCGCGTCACCACATGCGTCTTCTCGTCCCGACCATGCCGAGCCCGGCCAGCGAGATGGCCAGGCCGAAGATGCCGGACCAGAAGAGGGAACGGCGGACGTCGTCCGGTGCGGGGCGGGCGGCCTGCGCCGCGCCGCCGGCCAGGTCGGCCGGAGCGTCGGTCCCGGCGACGGCGGGTGCGGGCTCGTCCGCGGCGCCGAGCGCGTCCGGTTCGTCCGGCCCGCCCAGCGCGTACGGGGGGTCGAGGGCGTCCGGCCCGTCGTAGCCGTCCATCGGGTCCTCGTCCACCACCGTGATCTCCGGTGCGGGGACCGGCGTGGTCAGCCGGGTGGTGGACGAGAGGGCGGGATCACGGACCACGACCACCAGCATGGTGGCGGCGCCGATCAGCGCCAGGAGTCCGAAGGCGTAGGCGATACGGGAGCGGTGGTGCCGCCGCGCGGCGGGCTGATTGACCATGGCCATCCCAGGTTCGGGGTCCTGGACGCGCGGGGTGGAACGTGCCGGGGTGGGCGTACCTCATCCTATGGCGACGGCACGCCCCTCGGCGGCCGATCGCGCAGGTCAGCCCACCCGGACCGGGGTGCGGACGACGGGCCGGCGGGGTGCGCGCACGGTGTGCGGGCGCGGCTCGGGAGCCGACCGCAGGTGGCGCAGCCCCTCCCGCTGGACGAAGATCGACCGCCGGCTGACCGCTTCCCCCGATGCGTTCAACTCGTAGCCTTCGAGCCAGATCCAGCCGTCGTAGGTCGGCCAGTCGAGCACCCGGATGACCCGGAACATGATGGGTCTGAGGAACTGGACACTCGCCGCGCGAGTCACGTGCAGTACGTCACCGGAGCGGGGAAGCACATGGGCTCCTGGGAAGGGTCGGCCGGCGGACGGGCCGGCGGTGCGGGTCGGGGGACGTCGATGGCCCGTGGCGGGGTCGTGCCTCGTGGACCGGTGTGGCGGGCGGTGGTGGTCGGGCCGTGTCCGCTGGTGGCGAACCGTCACCCGACCAACACCCGGCTGCTCCGGGTACCGCTCCCGCCGCCGCAGCCAACTGGCGTGCAGCGGCGAGGTCATCAACCCGAGGCAGGTCTGGTTGTCGACAGTCGGGCAGTCCCACCGTCGCGCGTCCCGCAGCCGGTGGGATCACCACGGCGAGGAAGCGGACGGAGACGGTGAGTAACCCGTGCCATACGGACAGAGTGCATCAGCGAGGTGCCACATGCAAGTTGCACGTCGACTTTTGCCGATACGTGAGCGGCTCGCGCAAACCAGCGCTTGAAGCCGTTCACGTCCGCCCGGCACACTGGGAAACGGTTTCGCCCGTCGCGGCCGGCCGATGACCGGCACCACCCCACGCCGCGAACGACGCCCGCCGCACGACGGTCGCGCCCCTGGCGGGTGACGAGAGTGGCGCACGGCGATGCGGAGGTGGACCGGTGAGGCCCGACAGCCGATGGTCCCGACCAGCGGGGCCGGTGGCTTCGTGAGCGAACGACGAAGTCCCACCATCCGACGTCGTCGTCTCGGCGCCGAGCTGCGTCGACAGCGGGAAGCGGCCAGGATCACCATAGAGGCGGTCGCCGAGCAGTTGGAGTGCTCGGCGTCGAAGGTCTCGCGGATCGAGACCGGCCACACCACGGCCACCCCGCGCGACGTGCGGGACATGCTGCGGATCTACGGGGTGGTGGGCGCCGAGAGCGACGAGCTGGTGCAGATCGCCCGCGAGGCGCGGCAGAAGGGCTGGTGGCACCCCTACAGCACGGTGCTGGTCGGCGCTTACGTGGGGCTGGAGGCCGCGGCCAGCTCGATCCGGGCGTACGAGCAGCAGGTGGTGCCCGGGCTGCTGGAGACCGAGGAGTACGCGGGCGCGATGATCCGGGCCGCCCGGCCCGACTTCACGCCGGAGCAGGTGCAGCAACGGGTGCGTGTCCGTCTGGGCCGTCAGTCGTTGTTGACGCAGGATGATCCGGTCGATCTGTGGGTGGTGCTCGATGAGGCGGTGGTAAGCCGTCCGGTGGGCGGGGACGAGGTAATGCGTGACCAGCTCAAACGCCTGGTCGAGGTGGCGGAACTGCCGAACGTGACGCTCCAGATCCTGCCGTTCGCGGTGGGGGCGCACGCCGGCATGGACGGCACCTTCACGATCCTCAGCTTCCCTGAGCCCGGTGATCCGGATGTCGTGTACGCGGAGAATGCCACGGGTGGGCTCTTCCTCGAGAAGAGTGACGAACTGCAGAAGTACAGCTTCATCTTCGATCACGTCCGAGCGGCGGCCATGCGTCCGGAGGAGTCCATCGCACACATCGCGAAACTGGCAGAGGAGCCGCTGTGGAAATGGCGACCAATGGGTTCCCCGTGGACCTGACGCAGGCGACGTGGTTCAAGAGCTCGAAGAGCGGGCCGAACTGCGACAACTGCGTGGAGGTGGCGTACGTGACGGGGGCGGTCGGCGTGCGGGACTCGAAGGACAAGGCGGGCCCGGCCCTGGTGTTCGCCCCGGGTGACTGGCACGCCTTCGTCGCCGGCACCAGGGGCGGTGTGTTCGGCAGGAGCTGACGGGACCGTGATGTGACGGGATGCCCCCGTCCGGCGTCGAGGCCGGGCGGGGGCATCGTCGTGCCGGCGTCCGGGCCGGTCGCCGAGGATGCCCCGCCGGCGGGCCGGGCGGTCGCGGAAGACGTCCCGTCGTCGGCGTCGCCACATGGGGTCCCGTGTCGTTGTACCCCTGGGTACGGCGCTGGTCGCCGACCCGCCGCACGGATCGGCAACCGAACGAGGCAGGCGAGACGGATGACGACGATCGGGTCAGACAACCTCACCAACGGGCCGGGCAAGCCGGAACGGTTCGGGGGCAAGTACCGGGGTGCACGCCGGGACACCGTCCTCACCGAGGTGGTGTCGACCGACACCGAGATCGGTGGCCGGGAGACCCCCGCCACCCCGCCGGAGCAGGCCGGCCCGCCGCTCTCCCTGCCCTCGCTGGATCCCAACCCGCTGACCGAGCCGTCGTTCCCGCCCGGTGGCTGGGCGGTGGAGCCGGCCGAGTCGCTGGTCGACCATCCGCTGCTGCGCGGGCTGCTGATGGAGTTGCCGCCGAAGGGCAGCGTCCCGCCGCCCGGCTGGCTCGACCGCTGGTTCGAGGCGACCCGGGCGATCCTGGAACTGCTATACGTGCAGGGCCCCGGCCGCCCGCGGTGACGCGGGCCGCGCCGGCACGGCCCGTTCGACGAGCCGGTTGTGGCGCAGGGCGTGGCGCACGCCGATGGCGGCGACGCCGAGCACGGCCACGGTGATCGCCGGGCCGGTCACGCCCGGCCCGAACAGCAGGTCCGGAACGCTCGCCGCGGCCACCGCGGGCAGGATCGCCAGGCCGGTGAGCTGCACCGGAAGCCCGATCAAGGGGTGCGCGGCGGAGGCCCGAAGGCCGTGCGGCGCCGGGGTTCCCGGCGCCGAGGAGAGGGCACGGGCGCCCGCGCGCAGCCGGCGTACCCGACGGAGCGTGCAGGCCGCGACCACGAGCGCGGGTGCGGCGGCGAGGGCGAGGCCGGCGGCGGCCCGGTCCGCCTGGGTCGCGCCGGGGCTGGAGAGCCCCGCGACCAGCACGGTGGCCGTCGACCCGAGGCCGGTGAGCGTCAGGACGAGCACCCATCCCGTACGCCGACGCAGCGCCCGGGCGTGGTCCAGCCGGGGCAGCCCGTCCGCGAGCCAGCCGGCGACGAGCCAGAGGGCGGTCAGCGGCAGCAGGACGGTGAGGTGGCTCTCCATGATGCTCAGCCTTGCCCGTTTTCGATGATCGCGAATCCGGGGCGCCCCCCGGTTCGTCCCGTAACCGCCTCCCCTAGGGGCCATCCTCCCGATGGTATGGGGAAGTCGACATGTTTGAATTTCCGTTTGCGCCCCCCTACCCTCAGCTTGATCGGCATTCATCGATTCACTCGTCACGAACAGTTGGACGTCGGTGCCGGTCGGAGGGAGTAGAAGATGGGTCTTCCACGCAGGTCCGTACTCGTCGGGGTGGCCGCGCTGGCCATGGTGGCGACCGCCACGCCCGCCATGGCCGCCGAACCGGTGGGCACGATCCGCGCCGCGGGCGGTGCCACCGCCGTGGCCGACAGCTACATCGTCGTCTTCAAGGACAGCTCGGTCGCCCGTAGCGGCGTCGGCGACACCGCGCAGCGGCTGGTCAACCGGCACGGCGGCGCGGTCGCCCGCACCTACGGCGCCGCCCTGCGCGGCTTCGAGGTCCGGGTCGACGCCAGGGCCGCCGCCCGCATCGCGGCGGACCCCGCCGTGGCGTACGTCGAGCAGAACCACACGGTCTCCATCGCCGGCACCCAGACCAATCCGCCCTCCTGGGGACTGGACCGCATCGACCAGCGCGCCCTGCCGTTGAACAGCTCCTACACGTACCCGAACACGGCGAGCAACGTGCACGCCTACATCATCGACACCGGCATCCGGTTCAGCCACAGCGACTTCGGCGGCCGGGCCGTCTCCGGCTACGACGCTGTCGACGGCGGCTCGGCCGACGACTGCAACGGGCACGGCACGCACGTCGCCGGCACCGTCGGCGGTTCGGCGTACGGGGTCGCCAAGGGCGTCCGGCTGGTCGGCGTACGGGTGCTGAACTGCCAGGGCAGCGGCACGAACGCCGGCGTCATCGGCGGCGTCGACTGGGTGACCGCCAACGCGGTCAAGCCCGCCGTGGCCAACATGAGCCTCGGCGGCGGCGCGAACGCCTCGCTCGACACCGCCGTGCGCAACTCGATCAACTCCGGCGTGAGCTACGGCCTGGCGGCCGGCAACGACTCCGGCGCCAACGCCTGCAACACCTCGCCCGCCCGGACCGCCGAGGGCATCACCGTCGGCTCGACGACCAACACCGACGCCCGGTCGTCGTTCTCCAACATCGGCACCTGCGTGGACATCTTCGCGCCCGGCTCGTCGATCACCTCGGCGTGGCACACCAACGACACCTCGACCAACACCATCAGCGGCACCTCGATGGCGACGCCGCACGTGGTCGGCGCCGCGGCGCTGGTGGCCAGCGCCAACCCGGCCTGGACGCCGCAGCAGGTCCGCGACTACCTGGTGAACAACGCCACCAGCAACGTGGTGACCAACCCGGGCACCGGCTCGCCGAACAAGCTGCTCTACGTCGTCAACGGCGACACCCCGCCGCCGACCAACGACTTCTCCGTCTCGGTCTCGCCGACGTCCGGCTCGACCGCGCCGGGCGGCTCGGTGACCGCCACGGTCGCCACCGCCACGACCAACGGCTCCGCCCAGTCGGTGAGCCTGTCGGCCAGCGGGCTGCCGTCCGGGGCGACCGCCTCGTTCAGCCCGGCGACCGTCACCTCGGGCGGTTCCTCGACGCTGACCGTCAGCACCTCGGCGAGCACGCCGCCCGGCACCTACTCCGTCACCGTGACGGGCACCGCGGCATCGGGCAGCAGGACCGCGACCTACTCGCTGACGGTCACCGGTACCGGTGGCGGCAGCTGCTCCGGCACCAACGGCACCGACGTGGCGATCCCGGACACGAACGTCGCGGTGAGCAGCACGATCGCGATCACCGGCTGCGCCCGCAACGCCTCGTCGGCCTCCACCGTCGCGGTGAACATCGTGCACACCTACCGCGGTGACGTCGTCATCGACCTGGTCGCCCCGGACGGCTCGGCGTACCGGCTGAAGAACAGCAGCTTCTTCGACGGCGCGGACAACATCAACACCACCTACACGGCGAACCTGTCGAGCGAGGCGGCGAACGGCACCTGGCAGCTGCGGGTGCGCGACGTCTACTCGGGCGACACCGGGTACGTGAACACCTGGACCCTCACCCTCTGACGAACTGACGAGGAAGGGTCCCTTCCCACCGCCTCGTGCGGGGAAGGGACCCTTCCT
This sequence comes from Micromonospora sp. CPCC 205546, assembly GCF_036902715.1. Lineage (NCBI taxonomy): Bacteria > Bacillati > Actinomycetota > Actinomycetes > Micromonosporales > Micromonosporaceae > Micromonospora > Micromonospora sp. CPCC 205546. The sequence goes on from NZ_JBAKHL010000004.1 coordinate 97,937, forward strand.
GTCGTCTGTCGGGAATCAGACGGCGAAGGTCGCCGGCCGATCCGTGGCCGGGGCCGGCGGCTGCGCCTTCCACAGCCCCGTCTTCTGACCGGCGAGCCGGGTCAGGTAGGCCGGGTTGAGGATCACGTAGCGCCGCCAGAGCCGCTTCGGCTCCAGGCCGAGGCGCCAGAACCACTCCAGGCCGGCCCGCTGCATCCACGGCGGGGGCTGGCGCAGCAGCCCGGCGTGGTAGTCGAAGGCCGCCCCGACCGCCATCAGCGGCATGTCCAGCAGCGGTCGCATGGCGTACGTGAAGACCTCCTGGCGCGGGCAGCCCAGCCCGACCAGCACGAGCCGCGCCCCGCTGGACCTGATCCGGTCGGCGATCTCGGCGTCCTCGCCCGGCTGCACCGCGCGGAACTTCGACGGCTCCACGCCGGCGATCTTCAGGGCCGGGAACATCCGCTCCAGCGCCGGGATCAGCCGGGCCAGCGTCTCCTCGGTCGACCCGTAGAGGTAGACCGGAAGCCCCTCGTCGGCGAAGCGGGCGAGCACGTGCAGGGTCAGGGTCGGGCCGTAGACCCGGTCGGTGAGCCCCACCCCGTGCAGCAGGTTGAGCGCCCAGCGCACCGGCTGCCCGTCGGGGGTGACCACGTCGAAGGAGTTCAGCCGGGCGTTGTGCGCGGGGTCGAGCACCCCGGTCATGACGCCGTGCACGGCGAGCGCGGTCAGCGCCAGCGGACGGCGTTCCTGCGCGGCGGCCACCACCTGCTCGGTCGCCGCGGCGTAGTCGGTGGCGTCGACCAGGACGCCGAGGACGTTCCGCTTGCCCTTCGCGATCATGCTCCCGGCACCCACTTGTCCACGTTCGCCTCGTGGATCTCCCGCATGATCATGGGCACGTCGTAGACCTGCTTCCACTCGGGGTAGTCGGCCTGGAAGGCCTCGTTCGAGCCGATCCACCACTTGTGGTCGCCGATCCGGTTGGCCTCGACGTACTCGGTGATCATCTCCTGGCCGGTGATCTGCTCGGCCAGCGCGAACGCCTCGCGGTTGGAGGTGTTGGAGTGCCGCCCGCCGCCGAGGTTGTAGACCGCCGCCGAGCGCGGGTTGCGGAAGAACGCCTCGAACGCGGCGACCACGTCCGAGCTGTGGATGGCGTCGCGGACCTGCTTGCCCTGGTAACCGAAGATCTTGTAGGTCCGGCGCTCCATGTTGGCCCGCATGACGTAGCCGAGGAAACCGTGCAGCTCCGTCGCGGAGTGCGCCGGACCGGTCAGCGTCCCACCCCGGAAGCAGGCCGTGCGCATGCCGAAGTAACGGCCGTACTCCTGCACCATGACGTCGGCCGCGACCTTGGAGGCGCCGAAGATCGAGTGCAGGCACGCGTCGATGGACATGTCCTCACGGATGCCCTGCTCGTACGGGTGCCCCGGCTCGATCTCCCAGCGGGACTCCAGCTCGACCAGCGGCAGGCTGTTCGGCCGGTCGCCGTAGACCTTGTTGGTGGAGCAGTGGATGAGCGGCGCCTCGATGCAGTGCTCGCGCACGTTCTGCAGCACGTTGAGCGTGCCCGCGGCGTTGACGTCGAAGTCGGTGAACGGGTCACGCACCGCCCAGTCGTGCGACGGCTGGGCGGCGGTGTGGATCACCACGGCGACGTCGGTGCCGTACCGCGCGAACAGCTTGGCCAGCGCGGCCCGGTCCCGGATGTCGATGCTGTGGTGCGAGTACGCGGACCCCAGCTCGTCCGTCAGCCGCCGGACGTTCCAGGCGGTGGAGGCCTCCTCGCCGAAGAACTCCTGCCGCATGTCGTTGTCGATGCCGACGACCTCGAGACCGAGGCCGGCGAAGTGCCGGACCGCCTCGGAGCCGATCAGACCGCCCGATCCGGTCACGAACGCGACACTCACACGACACTCCTGGTCCATCGGAGGCACAAACCATCGGAGCATAGCGTGACGTACGGCATGTCCCGATACAGCGCGAGGGCCCCGCATCGCTGCGGAGCCCTCGCGTATTGGTGGGGAAGGGGGGAGTTGAACCCCCACGCCCTTTCGGGCACACGGACCTGAACCGTGCGCGTCTGCCATTCCGCCACTTCCCCGTGGCTTGACCTCGAACACTGTAGTCTGTGCCGGTCCTGCTGTCTCCAGCGGGCCCCGGCGATCCTACCCGGTCCGTGATCGTTGCGACGACTGGTTACCGTCCGAGGAGCGGTTACCGTTCGTGGCGGACGAAAGAGTAGCACGGCAGTATCGGCCCGTCCGAACGGGCCGCCGTCAGCCGGCCGAGCGGCGTGTGAGCTGCGCGCGCGCCGGCCGGATACCATCATGTCCTCGGGACCCGAGGAGGAGCCGGTGAGCGTGCTGCAACGCTTCGAGAAGCGTCTGGAAGGCCTGGTCGAAGGGGCCTTCGCCAAGGTCTTCAAAGGGGTGGTCCACCCCGTGGAGATCCTCAACGCCATGCAGCGGGAGGCCGAGGCGCACAAGGCGATCCTGGCCGGTGGGCGCACGTTGGTGCCCAACCGCTACGTGATCGATCTCTCGCCCTACGACCACAGTCGTCTGGCGCCGTACGCCGCCGCGCTGGCCCAGGAGCTGGCCCAGTCGCAGGCGGAGTTCATCGGCGAGCAGGCCTGGACGGTCTACGGCGACGTGATCGTCGAGATCGAACGCGGCGAGGGGCTGGACACCGGGATGTTCCGGGTCACCGCCGAGGTCTACACCGGCGGCGAGGTCGCCCCGGTCTCGGCGCCCGGCTACGACGCGGGCCCACCCGCCTACCCCGCGTACGACCAGGGCGGTGGCTACGGCCCGCCGCCCGGCCACGGCGGCGGCCGCAACGTGCGGCTGGTCTCCGGCGACGGGCGGACCTACCCCCTCCAGATGGGTTCGACGGTGATCGGCCGCGGCGACCAGGCCAACCTGCGCCTGCCCGACGTCGGGATCTCGCGGCGACACGCCCGGCTGGACTTCGACGGTGGCCAGGTCGTGCTGACCGACCTCGGGTCGACCAACGGCACCATGGTCAACGGCCAGCGGGTCTCCGCCGTCGCGCTCAACCCCGGAGACATGGTCCAGCTCGGCACCACGACGCTGACCTTCCGCGTGGACGGCTGACCCGCCTTGCCGGAACTCGTCATCACCGTCGCCCGGTTCGGGTTCCTCATCCTGCTGTGGATCTTCGTGTTCACGGTGGTCGGCGTGATCCGCCGGGACCTCTTCGCGGGCGCCCGGTCCAGCCGGCTCGTGGCCGCCCCCCGAGCCGTCGGCGCGTCGCTCGGGCAGGCGGCGAAGCCGGCGAAGGCCAAGCGGGGCAGGGCGGCGCACCAGCTCGTGGTGACCGCCGGTCAACTGGCGGGGACCCGGATCACCCTCGGCGAAGCGCAGATCACCATCGGCCGCGCCGAGGATTCCACCCTCGTCATCACCGACGACTACGCGTCGGCACGCCACGCCCGTCTGGTGCCGCGCGACGGCCAGTGGTTCGTCGAGGACCTCGGCTCGACTAACGGCACCTACCTGGATCGCGCTAAGGTCACCGGACCAACCCCCGTCCCCCTCGGCGTGCCGATCCGGATCGGCCGCACTTCTCTCGAATTACGGCCATGACTCTGACCCTGCGCTATGCGGCCCACAGCGACCGCGGTCTGATCCGAGACGGTAACCAGGATTCCGTCTACGCCGGGCCGCGGCTTCTCGCCGTCGCCGACGGCATGGGCGGCATGGCCGCCGGTGACGTCGCCAGCAACATCGTCATCGGTGCCATGGCGCCGCTCGACGAGGACGTCCCGGGTGACGCCCTCGTCGACGCGCTGCGTTCGGCCGTGGGCACCGCCAACCAACAGCTCCGCGACACCGTGGACGCCAACCCCCAGCTCGAGGGGATGGGCACCACGCTCACCGCGACCCTCTTCTCCGGCAGCAAGCTGGGCATGGTCCACATCGGTGACTCGCGGGCCTACCTCCTGCGCAACGGCGAGTTCGCGCAGATCACCAAGGACGACACCTACGTCCAGATGCTCGTCGACGAGGGCCGGATCAGCGCCGAGGAGGCGAGCAGCCACCCGCAGCGGTCGCTGCTCACGAGGGCGCTCGACGGCCGCGACATCGATCCGGAATACAGCGTCCGGCAGGTGCTTCCCGGTGACCGCTACCTGATCTGCAGCGACGGCCTCTCGGGCGTGGTCAGTGCCGAGACCATCGGCGAGACGATGCGCGAGTACGCCGATCCGCAGCAGTGTGTCGAGCGGCTGGTGCAGCTCGCCCTGCGCGGCGGCGGTCCCGACAACATCACCGTGATCATCGCGGACGCCACCGACCAGGACATCGTCGAGGCGAGCCCGATCGTCGGCGGCGCCGCAGCCCGGGACCGGGGCATGGCGACCTCCGCCGACGTCTCGACGCCGGCCGCCCGCGCGTCCGCCCTCTCCGCGCCCCGCCCGCCGGCGCCCGAGGAGCCCTCGGCCAGCGCCGACGACGAGCCGGAGCGCCCGAGGCGCCGGCCGGTGCGGTCCGCGGCCATCTCGTTGGCGTTGCTGGTCCTCGTCGGTGCCGCGGTCTTCGGCGGCTGGAGCTACACCCAGCGGCAGTACTACGTCGGCGCGACCGAGACCGGCCAGGTCGCGGTGTTCAAGGGCATCCGGGGCGAGATCGCCGGCATGGACCTGTCGACGGTGCACTCCACCAGCCCGGCGGAGCTGGAGGACCTGACGCTGGCCGCCCAGGAGCAGGTCAAGCAGGGCATCCCGGCCAAGAGCCAGCCCGACGCCGAGCGTCGACTGGCCGAGCTCACCAGCGACGACCCGCTGAACCCGAACCTCAAGCCCATCTGCCCGCCGAGCCCGAGCGCCGCGGCCGTCACCACCGTCCCGACGCCGACCACCGGCCCGGTGTCGCCCGCTCCGACCGTCAGCGCGAGCGCGCCGGTCAGCGGACGACCGAGCACACCGCCCGCGCCGACCACCACGCCCGACGCCCCGCCCTCCGACACCGACTCGCCGGCGCTCGACCCCGCCGCGTGCCGGTCGCCGGAGTAGGCGCGACTCGATCCGAGGACGTTTCGTGACCGCAGCGGCCATTCCGGCACCCTCGCCCGCCACCACGGGCGAGCAGCCCGGCGTACGCCTGGCCCGGTCCCGGCGCAACGCCGAGCTGTCGCTGCTGCTGGTGGCCATGGTGCTGGTGGCCGCGTACGGGGCGATGGTCGAGGCGAAGGTGCTCGACACGGTCACGGCCGACTTCTGGATGCCGGCCGCCGCGCTCACCGCCGTGTTCCTCGGCCTGCACCTGGTGATCCGGTTCCTGGCGCCCTTCGCCGATCCGGCCCTGCTGCCGGCGGTCGCCCTGCTCAACGGGATCGGGGTGGGCTTCCTGCGCCGCCTCGACCTGGGCAGCGCGGCACCCGCCGAGCGGGAGGACCTGGCCATCTTCGCCGGCACGGGCGGCCGGCAGCTCGCCTGGACGCTCGCCTCGGTCGTCCTCGCCGCCGGCCTGCTCGCCCTCATGCGCGACCACCGCTCGGTGTCCCGCTACGCGTACACGCTGGGGCTGGCCGGGATCGTGCTGGTCATGATCCCGGCGGTGCTGCCCAGCCGCTTCTCCGAGATCAACGGCGCCAAGCTGTGGATCCGGGTCGGGGGTTTCTCGATCCAGCCCGGCGAGTTCGCCAAGCTCGCCCTGCTGGTCTTCTTCGCCTACTACCTGGTGCGCAAGCGCGAGGTGCTGTCGCTGGCGAGCCGCCGCTTCCTCGGCATCGACTTCCCCCGCGGGCGCGACCTCGGCCCGGTGGTCGTGGTCTGGCTGATCAGCGTCCTGGTCCTCGTCTTCGAGAAGGACCTCGGCACCTCGCTGCTCTACTTCGGCATGTTCGTGGTGACGCTCTACATCGCCACCGAACGGGTCAGTTGGCTGCTCATCGGTCTGGTGCTCTTCTTCGGCGGCGTCTACCTGGCGTACGTCCTCGGTGATCTGGTCGGTGGGCCGTTCGCCAACTTCTACCTGCGCGCGCAGATCTGGCTGGACCCGTTCGCCGACCCGTACAACGACGGCTACCAGCTCGTGCAGGGGTTGCTCGCGCTCGGCACGGGCGGCATGTTCGGCGCGGGCCCCGGCGGTGGCCAGCCGGGCCTGCTGCCCGAGGTGCAGAACGACTTCATCTTCGCGGGCATCGGCGAGGAGATCGGTCTCTTCGGCCTGTCCGCGCTGCTCGTGGTCTACCTGCTGATCGTCGAGCGGGGACTGCGGGCCGCGCTGGCGGTGCGGGACTCGTTCGGCAAGCTGCTGGCCGGCGGGCTCGCCTTCACCCTCGGGCTCCAGGTCTTCGTGATCGTCGGCGGGATCAGCAAGCTCATCCCGCTGACCGGCCAGACCACCCCGTTCCTCTCCGCCGGCGGTTCCTCGCTGATGGCCAACTGGCTGCTCATCGCGGTCCTGCTCCGGATCTCCGACGGTGCCCGCCGGCCCGTCACCGGTGGTGGCGGCAAGGCGGCCCGACCGTCCGGCGGTCCGCCGGAGCAGCTGCACGGTGCCCCCACGGAGGTGATCAGGCCGTGAACGCACCCCTGCGCCGCGTCGGCATCGTCGTCATGGTTCTCTTCGGTCTGCTCTTCGCGAACCTGAACTGGATCCAGGCCTACAAGGCCGACGAGTACCGCACCAGCGACTACAACGGTCGGGTCCAGGTCGCCGAGTACGACCGCAAGCGCGGCAACATCGAGGCCGGCGGCACCGCCTTCGCGCTCAGCAAGGAGACCGACGGCGAGCTGAAGTTCCAGCGCGCCTACCCCGGCGGGGCGAAGTACGCCCACGTGCTCGGCTACAAGCCGGTCAACCTCGCCGAGACCGGCATCGAGAAGTTCGAGAACGACTTCCTCGCCGGCACGAGCGACCAGCTCATCGCCAACCGGGTCAAGGACATGTTCACCGGTGACCAGAGCGGCGGCGGCAACGTGCTGCTCACGGTCTCGAAGCGGGCCCAGGACGTCGCGTACGAGCAGCTGCGCAACAACCGGGTCGACGCCGCCAAGGGTGCGGTGATCGCCGTCGACCCGCGTACCGGGGCGGTGCAGGCGCTGGTGTCGATGCCCAGCTTCGACCCGAACCCGCTGGTCAGCCACAGCACCAACGAGGCCACGGCCGCGTACAACAAGCTGGAGCAGGACCCGGCGGGCCCGCTGAAGAACCGGGCCCTCGGCGAGGTGCTGCCCCCGGGCTCCACCTTCAAGATCGTGGTGGCCGCCGCGGCGCTCGAGAACGGCGTCGGTCAGAACACGAACATCCCGGCCGGGTCCAGCTACACGCCGCCCACCTCGGGCTCCTCGATCCGCAACGCGGCGCCGTCGATCTGCCCCGAGGACGAGGTCACCCTGATGAACGCGGTGACCGAGTCGTGCAACACGGGCTTCGCGCAGATGGGCGTACGGCTCGGCGCGGACAAGATCAAGGAAAAGGCCCGGCAGTTCGGCTTCGAGCAGGAGGACCTCACCGTCGGCCACCTCAACGAGGCCGGCCACCCGGTGGCGGCGAGCCGCACCGGGGACATGCAGAACCCGGACGGCAGCACCGACCCGGCCGCGTTGGCGCAGTCCTCGATCGGGCAGAACAACGTGCGGATGACCCCGCTCCAGGGGGCCATGATCGCCGCGTCCGTCGCCAACGGCGGCAGCCAGATGCGGCCGTACCTGGTCCGCCAGCTACTCGCCCCGGACCGCACGACCAGCTACTACACGGCGAAGCCCAAGGAGCTGCGGCAGCCGGTCAGCGGTCAGGTCGCCAGCGACCTGCGGGACATGATGGTCAGCGTCGTCAAGAACGGCACGGGCGGCAACGCGCAGATCAACGGCTACAAGGTCGGCGGCAAGACCGGCACCGCCCAGTCCGCGCCGGACCGGCCCGACCACGGCTGGTTCATCGGCTTCGCCCTGGACAAGAACGGCACGCCGGTCTCCGCGGTCTGTGTGGTGCTGGAGCAGGCCGGCCCCGGTGGCAGCGCCGAGGCGGCCCGGATCGCCGGGCAGGTCATGCGCGCCGCCATCGCCGACCCTGGGGGCCGCTGACATGCTCAGCCCCGGGGTGCAGCTCGGCAACCGTTACCGCCTGGACGAGCGGATCGCCAGCGGCGGCATGGGCGACGTCTGGCGCGGCACCGACCAGGTGCTCGGCCGTACGGTCGCCGTCAAGAGCCTGCTCCCCGCGCTGCTCGACGACCCCGACTTCGCCGAGCGCTTCCGCGGCGAGGCCCGCACCATGGCCACGATCAACCACCCCGGCGTGGTCGACGTCTACGACTTCGGCAACGACCAGCAGATCGCCTTCCTGGTCATGGAGTACGTCGAGGGTGACGCGCTGTCGGCCACCCTCGCCCGGGTCGGCCGGCTCACCCCGGCGCGCACCATGGCGCTCGTCGCCCAGGCCGCCGACGCGCTGCACGCCGCGCACGTGAAGGGCATCGTGCACCGGGACGTGAAGCCCGGCAACCTGCTGGTCCGCCCCAACGGCACCCTGGTGCTCACCGACTTCGGCATCGCCCGCTCGGAGCTGGTCGCCCAGCTCACGGCGGCCGGCTCGGTGCTCGGCACCGCCTCGTACATCTCCCCGGAGCAGGCCACCGGCGGGGTCGCCACGCCCGCGTCCGACGTCTACGCGCTCGGCGTGGTGGCCTACCAGTGCCTCGCCGGCCGCCGTCCGTTCGAGGGCGACAACCCCCTCGAGATCGCCATGCGGCACGTCCGCGAGGCCCCCCGGCCGCTGCCCGCCGACATTCCGCCGCAGGTCCGGGCGGTTGTCGAGCGGGCCCTGGCGAAGGACCCGGCGGCACGCTGGCCCAGCGCCGCCACGCTGGCGGGGGTGGCCCGTCAGCTCAAGGCCCAGCTCTCCCAGCAGGCCCGGGCCGCCGGTCAGCCCATCTCCGCCGCTCCGGCGTCGCCGGCCGCCCCGCCCGGCCGCGCCCAGGTGCCGCCGCCGCGCCCGCCGGTGTCGCCCCACCGGCCGCCGAACGTCGCCGCGCAGCCGCAACGTCCGCCCATGACGGCCCACCGGCCGCCCATGGCGACCCCCCGCCCGGCCAGCGCGCCGCCCCGACCCACCTCGGTCGCCCCCGCCGCGTCGGTCCACCACCCGCAGATGGCGCCGAACGGCTACCCGCGTGGCGCGGCGCCCGTGCCGCAGGCCCGACCGATGCCGTACGCGGGACACGCCGTCCCGCCGGCGCACCAGCCGGGCGGCCAGCGGTCCCGGTCCGGGATGGTGTTCCTCGCCATCCTCGTGGCCGTACTGGTCCTCGTCTGCTCCGGCGTGATTTCCTACAACGTGCGGGTGGGAGGCACGAACTCGAGCGCGGTCACTCCGCCGGCGGTGACGTCCGGCGCGCTGTGGCCCGACGGACGCGACGATCCGGCCGGGACGTCGTACCGTCGACAGGAACTGCCCCGATCGGGCAGCGACGAGACGACGAGCGAAGGACGACAGACGCGATGACAGCGCAGGCCCGCCTGCTCGGTGGCAGGTACCAGGTCGGCGAGCTGCTCGGCTACGGCGGTATGGCCGAGGTGCACCGCGGTCGCGATCTCCGGCTCGGTCGGGACGTCGCGATCAAGATGCTCCGCACCGACCTCGCCCGGGACGCCACCTTCCAGATGCGGTTCCGCCGCGAGGCGCAGAACGCCGCGTCCCTCAACCACCCCGCGATCGTCGCCGTCTACGACACCGGCGAAGAGACCGCGCCCACCGGCGAGACCCTGCCGTTCATCGTGATGGAGTTCGTCAACGGGCGGACCCTCAAGGAGGTGCTCGGCGTCGAGGGGCGGCTCCAGCCGCGCCGGGCGCTGGAGATCTGCGCCGACATGTGCGCGGCCCTGGAGTTCAGCCACCGGCACGGCATCATCCACCGCGACATCAAGCCCGGCAACGTGATGCTCACCCAGACCGGTCAGGTCAAGGTGATGGACTTCGGCATCGCGCGGGCGCTGGCCAGCGGCGCCACCACCATGACCCAGACCAGCGCGGTCATCGGTACGGCGCAGTACCTCTCGCCCGAGCAGGCGCGCGGCGAGGCGGTCGACGCCCGCTCCGACGTCTACGCCGCCGGTTGCGTGCTCTTCGAACTGGTCTGCGGGCACCCACCGTTCGTCGGCGACAGCCCGGTCAGCGTGGCCTACCAGCACGTACGCGAGACGCCCCCGACCCCGAGCGACATCAACCCGGACGTCAACCCCGCGGTCGACGCGATCGTGCTGAAGGCGCTGTCGAAGAACCCCCTCAACCGCTACCAGAGCGCCGGCGAGATGCGGGCCGACCTGCTCCGGGCGGCCGCCGGCCGCCCGGTGATGGCGACTCCCGTGCTGCCGCAGGAGGAGACGGCGCAGCTCGCCCCGGCCGCCGCCGGCTACGCGGGCACACCCGGCGCGCCGCAGACCCGGCAGATGCCGGCCCGGGTCGGCGACCCGCGCCGGCGCAAGGCGTCCTCCTGGCTGATCGCCACGTTCGCCGCGGTGGGCGTCCTCGCGGTGATCGCCCTCGCCGCCGCCCTGCTGAGCCAGCGCGACGGCGACGACAGGGTCACGGTCCCCACGGTGACCGGCCTGACCCAGCAGGAGGCGTTCGCCCGGATCGAGCAGGCCAACCTGGTGCCCAAGGAGGGCGACCAGGTCTTCAACGCCACCTGCAAGAAGGGTGAGGTGGTCAACCAGGCCCCGCCCGCCAACTCCCCGCTGGAGCCGAACCGCGAGGTCGTGATCCAGGTCTGCGGCGGCCCGGCCACGAAGGTCATCCCGATCGGCCTAGAAGGGGCGACCTTCGAGAACGTGGATGAGCGGCTGAAGAGTGAGGGCTTCAGGGTCAAGAAGGAGCTGGAGAGCAGCTCGAAGCAGGCGGGCCTCGTTCTGAAGGTTTCACCCGCGCAGGGTTCGCGGGTGCCCGAGGGCACCCAGGTCGTGGTCACCGTCTCCCGGGGCAACGTCGGTCAGGTGCCGAACGTGGTCGGCTCCAGCGCGGACGACGCCAAGGAAGAGTTGGACGAGGCGGGGTACGACGTCGTGGTCAAGCAGGGCAGCGAGGTGCCACCGGACGAGGCCGGCCAGGTCACCTCGCAGACCCCGCGGGCGGGCAGCCCCCTTGAGAGGGGCAAGACCGTGACGATCGTGGTCACGGTGCCGCAGGCCGAGCCGACGCCCACCGACTCGGCGAGCCCGACGCCCAGCACCACGCCGACCAAGCCCGGTGACGGCGGCGGCGGGGGCTTCCCGCTGCCGACCACCCCGCCGATCCGGCTGCCCGAGCGCTGACCCGCCCGTGAGCGCGGGGGACCCTGGGTGGGCGGCGCCCTGCGGATGCCGCCGGTCAGGGTCCTTCTGTTGCCGCCGGACGGCGCCCTGAGGATGCCGCCGGGCGTCCTCCGGCCGTCGGCGACGACGCACGGCCGGCGACGCACGCAGCGGAACGGGCGAACCGGTGGCGGCGACGCCTGATCCGCGCGGCGGTGCTGGGGCTGATGGCGCTGGTTCTCGCCAGCCTGCCCTGGCTCTGGACGACGATCGCCGCGCGGGGCCACCTGTACGGCGAGGCCGACGCGCCGGCCGCCGACGTGGTGATCGTCCTGGGCACGGCGGTGGCGGCGGACGGCCGACAACCGGGTGACCGGCTCACCGGCCGCCTGGAGACCGCCGCCGCGCTGGTGAAGAGCGGCCGGGCCCGGGTCGTCCTCGTGTCGGGCGACGGGGGTGGGACGTCCGGTGACGAGACGACGGCGATGACCGCCCACCTGACCGGGCGGCTCGGCGTCGATGCGCGCCGAGTGGTGGCGGACCCGTTCGGCCTGGACACCTACGACACCTGCGCCCGGGCACGCGACGTGTACGGCGTCGAGCGCGCCCTGATCGTGACCCAGTCCTACCACCTGTCCCGCGCGGTGACGCTGTGCCGCCACCTCGGCCTCGACGTCGACGGAGTGGCCGCCCGCTGTCCCGGCTGCGGGAGCGCCCTGCTCGTCGGCAAGGCCGTCCGGGACTACTTCGCCAGCGGCAAGGCGGCGTGGGACGCGGTCCGGGGCCGGCCGCCCGCAGTCAGCTCACCCGCAGACCCCGCCGTCGAGGACGCACTGAAGAACCGACCGTGAGGTGAGCGGCAGGGTCAGGCGGTGGCGAAGGCGGCGCGGCGGCGCGCGTCCACCTCGGCGGCCAGCGCCGGGGCCCGCTCCAGCGCCTCGGGGTGGCCGCAGGCGGCGAGCCAGTTCGCCAGCATCAGGTGACCGCCCTCGGTCAGCACGGACTCCGGGTGGAACTGGACGCCCTCGATGGGCAGCGTACGGTGCCGCATCGCCATCACCACGCCGGAACCCGTCCAGCCCGTGACCTCCAGCTCCTCGGGCAGCGTCTCGGGCAGTACGGCGAGCGAGTGGTAGCGGGTGGCGGTGAACGGGTCCGGCAGGCCGGCGAGCACCCCGGCACCGCGGTGGCGGACCTCGGAGGTCTTGCCGTGCAGCAGCTCGGGGGCGCGGGCCACGGTGGCGCCGAACGCCTCGCCGATGGCCTGGTGCCCCAGGCAGACGCCGAAGATCGGCAACTCGCCGGCGTACGCGCGGACGACGTCGAGGCAGACGCCGGCGCGGTCGGGGCTGCCGGGGCCGGGTGAGAGCAGGACGCCGGCCGCCCCGACCCTGCCCACCTCCGCGACCTCGATTTCGTCGTTGCGCCGGACGTCGCAGTCCACGCCGAGCTGGCCCAGGTACTGCACGAGGTTGAAGACGAACGAGTCGTAGTTGTCGATCACCAGGACACGCATCAGGGGCTCACTCGTCCGGAGAGGAAGGCGGGGTGTTGTTCTGGTCGGTGTCGTACGGCAGGTCGTGATCGCCGCCGGCCGGGGCGTCGTCGCCCTCCCCGCCGCCCGGCACCGAGTCGCCACCGGGGTCGCCGGAGTCCTGCGTGACCTGCACGTCGTCGAAGGGCAGCAGCGGCTCGGCCCACGGGAAGACCACGTACCAGAGCAGGGCCACCATGGCGCTGGTGATCAGCAGGCTGCCGACGAGCTTGCCGGGCAGCCCGAAGGGGAGCTTGCGCCAGATCCAGCCGTACACCGTCAGGCCCCCAGTTCCGCCGGGCGCCCCGCCGACTTCGGCTGGCTGCGCGCCAGCTCGGCGTGGATGATCAGGCGTTGGTAGTTGTCGAACTTCGGGTTGCAGGTGGTCAGGGTGAGCATCGACCTGGTCGGCTTCTGCCCTGGCTTGCCCGGCACGGGCGCCACGACCTCGACCTGGGTGGGCTTGACGATCCGGCTCTGCGTCACCTTGTAGACGTGCCAGTCGGTCTTGCCCTCCACCACGATGGCATCGCCGTCGTTCAGCTCGTCGAGCCGCCAGAAGGTGGCGCGGTTGCGGTGCCCGGCGACGGAGAAGTTGCCGACCTGGCCCGGCAGGGCGCTGGACGGGTAGTGGCCCGGCGCGTACCGGATGTCCTTCTGGGTGACGCCCTCGACGACGACCCAGTTCTTGTCGAGCTTGGGGATGTGGAGCCCGGCGATGGGCTTGCCCTGCACGGGCGGCTTCGGCTTGGTGGAGGCGCTCGCCGAAGGGGCCACCGTCGGGTCGCCCTCGGGACCCCATGCCTGCGCCAACTGCTGGCTGAGGTCGTTCTGGTGGGCGTCGACGATCGCCGACTTGCCCCAGACCTCGTAGCCGGCGAAGAGCAGCACCACCAGGCCGAAGGTGATCAGCAGTTCGCCGCTGATCCGGATGCCGGTACGCAGCCGGGAGCCCAGCGACGGCCGCGTGAGCTCCGAGTAGACGCTCTTGTAACCCTCGCCGGTCTGCTCCGGTCGGAGTTGGACCACGCGCTCGCCCCGGCGTGGCCGAGGCTGCTCGGTGGGGGCGTCGGCGCTGTCCGGCTCGTCCGTCTTCGGGGGACGAGGCACCGCGCCCATCAGGGCGGTCGACTCGACGAGGGCGGCGGTCGGGCCGGTCGGCGTACGCCCCGGGACGGCCGGGATCAGGGCGGTGGCCCCCGCGTCGCCGCCGTGGCCGGGGCCGGCCGGGGACACCGGGGTCGACGGGCCGCTGGCCGACGCGCCCACCTTGGGGATGAAGGCGGTCGGTGCGTCGCCGGTCGGCCGGGCTTCCCGGGCGGCGGCTCGGTCGACCGGCGGGCGGACGGGGTGCTGCCCGCCGCCTGGTCCAGCGGCTCCGGCCGCTGCGGCGGTGTCCGGCCGACGGCGAGCGTCGTGCGGTGGGCCGTCGTGTCGTGCGGTGCCGTGCGACGGAGCGGCCGGCCGGATCGGGCCGGCACCGGACCACGGCGCACCGGCGTCGGGGCCGACGGGCGGGCCGGACCGGGCCGGGCCGGGGCGACGGAAGTCAGCGGAATCCGGGCGGTCGAACCCCGTGGGACCGGGTCGACGGGAGTCGCCGGCTCCACGCCGGTCGGAGTCGGCGGACCCGGGCCGGGCGGAGTCCGTGCGCCCGGGCCGGTCGAACGCGGTCGGTCCGGGGCGGTCGAAGTCGTCGGGTCCGAGGCGATCGCGGTGGCCGGGCCGGTCGAAACCCGAAGGCGCCTGGCGGTCGCGATCGCCGGACCCCCGCCAGTCGAGGTCGAGCCCGCGCCGGTCATGGCCGAACCCGCCCTGGTCAGGACCGGACTCGCGCTGGTCACGGGCGGACTCGCGCTGGTCACGGCCGGACCGAGACTGATCATGGCCGGACCCACGCTGGTCGAGGTCGGCGGGCCCCGGGCGGCCGAGATCCCTGAACTCCCGGCGACCGAGGTCGGCGGGGCCGCGCCGGTCGTGGTCGGTGGGGTGGGACCACCCGAGCTCGGCGGAGCCGTGCCGACCGAGGCCGGCGGGACCCTGCTGGGCGGAGTCGGCGGGGTCGGGTCGGGCGAAGTTGGCGGGGCCGGGGCGGCCCAGGTCGGCGGGGCCGGGGCGGCCGAGGCCGGCGGGGCCGGAGTCGGCGGGGCGGCGCCGGTCCAAGTCGGCGGGGCCGGAACGGCCGGGTTCGGTGGGCCGTCCGGGGGCGGTGACGGAACGGGCCTGGTCGGCGCTCGGCGGGAAGTGCCCGGGGTTCGCGGGGCGGCCCGGCTCCGGTGCGGGGCGGGCGACGCCGGGCGCGGCGAGCGACCACCCGGCGGAGGGACCGGCGGGCGCGCGACCTTCGGTCGTGGCCGGGTCGGGCCCGTGCGACGGGCGGGGTGCCGGGGAGCGGGACGGGAGCGTGGGCTCCGGCCAGGCGCCGGCCGGGGCCGGGCGGGCCGGGGCGGGCGCGGGCCGGTCGACGCGGGGCAGGAAGGCGGTGGGTCCGTCATCCTGGTCGCGGTGGCGGTCGTCGCGATCCTCGGACCAGTCGTCGGGTGGGCGACTCACCGGGGCACCGTCGCCGAGCGCAGTGTGGTCGAGTCCTCGAACGCCGGCACGGTGACCGTGGAGACGGTCTCCTTGTAGCCGAGCTTGTAGTCGTCGACCAGGTCCCTGAACAACCGGACTCCCTGAGAGTCGGCGAGGGCCTGCTGCAGGGCAGCGGGGTCGCCGATTGCTACGATCTTGAACGGTGGGGAGTACACCCGGCCGTGCAGCAGCAGGGTGTTACCCACGCAGCGTACCGCGCTGGTCGACAGCACGCGGACGTTCATGATGGACATGGCCTCGGCGCCACCCGCCCAGAGGGCGTTCACCACCGCCTGCACGTCCCCCTGGTGTACGACCAGGTCGTCGTTGGTGGCCCCGGCGGGCAGCGTGCCGTCGTTGCGCCGGGGCGCGTCGTCGAGTTCCACCGTCACCCCGGGCCCCGCGAGCGCGGTGAAGCCGGCGTCGTCCCGGCTGGCGGCGGCCCGGTCCTGCTGTTCCCTGATCGGCCCGTCGGAGCTGGCGAGGGCGTTGGTACGGCCCTCGACCTCGGCGCGCAGATTGGCCGCCCGCTGCTCGCTGGCCGCCACCTCCGCGCGTCGGTCCTCGATCAACTGGTTGAGCTGGGGACGGCGGTCCTCGCGCAGGGCGGTGCCGCCGGCGGTGGTGGCCGTGGTGGTGAAGAGCAGCCCGGCCGCGGCGGCGATCAGCGGCACTCCGATCGACCAGCCCGGTCGTCGCTGCCGTGGGCGCCGAGGCAGCAGCCCGGCGACCGCCCGCCGGAGCACCTTCTGCCAGGAGGCCGCGCCGGATGTGTACTCCACCGAGCGTTCCTTCCCTGTCGTCTGGTCCGGCCCGCAGAGGCGCGGGCCGCTGCGGCGACCCGAACAGTCCCGCCTTTTTCGGTCACTGGGTGCATCGGCCTCGCCCCATTCGTGGATTGGGCGGGCCTTCGGGACTACGCTAGCTGTCGAACATTATTGGCCATGGACCGTCGCCCCCGCGCCCGGTTGTCAGGCCGGACGAGGTCGTAACCCCTCTGGAGAGCGCCGTGCCCAAGTCTCAGGTCCGCAAGAAGAAGGTGTACACCCCGCCGACGGACGTCCGTCCGACGGCGACGGCGGCGACGCGCAAGCCTAGCCCGGTGTGGCTGCCGGTCTCGGCGGTCGCCTTGATCGTCTTCGGCATCGGCTGGCTGGTGGTCTACTACCTCTCCGAGCAGGAATACCCGGTCATGGCGTGGGGCTACTGGAACCTCGCGGTGGGCTTCGGCGCCATGGTCGCCTCCCTGATCCTGCTCTCCCGCTGGCGCTGAGCGCGGCCACCTGACGCACCCCGCCGCCGACCGGGCGGTGGGGTGCCCTGGCACGACCGGCCCTGCCGTCGGCGTTGCCCCGGGTGCGCGGCGCGACGGACGGCCCGCTGCCGTGGCAATCCATGTCACTCGGAGGAGCCCCTACCCGGCGGTTGCGGTGCCTGCGTCCTATGGTGTGCGCAGGGCGGCGCGGCCGGAGTGCGAGAAGACTCACGTTACTGCTGGGTAACCTTGCGCGTAGGCTGCACTGCATGACCGAGCGGAGCGAGGTCATCGACCGGTCCGGTCGAGGGTGCGGCAGCTGCGGCTCGCCGATCGCGCCCTGACCCGGCCCCGGTCGCCGAGCCGCTCGACAGGCAGCAGACCGGGAGGCCAACTCGATGGGCAGCGTCCAGATCGTCACCACGATCCTCGCGTTCGCCATCACCGCCGTGGCGGTGTGGCTTGCGGCACGCGCGGTCATGAAGATGGTGGCCGTCATCCGGCTGGGTCAGCCGGACCCGACCCGCTTCGGTGACAAGGGCACCCGTACGAAGACCATGCTGGCCGAGACCGCCGGCCACACCCGCATGCTCCGCTGGAGCGTCGTGGGCGCGGCGCACTGGTTCGTGATGGTCGGCTTCGTCGTGCTGTCGCTGCTGGTGCTGGAGGCGTACTTCGAGGTCGTCACCCCCACCGGCGGGCTGCCGCTGGTCGGCGACTGGGCGATCTACGGGCTGGTCACCGAGTGGCTGGCGATCCTCGGCATCGTCAGCATCCTGGTGCTGATCGCGATCCGGCTGCGTAACCGGCCCACCCGGCCGGGCGGGAAGTCGCGGTTCACCGGCTCGACCATGTGGCAGGGCTACTTCGTCGAGGGCATCATCCTCGCCGTACTGATCATGGGCTTCGTCATCCGGGGCTTCAAGGTCGCCACCGACCACTTCGAGTACCCGGTCTGGGCCACCCCGCTCAGCCACGCCGTCGGCGGACTGCTGCCGAACTGGGAGGCCGGCGTCAGCCTCGCCGCGCTCGTCAAGATCGCCATTTCGATGACCTGGCTGATCGTGATCGCGCTGAACGTCACGATGGGCGTCGCCTGGCACCGCTTCCTGGCCTTCTTCAACATCTTCTTCAAGCGCGACCCCGGCGCCAACGTCTCCGGCCTCGGCGCGCTGCGCCCCATGACCAGCCAGGGCAAGCCGCTGGACTTCGAGGAGGCCGACCCGGAGTCCGACCAGTTCGGCGTCGCCCAGGTGGAGCAGTTCACCTGGAAGGGCCTGCTGGACTTCAGCACCTGCACCGAGTGCGGGCGCTGCCAGTCGCAGTGCCCGGCCTGGAACACCGCCAAGCCGCTGTCGCCGAAGCTGCTGGTGCTGAGCCTGCGCGACCACGCGTACGCCAAGGCTCCTTACCTGCTGGCCGGCGGGGGCAAGGACCTGACCGGCGAGGAGAAGGCCACCGCCGCCCAGCTCGCCCACATGGACGTGCTGGCGCTGGCCGAGGCCGAGAGGCCGCTGATCGGCACCGCCGAGGAGGGCGGCGTCATCGACCCGGACGTGCTCTGGTCCTGCACCACCTGCGGCGCCTGCGTCGAGCAGTGCCCGGTCGACATCGAGCACGTCGACCACATCGTCGACATGCGCCGCTACCAGGTGCTCATCGAGTCGAGCTTCCCGTCCGAGGCCGGCGTGATGCTGCGCAACCTGGAGAACAAGGGCAACCCGTGGGGCGCCCCGCAGAACACCCGCGAGGACTGGACCAAGGGCCTGGACTTCGAGGTGCCGCGCGTCGGCGAGGTCGACGACTTCGAGTACCTCTTCTGGGTCGGCTGCGCCGGCGCGTTCGAGGACCGGGCCAAGAAGACCACCCGGGCGGTCGCCACGCTGCTCAACGAGGCGGGCGTGAAGTTCGCGATCCTCGGTGAGGGCGAGACCTGCTCCGGCGACCCGGCCCGCCGGATCGGCAACGAGTTCGTCTTCCAGATGCTCGCCCAGCAGAACGTCGAGACCCTCAACGAGGCGTTCGAGGGCCGGGAGAAGAGCAAGCGGAAGATCGTCGCCACCTGCCCGCACTGCTTCAACACCCTGGGTAACGAGTACGGCCAGCTCGGCGGCGAGTTCGAGGTGGTCCACCACACCCAGCTCCTGGCGCACCTGGTCGCCACCGGCAAGCTCACGCCGGTGCAGCCGGTCGACGGCGGCGTCACCTACCACGATCCCTGCTACCTGGGCCGGCACAACCGCGTCTTCGCCCCGCCGCGTGAGGTGCTGGGCACGGCCATCGCCGGCGAGCTGACCGAGATGCCCCGCAACAGCGAGCGCTCCTTCTGCTGCGGCGCCGGCGGCGCCCGGATGTGGATGGAGGAGAAGATCGGCAAGCGGATCAACGTGGACCGCGTCGAGGAGGCCATGGCCACCGGGGCGAGGACCGTCGCCGTCGGCTGCCCGTTCTGCTCGACCATGCTCAACGACGGCGTGAACGGCAAGGAGGCCGGCGAGCAGGTCGAGGTGGTCGACGTGGCCAGCGTGCTGCTCCGGTCGGTGAAGCCCGAGCAGGCGCCGGGCGGCACCGACACCGAGCGGCTGCCGGTCGCCGGCTGACGCGTACCTCTGCGACGCCCGACGGCGGCGGCACCCTTGCGGGGCCGCCGCCGTCGTCGTTCAGGAGGTCGTGCTGGTCACGATGGCGACCGTGGCCGCCGTGGTGGTGGCCATCAGCACGGCGGCCTGGGTCTCCTCGATGGCCTTCCTCGTGGCGGCGGACGCCCAGTCGTCGGCGGCGATCTCGGTCAGCCGCCGCTTGACGTGCTGTTTCGGCAGCTCCGCGAAGAGCTTGCGGTCCAGGCCGACGGCCCGCGCGAGACCGATGAGCGCGGCCGTGCGCGCGTCCACCGGGCCGTCGGCGGCGATGGCGGCGACCATCCGCTGCCGGGCCTGCGTCTCCACCGCCGGCTCCGCCCCGGTGGAGGACGGATAGCGGGTACGCGGGAAGAACCACAGCACCTTGTCGGAGTCGCGGCGCAGCACGCCGGCGGTGACCAGCCCGTCCAGCACCTGCTCGGGCAGGTCCTTGGCGAGCCGACTGATCCAGTCGCCCGGCTTGCGCCGCTTCTCGTCGGCGGCGATCCGGCTCAGCGCGTCGTCGAGCTGCCGCTGCCCGACGGGGGTCGGATCGGTCACCACCAGCCGGTCGTCGACGATCTCGACCCGGCCCGCGAGCGCCAGTTCCAGCAGCAGGGCGCCGGCCAGCCCGTAGCCCAGCGTGGGCTGGCCGAGCTGGTTGACGCCCGCGTCGTCGTAACCGAGCAGGGCGAGTTCGTGGGCAAGGGTCAGCGGGGCCATGTCCCGACGGTAGCCGGGACTGGCGAGCCGGGCAGGTCGGGCCCGTCATCGGCCGCCGTCCGCGGCGTGGTCGTCCCCGCGAGGTGCATCGAGCACGATGGTTGTCGGATGGGCCGATACCCTTGGTACGCAAGCAGTTGCGCAGGCGTGAAGTGCGCCCCGGTCGCCTTGATTCCGCTGCCGGCCTTCCCTAATGTTGGGCACCGGCCGCTGTAGGTCGTCTGTCTCGCCCCTCTTCCCTCGCGCGAGGCGCCAAGCGGCCGGGTTGCAAAAGGAGTCGGTGCCGGTGGCAACCATGCCCCCTCATCGTCACGCACCGGGACGGTCCGCTCGTCCGGGTGGCCTGCGCAGGGCCGCCCACCGTCTGCTCACCCTGGTCGCCGCGGCGGCGGTCGGCGCCGGCATGCTGGCCGCGCCCGCCCACGCCGAGCCCTCGGTCGACGAGATCGAGGCCGCGATCGACAAGAAGTGGGAGCAGCTCGAGCCCACGATCGAGCAGTACAACAAGGTGCGGGCGCAGCTGAAGGTCAACCGCAAGAAGTCGGAGGACCTGCAGAAGAAGATCCAGCCCCTGGCGTTGGAGAGCGAGCTGGCGATGGACCGGGTCGGCGACCTCGCCTCCCGCTACTACATCTCCGGCCCGTCCCAGGAGATCGGCGCGCTGCTGGTCAGTGCCAAGCCGGACACGCTGACCGAGCAGCTGACGCTGCTGGACCGACTGGCCGCGCAGGAGCGCAAGCAGCTCGAGGGCGTGACCAGGGTCCGCGAGAAGTACGACGCGGAGAAGCAGAAGCTCGACACGCTCATCGCCACCCAGACGAAGCAGCAGGCAGACCTGGCGGCGAAGAAGAAGCAGATCGACGCCGACATCAAGAAGCTCGAGGCGTCGCTGCCGGTGACCACCGTCAAGACGGAGAAGTGCCCGACCATCAACGGCGTGGTCAGCGACGCGGCCCGGACCGCGATCCGGACCGCCTGCGCGCAGGTCGGCGACCCGTACGTCTGGGGTGCCACCGGCCCGAACTCGTTCGACTGCTCCGGTCTGACCCAGTACGCCTACAAGGCGGCGGGGATCCACCTGACGCACTTCACGGGTGCGCAGTGGAGAGAGGGCAAGGCCATTCCACGCTCCGAGGCGCGCCCCGGCGACCTGGTCTTCTTCAAGGCCGACCTGAGCCACGTCGGCCTCTACCTCGGCAACGATAAGATGGTGCACGCTCCCCGGGCCGGCAAGCCGGTCAACGTCTCCAGCATCAACACGATGCCGGTGGCCGGGTTCCGCCGGCCCGGCTGATCCCTCGCACACGCAACGGAAGGGCCCCCGGTCGGATCGACCGGGGGCCCTGTCGTCGTGCGGTGGGATCAGCGGGGCGCGCCCAGCGGGGAGGGCACCAGGTTCACGTCGTCCAGGTTGACGTACATGATCCGGTGACCGAACTGGACCTGCACGTACCGGTTGTCGCCCCGGACGACCGTCTGGTCGTGGGGGGCCGAGCCGTCGAACGTGGTGGCCCGGTAGTACTCGCCGGGGAGCAGGTTGCCGACGGCGTACCGCTGGCCGGCCGAGAGGGTGTACTGCAGCGGCGAGATCGCCTGGTACGGCACGCCCTCCGGGTATGCGGCCTGCTCCGGGTAGGCGCGGCCGTACACCGGGATGGTGGCCTTACCGGCCTTCGGGGTCACCACGAAACCGACGGACCACTTCGCCGTCGGCTTGGCGGCGGGGTTGTGGAACCACGCCTTCTGGCCGAGGTACCAGATCGCGGTCCAGTCGCCCTGCACCTCGGCCAGGGCGTACGTCTGTCCGGCCGAGACCCGGGCGCCGTGGTCGGAGACGTACGTGGTGTTCGGGGTGCCGTCGGGCCGCAGCGCGATGTCGTTGACCAGCGGCGCGTCGTGGCTCGGCGCGTTGTGCAGGAACAGCGCCGAGGAGCCGCGCAGCGGGCAGGGGGCGGTCGCCGGGGGCGGGTTCGGCACGCCCGGGGGCTGCCGGTTGCAGCCGGTGAACGGCGGCTGGTTGGTGGCGAAGTCCGGGTCGATGGTGACCAGCCCGGTGCGGTGCGTACCGGTCGACCTGAACGGCGCCTTGAGCAGGTCGAAGTAGTGCGACCAGTTCCAGTACGGTCCCGGGTCCCAGTGCATGCCGCGCACGTTCGCGGCGACGGTGCCGGGGACGTTGTCGTGCCCGATGATGTGGTTGCGGTCCAGCGGGATGTTGTACGCCCGCGCCAGGTGGCGGACCAGCTTGGCGGAGGTGCGGTACATCGCCTCGGTGTACCAGGTGCCGTGACCGGCGAAGCCCTCGTGCTCCAGGCCGATGGACTTGGCGTTCACGTACCAGTTGCCGGCGTGCCAGCCGACGTTCTTGGTCTTGATGTGCTGGGCGATGTGCCCGTCCACCGAGCGCAGGGTGTAGTGCCAGCCCACCCGCTTCGGGTCCTTGACCAGGTTGACGCTGGGACCGAAGTAGCCCTCGGTGTCGTGGATGACGATGTACTCGATCTTCTGCTGGGTGGGACGGTTCCCCAGGTCGTGGTTGCCGTAGTCGCCCAGGGTGGGGCCGTAGTTCTCGTACGGCGCCGGGATCCACTCGCAGGAGATGTCGCTCGGGCACTCCAGCCCGTCGGGCCGGGTGAGCTTGCGCAGGCGCAGCCGGTCGAGCCAGGAGCGTTGCGGCTGGACCGCGCTGCCGGCCAGCGTGACCCGCTGCCCGTCGTCGGTCAGCCGGCTGTCGCCGGTGGCGATGGTGGCGTACACCTCGTTGGCGAAGGCCGCCGCGGCGTCGGCGCTGTCCGCGCCGGAGTACCGGGCCACCGCGCCGTACCAGGCCGCCGGGTCGGTGCCGGCGCCGACGGGGGCGCCGATCTCCTTCTGGTACGCGGCCAGCAGCGCCGCGCCGCCCCGGATGTTCGCCGCGACGTCCGTCCGCAGCGACTCCTCGCTGGCACCCGTCAGTTCGGCGGCGGCGTCGACGGTCCGCAGCGCGGCCTCGGCCGGCGGCGCGGTGGCCGGCGGCTCGTGGGCCTCGGCCAGGGACGGGCGGGAGTCGTCGCCGCGCGGGTCCTCGGTGCCCTCGTCGTGGTGGGTGCCGCCGGAGAGGGCGGCGACGTGCTCGGCGTCGGTGAGGTGCATCGGTCCGTAGCCGCCGCTGGTGCTCGGCGTGCCGGCGTTGGTGTCCCAGCGGGACTGCAGGTAGGAGACCCCGAGCAGGACGCTCTCCGGCACGCCGTACTCGGCCGCGGCGGCGGCGTACTGCTGCTGCCGGTCGGTCGCCGACGCTGCTGCGGCGGCGGGTCCTGCGGCGGTGAGCGGCGTCGCCGCCAGGGCGGCGGCCACGGCGGCGGCCAGCAGGACGCGTCTGCTCCTCGATGTCGCTGACAGGTGCATCAGACCCCCAGTTCGGGCGGGCAAAGGTGGGGTCACCTTCGCCCCGTTCGCCGCCTCTGGTCAATACCTTTCCGTCAGACACTTCACGAGGAAGGAAATCTTCGTTGCCCGGGTTGCGGATCCGCCCGACGTGGATGAGTACGGAGTGTCACCGCGCCCAGGGTTGCGGATAGATAACGGTCGTCTCTACTCTGGTCATTCGTCGGCCGGTGACAATCCGTCCAACCAGGGCGGTGACGGTCCGACACCGCCGAGTCGCTCGCGAGCGAGCCGGGGACCCAGGTACCCCGGGGTGAATCCGCAGTCCCTGCGGTAGGGCGTCCCTTCCCGCCCGAACCCGTCAGCTAACCCGGTAGGCGGTACGGAAGAAGGAGTACTGAGCCCGGTGGCACACCATGCCCCGCGGCCACCGTCGGACCGGTCGGCCCTCGCCGACCCGACGACGGCTGCGCCGCGCCCACGCTGGAACCGCTGCACCACCGCCCTCGCCGCCCTCGCCGCGTTCGCCGTCGTCCTGACCGGCGGAGCCACGGCGGTCCACGCCGAACCGACGGTCGCCGAGATCGAGCGGCAGATCGACGAGGACTGGAACAAGCTCGAGCCGATCATCGAACGGCACAACGCCACCCGGCAGGACCTGGCCGCCAGGCGGAAGCAGGCCGACGCGCTCGCCGCGCAGATCGGGCCGCTGGAGAAGCAGGTCGACCAGGCGATGGAGAAGGTGGGCGCGCTGGCCGCCCGCGCCTACAAGGGCGAGAACGTCTCCGCCGTCAACGCCCTGCTGGGCAGCCGCTCGCCGAGCGAGATGCTCGGGCAGCTCGAACTGCTCGACCGGTTCGCCCAGCACCAGCAGCAGGACGTGCGGCAGGTCGCCGAGCTGCGCGACCGGCTGGCCGCGAAGAAGGCGCCGCTGGACGAGATGGTCGTCCAGCTCAGCCGCACCGAGGCCCAGCTCGCGGCGAAGAAGAAGCAGATCAACGCCGAGATCGACCGGTTGCAGAAGCTGCGGCTGCGGGTCTACGGCAACGGCGGTGGCGGGCCGCTGCGCCCCGCGCCCTGCCCGGCCAGCTACCCCGGCGGCGGGGCCGGCACCGCCGTGAAGTTCGCCTGCGCCCAGATCGGCAAGCCCTACGTCTGGGGCGCCGAGGGGCCGAACTCGTACGACTGCTCCGGCCTGATGCTCGCCGCCTGGGCGAAGGCCGGGGTCTCGCTGCCGCACAACGCCGCGCAGCAGCGGCGGGCGACCGCGTCCGTCAGCCGGGGCGAGCTGCGCCCGGGCGACCTCGTCTTCTACTACAGCGACCTGCACCACGTCGGCATGTACGTCGGCGGGGGGTGGGTGGTGCACGCCTCCCGCGCCGGGGTGCCGATCAGGATGAAGAAGGTCGACGACGGCCCGATCCACAGCTACGGCCGGCCCGGCTGAGGTGCCGAGGAGGGCCCTTCGACGGCGGGGCCCTCCTTCACGCCCGGGAGCGGGTCAGCGCGTCGGCCAGGTGCGCCAGTGCTGCCAGGAGCGGCTCGGGGTCGGCCCGCGCTGCCCCTGGTAACGGGAGCCGTAGACGGCCGAGCCGTACGGGTGCTGCGCCGGCGACGAGAGCCGGAAGATGCAGAGCTGACCGATCTTCATGCCCGGCCAGAGGGTGATCGGCAGGTTGGCCACGTTGGAGAGTTCGAGGGTGACGTGACCGGAGAAGCCCGGGTCGATGAACCCCGCAGTGGAGTGGGTGAGCAGGCCGAGGCGGCCCAGTGAGCTCTTCCCCTCCAGCCGCCCGGCGAGCTGGTCGCCGAGCGAGATGACCTCCAGCGTCGAGGCGAGCACGAACTCGCCGGGGTGCAGCACGTAGGGCTCACCCGCCGGCACCTCGACCATCGACGTCAGGTCGTCCTGCTGCTGGGCGGGGTCGATGTGGGTGTAGAGGTGGTTGTTGAAGACCCGGAAGAGCTTGTCCAGGCGTACGTCGATGCTGGAGGGCTGCACCAGCGCCGGCTCGAACGGCTCCAGCGCGAGCGTTCCCGCCTCGATCTCGCGGGCCAGGTCGCGGTCGGAGAGCAGCATCCGCACACCTTAGCGAGCCACGCGCGTGACCTGCGTGTCGGAGTGCGTGTTCGTACAATTGTTCGATAGAATGCCCGCATGGCTTCCTGGTCCGAATTCGCCGCCGACGAGCCCCGCCTCGCCGATGGGATCCGCCTTCTCATGCAGCAGTACGGGCCGGGCTTCGGCTACCTGGCCACCGTCCGCGCCGACGGTGGGCCCCGGGTGCACCCGGTCTCCCCGGTGATCACCGACGAGGGGCTCTTCTGCTTCGTCGTCGACTCGCCCAAGCGGCGCGACCTGGAGCGCGACGGCCGCTACGCGCTGCACTCCTTCCCGCCGGAGGAGAGCGACGACGAGGCCTACGTCGCCGGTCACGCCCGGCCGGTGACCGACCCGGCCCGGGTCGCCCGGCTGGCCCACAGCCACCGGGCCGCGCCGCAGGTCGACTGGCAGGTCTTCGAGTTCACCGTGGACGTGGCGATGCTGGCCCGTCGCGAGGCCGGCGTCCCGGGCGGCGCCGGCGAGTGGCACGGTCGGCCCGCCGTGCAGGTGTGGCTCGATCCCCGTGCGGCCGCCGCGGGCACCGCCGTGGTGCCCGAGGCGCGGTCGGGGTGCGTCGGCAGCCGCGCCGCCCGCTCGGCCGCCTGAGACGCGGTGTGGCGCCCCGGCACCGTCCCCGCCCGGGGCGTCACACCGTGACCACCGCCCCACCCCCGTGGCCGCCCGTCGGGCCGTGCAGACGCAGGGGCCGGGCCCGTTCGAGCGGGGCCGGCACCGAGGGATCGTGCGGAGGAACTACGCCGCGCGGTAGGCGTTCCAGGCGGTCAGCATGCGGCTGGCCTGCCCGGCGGTGAACTGGTACATGCAGGAGTCGTAGCTGTAGTCCATGAAGTTGGTGATCGGGTCGACGCCCGGGGCGGTGCAGGTGTCCCGCCCGGTGGGGCAGCCGGAGGCCGGCGACGCCTCGGCCGCGGTGTCGCTGACGCTGTCGCCCGAGCCGGAGCAGCCGCCCTGGAAGGTGTGGTAGAGGTTCAGCCAGTGGCCGACCTCGTGGGTACCCGTGTCGCCCTGGTTGTAGTTGGTCGAGGTGCCGCCCGGCAGCGACTCGTTCAGCACGACGACGCCGTCCGTGCTGCTGAGCTTCCGGGTCGGGAAGGTCGCCCAGCCGAGCAGGCTGTCGCTCAGCTCGCCCAGATAGATGTTGAGGGTGTTCTTCCCGCCCGTACGCAGCGAGGTCTTCATCGACCGCTCCGCCGAGGAGCCCTGCACGATCGGGTACCAGGACGGGTTCGTGACCCGGTTGATCTTCTGGAGCTGGAAGCTGAACGCGGTTGCCGCGCCGCCGGTCGCCCCGCTGAACGACTGGTTCAACACGCTGATCTGCGAGTTGATCATGGAATCGGGGATGTTGCCGCCGGCCCGGGTGCTGTTCTCCTGGATCACGTGCACCACCACGGGGATGGTGACGGCGGCGGCCATCGTGGAGGCGCCGGCGCCGGCCCGGAACCGCGCCCGCTCGCGCAGCGCGGCGGCCAGGTCGGCCTCGCGTTCGCGGGTCTCCGCGAGGGTCAGCTCGTTCGGCTCGTGCATGGCCCCGCCGCCCGGCTTGACGCGGGCGTCGGAGTGGACGTCGGCCGGCTCGACGCAGACCTCGGCCGGGGCGGCGGAGATGGCCGAAGCGGCCGGTACGACGCCCACGGCGGCGGTGCTGAGCAGCAGCGCGAGGGTCGTCGACGCGACGCCGGCCGTGCGCCGGGTCAGCAGGTTGGGACGGAGTCCCATGGGCCCACCTCTTTCTGGCGGCGCGACAGGAGGTGTCTCACGCCGTGGCTGAAACGTTGGGCAGACGTTACAACCCATCGAGAGATTTGAGAACGCCCATATGTTGCCGTGGTGGAACTTTTTCCCGGCGGCAGCGTTCCGTGACCGCCGTACGGCGACGGGGATGCGACTCGCAGCCCCGGGGGCTCGGACCGGGGCGCGCGGATCGGGCTCGTCGGTCCCACCCGGGCGGTTGACGGCTGACGGCTGACGGTGGCGCGGCGAGCGGTGGCCCGGCGAGCAGTGGCGCGGCGAGCGGTGGCGCGGCGAGCGGTGGCGCGGCGCGATCTTGGTGAATTGAGGCCCCCATGAGGGCCGTTCGCTGCCAAGATCGCAACGTCGGGTGGTGTCGGAGGGGTACCTGGGTGCACCGGCGTGACGACTCAGGTACAGTGGTGCCGCCTGCGGGTGTAGTTCAATGGCAGAACATCAGCTTCCCAAGCTGACAGTGCGGGTTCGATTCCCGTCACCCGCTCCACGCGAAAGGCCCTGGTCAGGACGCGAGTCCCAGCCAGGGCCTTCGATTCTCCAGGGTCAAGGATCATGCCGCGTGCCATTGGCGTGCCATTAGCTCCGGTCGGAGGAGGGCGGTTTGCCTGCGAAGCTGACCCGAGACGAGGCGATCCACCTCGTTGAGCGGATCATGCGGCTCGACTACGCGGACAACGCCGAGCTCAACGACTGGCTGGACCGGCTCGAACGCGACCTGGGCTATCTGGATATCTCGGATCTGATCTTCACGGTTGTGCCGGAGTTGACGCCGGCCGAGATTGTCGACCGAGCCAGCGCCTATGAGCCGATCGCGATGCGGACTACACCATGGACAGAGCCGTCGACCACCTAGCTTCACCTGTCGCCGTGCTCCTTGCTAACTTTCTTGCCAGCCCTGTCTTTCCGCTTGCCTTTGCTCTCCGGCTTCTTGAGCTTCTTGCGGTCGGCGCGCACCGCCTCGTTCAACGCCTTGGCGATGGCCCGATCCGCCTCAGCCGTGGCGTGCTGATAGATCAATGCGGCCTGGGATGAGTCGTGCCCCATCCGCCCCATCAGATCGCGGGTGCTCGC
Organism: Micromonospora sp. CPCC 205546; assembly: GCF_036902715.1. Lineage (NCBI taxonomy): Bacteria > Bacillati > Actinomycetota > Actinomycetes > Micromonosporales > Micromonosporaceae > Micromonospora > Micromonospora sp. CPCC 205546. The sequence goes on from NZ_JBAKHL010000004.1 coordinate 126,194, forward strand.
CCCGGTCCGCGCGGCGAGAGTGTTACCGGTGTGTCGCAGGTCGTGAAAGTGCAGATGCGGTTGCCCGATCCGCCCGACGGCAGCCTTCAAGGCGGCCCGCAAGCGGGCCGCGCCGGCCCGGCCCCGGCCTGCTGGCGACCTCCGGCCGGCATCGGCCGGGCCGGCCGGCGACGATGGGTGGCGGACCTGGTCCGGCGGCTGGCCCCCACCGAGCCGGGCTGGCGAGCACTCGACCTGGGCTGCGGCAACGGCGAGTTGCTCCTGCGGCTCTGCGAGGCCCACGGCATCGCTGGCGACGGGGTCGAGCGCGACGGTGAACCGGCCCGGCAGCGCGCGACGGAGCGGGGGATCTCCGGGCGGGTCACGTTCCACAGCGCGGACGCCGTCGGCTGGGACCGGCCAGCCGACCTCGTCGTCAACGTCGGGGCCGGCCACATCTGGGGCGTCACGGCGAGTGCCCTCGCCGCGCTGCACCGGCTCACCGCGCCCGGCGGGAAACTGCTCTTCGCCGACGGCTTCTACCAGGCCAGTCCCGACGACCGGGTCCGCGACATCTTCGGCGACCTGCCCGATCTGGGGACCCTGGCCCGGCTTGCCGTGGACGCGGGATTCCGTCCGCTGCACATCGCCGTGTCCACCCTCGCCGAGTGGGACGACTTCGAGTCCGACTGGCGTGCGGGCATCGAACGTCTCGGCACGCCGCAGGCGCGCGCGTTCGTCGACGAGCGGCGCGACGAGTATCTCAACGGCTACCGCGACGTCGTCGGCTTCGGCTGGCTGATCCTGACGCCGGCCTGACCCCCGGGACGCTCCGCCACGTCGATGCGGCCTGAGTGCCGGAACGGCCCGCCACGTCGGTGGCCTCCGCGTTCGCAGGCTGGACCGTCCGGCCGAGCGGCCCGTCGCCTCAGCGGTGCCGGTCGTCGTCGGGCGGGAGGCTCCCGGCGAGACGGTGCAGCCGGGCCAGGTCCGCGCGTCCACGTCGCGCGGCTCGTAGCCGGTGTTGAACAGCAGTTGCTGTGCCACCGAGATGCAGGCGACCCGACGGCCGGCGATGGTGCCGGTGTGAAGCAGCCCCTCGGCCAGCGGAAGGTGCCGCCGCCGATCCACGCCCGGCACCCGACCGCGGAAGGACCGCCGATCGGTCGTACGGTCCGCCTACGCTCCCGCCGTGATTGCGAACCTCTCCCAGTTGCTGAGTTCCCTACCGCCCGCGACGCTGCCGCCCGGCCGCATGGTCGAGCCGGAGGACGGCGGGCCGCCGCCGTACTGGCTGAGCGACGCCCCGGCCGATCCGGAACTGTGGGCGCGGATGCGGTCGCGGCACCCGGGGTCCGGGCTCTGGCCGTTGCTGCTCAGCGGGTTGTCGAGCGACGAGAGCCGCCCGTGGGTCGACGGGGAGGTGTCTCCGGCCGACATGTCGTCGCCGGAGCGCCACGACGCGGCGGAGCTGCTGGCGCGGTGGTGGGCCGGCTGCACGACGGCCGACGAGGAGGAGACGCTGGCCGCCACCGCCCCGTTCGGTCGGAACTGGCCCGGCCTGGCCGTGCCCGGCGACCAGGCGGAACGCCCCGACGCGCTCGCCGACGAGTGCGTGGGTTTCCTGGCGGACGCGCGGACGCGCCTCGGGCTCGTGCCGGCTGTCCGCAGCGCGGACACCCTCGCCGTGGTGGGGTGGTCCGGCCCGATGAACCACACCGGCGACGCCGGGGAGATCTCGGCGGTGCTGCGGAGCTGGGAGGACCGGTTCGGCATACGGGTGGTCGGCGTCGGCTTCGCCACCCTGCACCTCAGTGTCGCCGCGCCGCCGAAGTCCATCGGGCACGCCCTGGCGGTCGCGGCCGAGCACTTCGCCTTCTGCCCCGACAACGTCTGGCAGGGCGCCGGATCTGTGGCCGCCTACGCCGAGCAGATCGTCGGCATGCCCTCCTGGTCGTTTTGGTGGGACTGACACCCACCACGGTGGAGATCCGGCGCGTCCTGTCGTCAGGTGAAGAGGCCGTCGTCACGCATCCAGTCGTACTCAGGTCCCCGCTGGCCACCTTGACCCGACTGTGGAGGCTGCTGTGACTCGGCCACAGAAGGCTGGGAGGAGGTCGGAGGATCGGCTACGGGAGGTCGGGGTGAGGGCGGTGGCGGGTACGACGTCCGGGAGTCGAGCCCCTGGAACCGCTCGCGGAGCTCGATGACGTCCCGCTGCAGGTTGATGATCTGGTTGCGGAGTCGGTGCTGAGCTTCGTCGGACTCCTGCCGGTGGCGATCGAGTTCGTGGTAGCGCTCGTCAGCGACGTCGCGTGCTTCGGCGAGATCCACACGGGTCTTGAACTCGCGCTGCTCGAGTTCCTCGTACTCGCGCTTCTTCTGCTCAAGAGCCGCCTGGCTGTAGTTCGCCTCTTCATGTGCGCTGCGTACGCGTCGCTCAAGCGACTCAGCAGTCTCTTCGGCGGTACGGACGCGCTTCTGGAGCGTGGCGACCAGCCCGTCGAGTTCCTGCTTCGTCTGACGGATGAGGTCGTGAGCCGACTGAAGGGTGGCGTAGTCCTTCTGAAGTGAGTCGAGCTGGCCCTGAAGGCTGGCAAGTTGCTCACGAAGCCGCGCGGAGAACTCCTCACCGCGTGCGAAGCTCTCCTGGAGCCGTGCGATTTCCTCCTGCAGCAGGATGACGCGAGTGGTGGGGTCACGAGCCTCTTCCGGTGAGGAGATCGCGTCTTCCACCGTCGCCCCGTCGACAATCACCTTGCCGGTGTAGCGGGGCGGTCTTTCCCGGTGCACCGAGTAGTAGATGCCGGCAAGGCGTTCGACCTGGCGCTCGCGCCAACCTTCTTCGGCGTCATCCGGGGCGCAGTGATCGAGAACCCATTCAACGAGCTGCCATTTGGGCCTGCCATCGAGCTGGCGACTGATCAGCTTGTACGGGTCTGGCCTCTTGGTGGCTTCCTGGACCTTGTCCGCCAGGCGCCGCATCGAGCCGTACCCCTTGCCGTGTCGACTCTCCATGAGCTCACGGAGCGCCTTGCTCAAAGGGTTTGCGGGCTGCCTCAGGGGGTTCACGACCGTATGTTTACAGGGGCGATCCGGGTGAAGGCAGTCAACTTCCGGCCACAAGGAAATGTTTGGGTGCATCGATCAGCGCATAACGGACAACATCCATCCTCTGGGGAATTTGAAGCCGACGAGTCGCTGGTGGCTGGATGGCAGGCAGCCACTTCCCGGCAAGCGGAAGTGAGTGTCTCTCAGATCTCCCGGACGCGGTGAATTCGGTCGGCTCGATCATGCGTTGGGGTGGCTGCCAACGAGGTTCTGACAGGTCAGCGACGAGACTGAGGCGAAGTTCCCGATCGTCCAACTGCGAGGAACTTCCGATCCGTCCGTCCGACGGCGGGAAGTCTGCAGCCAGGAAATTGCACGTCTTCTGGAGATCCACTCGGACGTGGTGCCATTTCTGTGCTGACGCAACCGCGTCGGCAAGGCTCAGGGGCGTCTACCGCATCGCGCTCACGATCGAGGTGGACGCCCCTCCTGGATCCCGAGGGGACCCACATGGCGAGCATGGCCGAACCACCGGCCGGTACAGAAGACCTGTCGCCCTCCGACCCGATGTCGAGTCAGAACACGCCGGTTCAGCGCGACAGCGGCACCTGGACCGCGGTTGCCGCTGTCGTTCTGGTGCTCGGCGGTGCTGCCGGACTCCTGCTGACCGGGCACACCCTGCAGGAATCGTTGATCGGTGCGGGCGGTCTGGCCCTCATCGGCGGCCAGGTCGCGCGGCGCATCGTCGCCGACGCCGGTCCGCTGCCCACGATCGTCGTGGCTTTCGCCGTGACCGCGTTCGGCGCGCTGATCTATCTGCAGGGTGCCACCCTCACGGAGGCCGCTGCGGGCGCCGGTATCGGTGGCTTCGCGGCTGGGGAGATCGCCGCCCGCACGTTCGGTACCGATCCGCGAGCGCGGCGGAGGGTGTAGCGCTGATCAGCACAGGGTCGGCTTCGTCGTTGCTGTCGCACTGCGGCGCAGCGCCGGAGCCGACCGGCACCCTCCAGGGCTGATCGTCACCCACCCCCACCATCACGCCCCCGGGCGATGTCCCGGGAGATCAGCCGACGGCGGCCGTCGGCAGCGGGGTGCGCCGGGGCACGGCGGCCAGCGCCAGCCCGAGCAGCGCGCTGGCCGCGCCCACCACGAACAGCAGCGAGGCCGCCGGCTGACCGAGCCACTCCCAGAGCGGGTGCCACGCCGGGTGCGGCTCGGCGCGGTGGTGCCGGAGCAGGCTCGGGACGGTCAGCAGGACGGGCGCCCACCAGAGGAACAGGGTGATCGCGAGCAGGACGCTGACGGCTCCCCGGGCGGGGTGGGCCGCCTCGGTGCGTCGGCTGGCCCACCCGAAGACCAGCCAGCCGAGGGCCGCTCCGAGCAGGCCGCCGGCGATACCGGCCGGCAGCACGGCCGGTGGAGCCGACCGGTTCAGGGTCAGCGACAGGTTGCTGCCGTCGGGCGCGGGCGGGGAGGCGACATGGAGCTGGAGGACGGTGTCGCCGCGCCGGGCGAGCAGGGTGGTGTCGGTGATCGTGACGGCGGGGGCGCACGTCTTGTCGACACAGCCCGGATAGCTGTGGACCGTCGGGGCGTACGTCTGCCAGCCGGTCTCGCGCAGGCGCCGCTGTGCCAGCGCGAGCGTCTCGTCGGCGGACATCCGGGGCGTGCCGGCGGTGCCGGCCACGACCTCGCTCCGCTGGTATTCGCCGCCGTCGCCCAGCAGCAGGTTGTCGAGCGCCCGCACGGTCAGCGGCTGGCTGTAGAAGGTGAAGAGCGCCGGCGCCAGGTCGACGTCGCCGAGGTCATGACCGGGCAGCACGGCGGCGAAGACGGCGGCGGTCTCGGCCCGGCCGGGCGGCGGAGCAGAGGTCTCCCAGGCGGCCCGGGTGGCGAGGGCGGCGGTGAACAGGCCGCAGATGACGGCGGCGAGGGTGGCCCAGACGCCGACCGTACGGCTGGCCGGTCGTCCCAGCCGGCAGCGCAGGCCGTGCCGGATCAGGTCGGCGGCCTCGCGCGCCGTGGGCCGGGTGCGGCCCGGGGGCGCCGCGTCCAGCAGGACCCCGACCATCTCGTCGGCCCGGGCCCGCCGGTAGGCGCGGGGGTGGCAGAACAGCAGCCGCCGGTAGCGGCGGGCGAGGGGGTCGCCGGTGGGCGGCATGGCTGTCCCTTCCGATCGGTACGCGCCGGCGGACCGGTGCGAGTGAGGCGGACGATGGTGGGCCGGTCCTCCGGGGCGGGGAGGCGGTGCGGGGGTGCCGACCCGCGTCCGGTGCTGCGGGTGCGCGTGATGCCGGGTGCGCCGACGTGCGGGTGCGGTGGTGCGGGTGCGGCGGCGGTCAGGCGGTGCCGGGACGCAGAGCGCGCAGCCGGGTCTCGGCGGCGGTGGTGAGCTGGCGCAGCCGGGCGGTCTCGGCGTCCAGGGCGCGGATCCCGTCCGGGGTGAGTCGGTAGTAGCGGCGGAGCCGGCCGTCGACGGTCTCCTCGCGGTCGGGCGCGACGAGTCCCTGCGCGTGCAGCCGGTCGAGCGCGGCGTAGAGGGTGCCCGGCAGCAGGGTGACGCGTTGCGCGGACAGCGCGGTGACCTCCCGGATGATGCCGTAACCGTGCCGTGGACCGCCGGCCAGCGCGGTCAGGATCAGGAAGGTCGGCTCACGCATCGCGGTCACGGACGACACGATATTCAGATCATCGATATATGGTCAAGACCCGTGCCGGGGCCGACGGTGGGACGGTGCCGGTCCTAGGCTGGCGAGCATGCGGATTGGCATCGTGATCCTTCCCGACCAGCGCTGGGCCGACTCGCGACGCCGCTGGCGGCAGGCGGACGAGTGGGGCTTCGACCACGCCTGGACGTACGACCACCTGGGCTGGCGGGACCTGGTCGACGGGCCCTGGTTCGACTCCGTGACCACGCTGACCGCCGCCGCGACCATGACCTCCCGGATCCGGCTCGGCACGCTGGTCGCCTCACCGAACTTCCGACACCCGGCGGCGTTCGCCCGGCAGGTCACCGCGCTCGACGACGTCTCCGGCGGGCGGCTGCTGCTCGGCCTCGGTGCCGGCGGGATCGGCTTCGACTCGGCCGTGCTGGGCGGGGAGACGCTGCCGCCGCGCCAGCGCGTCGACCGGTTCGCCGAGTTCACCGAGCTGCTCGACCTCATCCTCCGCGAGGACGGCACCACCTGGCGCGGGGAGTGGTTCACCGCCGTGGACGCCCGGAACAACCCGGGCTGCGTGCAGGCGCCCCGGGTGCCGTTCGTGATGGCCGCCAACGGGCCCCGGTCGATGCGGCTGGCGGCGCGCTTCGGCGAGGGCTGGGTCACCACCGGCCCGGCGGTGGAGGAGCTGGAGAGCTGGTGGGACGGGGTGGCCGGGGCCGCCGCCCGGATGGACGCGACGCTCGCGACGGCCGGTCGTGACCCGGGCACCCTGGACCGCTATCTCTCGCTCGACTCCGCGCCGGTCTTCTCGCTGCGCAGCGCCGAGTTCTTCGCCGACCAGGTCGCCCGGGCCGCCGCCCTCGGCTTCACCGACGTGGTCACCCACTGGCCCAGGGCCAGCAGCTGGTACGCCGGTGACGAGGCCGTCCTGGTGGACGTCGCCACCGGTCTGCTGCCCGAGCTGCGTCGCGCCTGACCGGGCGCCTCCCGCGCGTACGTGGTGCCGGAGGCGTCAGCCCCGCCGGCCGGCGGACGCGTCGAGCCGGCGTGCCTCAGGTGCCTAGGTCTCCGGTGGCGATCCCGCCGTCGCCGCCGGAGACCAGTCGGAATCGGATGCAGACGACCTCGCTGTCGTCGGTGACGGGGGTGCCCACCCCGGCCCAGTAGGCGGCGTGACCCGCGCGCCACTCCTCGATGGAGCGGTCACCCTCCCCTTCGGATCGGGCGAAGTCCCACGGCACGTCCGCGAAGCGGACCACCTCGACGCCGGTGACCTCCACGACGCCGACCAGCGCGTCCTCGTCGTCGACGAGGGCCAGCCGCTCGCCGACGTGCTCCAGTTCCTCGCCCTCCTCGGCGTACTCGCGGGTCAGCCCGGCGGTCGCCGTCTTCACGCCGGCGAGCGCCAGGGTATTGAGCCGCGTGCGCAGCTCACCGGGGGTGCCGAGGGCGAGGGTGCGCAGTCCACCGATCCGAGGCCACATCCTGCCGACGGTACCGGCGCCGCCGACCACCCGCCGCATCTCCGTCCCGTCCCGCCGGTCCGCCCGGCGGAGGCACCCGGTCGACGGGGAGCCCGCTCAGGTGAGGTCGGCACCGTCCACGAGCCCCCGGACGCGCAGCTCGGCGGCGACCGCCGGGGGGCAGTCGAGCACGACCGTGGCGGTGCCGACGGGCTGCGCCCCCCGCGCGGCGCAGATCTCGTAGAGCGCGCGGATCTGGGCGCCGGTGGCGACCCAGTCGTCCACCACGAGCACCCGGTCGCCCCGGTCGAGGCCGTGCTCCCGTACGGCCAGGTCGACCCGCCGGCCCCGGAAGTCCGGCGGGCTCCGCGCCCAGGTCAGCGGGCCGGCGGGCAGCCTGCCGTCACCCGGCTTGTGTGCCGGCACGAAGCCGACGCCGAGCGCCGTAGCGGCGAGCGGACCGAGCAGGTAACCGGTGACCGCCGGCGAGACGACCACCGTCGGCCGGGCGGCCCGGAACGGGTCCACGAGGGCCGGTCCCAGCCGGGCGAGGACCTCCGGGTCCCGCCACCACCCGGAGACGTCGCTGACCAGGTGGCTGGCGCCCGGGCCGGGATCGATCCACCTGACCAGCGCGGCGAGACGTCCGCTCAGCTCGGAGGGCATGGGCCCATCCTGCGCCACAGGAACCGCCCGCGGGCACTCCGCCCCGCACCCGGGCCGCCCGCACCCGGCCGCCTGGCCCACCTCGGATCGGATGATCGGCTACACGTATCACCGCAATTACGGTCATACCCCCGTGATCACGTTGACTTCGGAAGTGCTTCTCTCGTTACGGTCCGACCCGATTTGCTCGGAAGACGAAAGGACCGCACCGGTGGCTGGCAGGCACTCCCGTACCCGAATGTTCTCCTCGCCGGCCGCCATCGCGGCCACCGCGGCGGTCGGGGTCGCCCTCGCCGTCGGGGGCACCGTCGGCGCCGTCCAGCTGACCTCGGGCGCGCAGGCCGACCGGCCGACAGCGGCCGACCTCGCGCCCACCGGCCGGCCGACCAGCACCGCCCCCAGCTCGCCGGCCGTCCCGCCGAGCGCCACCGCGTCGCCGAGCGCCAGCGCGTCCCCGAGCGCGACCGCCAGCCCGAAGGCCGCCCGGTCCGCGCAGGCGCCATCCCGGAGCAAGCCGCGCACCGCCGCGCCGAAGCCCAGCGCGACGAAGAAGAGCAGCACCGCCCGCCCGGTGGTCGACAGCGGCTCGTGCGGCGCGTCGTTCTACTCGGAGGGGCAGCTCACCGCCAACGGTGAGAACTTCGACCCGTCGGCGCTGACCGCCGCGCACAAGACCCTGCCGTTCGACACGAGGGTCCGGGTCACCAACCCGGCCAACGGCAAGTCCGTGACGGTACGCGTCAACGACCGCGGCCCGTTCATCGCCGGGCGCTGCCTGGACCTGTCCCGGGCCGCGTTCGCCGACATCGCCCCGCTCGACGCCGGGCACGTCGAGGTCCGCTATGAGGTGCTGGGCTGAGCGCCCGTCGGGTGGCGATCGGCCCGGTGACCCGGCCCGGGTGGGCAGAACATCCTCGGACGACGGGCCAGGTTCATTCACCCGCTCACGTCCATCAGGCATGCTGTCCCTCGTACGCACGCGACCCTTCCAGTCGGGCCCCGGCCCACTGAGCCCCGGATCCCGCGCCGGCCTCGGCGCGGCCTTCGTCCTGCTCGCGATCGTCTCGGCCGTGGAGCTGGCCGACGGCCGCCCGGCGAACTACATCGCGCTCATGGTGGCCGCGCCGTTCCTGACCGCGGCGCTGGCGTCGTGGCGGATCGTGCTCGGCGTGGGTGTGGCCGCCACGGCCCTCGGCGCCGGCTTCGCGCTCGGCGAGGAGACCGTGGCGCTGCCCACGACCGTCGCCGTCGCGGGCATCGCGCTGGGCACGGCGATCGCGGTGGCCACGGCAGCCGTACGGCAGCGCCAGGCCGAGCGGATCGCCGAGCTGTCCCGGCTCGCCTCGGTCGCCCAGCAGGCCGTGCTGCGCCCGCTCGGTCCACAGGTCGGCACCCTCTCGGTGGCGGCGCGGTACATCTCGTCCACCGCCACGGCCGAGATCGGCGGTGACCTGTACGAGGCGGTCGACACGCCGTACGGGGTGCGGATGATCATCGGCGACGTGCGGGGCAAGGGCCTCGACGCGGTGCGACTCGCCAGCATCGTGCTGGGCTCGTACCGGCACGTGGCGTACGAGCGGGCGGACCTGCGGGCCGTGGTGACCGACCTGGACCGGGCGGTGGCCCGCAGCGTGGGCGACGAGGACTTCGTCACCGCGGCGCTGGTCGAGGAGCGGGGCGGCACGCTCACCATCGTCAACTGCGGCCACCCGCCGCCGCTGCTGCTGCGCCGGGGGGCCGTCATCCCGCTCGAACCGCCGGCCCCCGCCCCGCCGCTGGGCTTCATGCCGGTGGTACGCCCGCGGGTCGAGCGGCTGGAGCCCGGCGACCGGCTGCTGCTCTTCACCGACGGGCTCGGCGAGGCGCGCCGGGACGGCGAGTTCTTCCCGACCGCCGACCGGGCCTGGCGGCTGCTCGGGCACGGCACCGTCGGCGACGGTCTCGCCTCGCTGGAGACCGCCCTCGTCGAGTGGGTGCACGGCCGGCTCGACGACGACATCGCCCTGGTCCTGATGGAGTACACGGGCTCGCGCGGCGCCGCGACGGTGGCCGTGCCGAGCTGGGAGGTCGGCGCGGCCGAGGGCTGATCCGCCCTGCCCCGAAGGGGGCGTGAGAGGCCCGTTCGCAACCCGAACGGGAGGTGTGTAATCGGCGTCACTTTCGAGATCGGCTTGTCGCTGCCTACCCATCGGTAATACAGTCGGGGTTACTGATCGGTAACACCTGTCCGGAAGCGGGGCCAGCGAGCATGACCCACTACAAGAGCAACCTTCGGGACCTCGAGTTCAACCTCTTCGAGGTCTTCGGGGCGGACCAGGCGTTCAACCAGGAGCCGTACACGGACCTGGACGTCGACACTGCCCGCGACATCCTCGCCGAGGTCGACCGCCTCGCCCGCGAGGACCTGGCCGCCAGCTACACGGACAGCGACCGCAACCCGCCGGTCTTCGACCCGGCCACGCACACCGCGCCGCTGCCGGAGTCGTTCAAGAAGTCCTACCGGGCGTACATGAACTCCGAGTTCTGGCGGCTGGAGCTCCCGACCGAGCTGGAGGGCAGCAACGCGCCCCGGGCCCTGGTGTGGTCGCTCGCCGAGCTGATCGTCGGCTCCAACGCCGCCGTGTGGATGTACGCCTCCGGCCCGTCCTTCGCGCACGTGCTGCAGGTCGAGGGCACCGAGCAGCAGAAGAAGTGGGCGAAGCTCTTCGTCGACAAGCAGTGGGGCTCCACGATGGTGCTCACCGAGCCGGACGCCGGCTCGGACGTGGGCGCCGGCCGGGCCCGCGCCATCCCGCAGCCCGACGGCTCCTGGCACATCGAGGGCGTGAAGCGCTTCATCACGTCCGCCGAGCACGACCTGAGCGACAACATCGTCCACTACGTGCTGGCCCGTCCGGTCGGCGTCGAGGGTGTCGGCGGCCCGGGCACCAAGGGCCTGTCCCTCTTCGTGGTGCCGAAGTACCACTTCGACGAGAACACCGGCGAGTTGGGCGAGCGCAACGGCGTCTTCGCCACCAACGTCGAGCACAAGATGGGCCTGAAGGTCTCCAACACCTGCGAGCTGACCTTCGGCGAGCACGGCGTACCGGCCAAGGGCTGGCTGCTGGGCGAGAAGCACGAGGGCATCCGGCAGATGTTCATGATCATCGAGAGCGCCCGGATGATGGTCGGCACCAAGGCCATCGCCACCCTCTCGACCGGTTACCTGAACGCCCTGGAGTACGCCAAGAGCCGGGTGCAGGGCGCCGACCTGACCCAGATGGCGGACAAGACCGCGCCGCGCGTCACGATCACCCACCACCCGGACGTGCGCCGTTCGCTGATGCTGCAGAAGTCGTACGCCGAGGGCCTGCGCGCCCTGGTCTGCTACACCGCCACCTGGCAGGACAAGGTTGCCATCGCCGAGGCTGCGGGCGACGAGAAGGGGACCAAGCTCGCCAAGCGGGTCAACGACCTGCTTCTCCCGCTGGTCAAGGGCGTCGGCTCGGAGCGGGCGTACGAGCTGCTCGGCCACGAGTCGCTGCAGACCTTCGGCGGCTCCGGCTTCCTCCAGGACTACCCCCTGGAGCAGTACGTCCGGGACGCCAAGATCGACACTCTCTACGAGGGCACCACGGCGATCCAGAGCCTCGACCTCATCTTCCGCAAGATCGTCCGGGACAACGGCAAGGCCCTGATGGCGGTCGCCGGCGAGATCCAGGAGTTCATCGCCACCGAGGCGGGCAACGGCCAGCTCAAGGAGGAGCGGCAGGCGCTGGGCAAGGCGCTCGCCGAGATCCAGAGCATGGTCGGCGTGATGACCGGCTGGCTCGGCGAGGCGCAGGGCGGCGACACCCGGTCGCTCTACAAGGTCGGCCTGAGCAGCCGCCGCTTCCTGCTGGCGATCGGTGACCTGGTCGTCGGTTGGCTGCTGCAGAAGCAGGCCGACGTGGCGTTGAAGGCCCTGGCCGGCGAGCTCTCCGCAGCCGACAAGGCGTTCTACACCGGCAAGGTGGCCGCGGCCCGGTTCTTCGCCCGCGAGGTGCTGCCCCGCATTGGCGCCGACCGGCGGATCGTCGAGGGCACCGACCTGGACATCATGGACCTCCCGGAGGAGGCCTTCTGAGGTACGCCGTAGCGCCTCAGGGCGCGGCGGTGGCGTCGGGGAGGATCCGGCGGTGATCGGCACGACGGCCGGTGGGCGGTGGCCCCCCGGCCGGCGTCGGTCCTCGGCCGCACCGGCCGCGGGGCGCGCGCTGGGCACTGGGCCCTGCCGGCGGCTGGCCCCGCACCGGACGCTAGCCCCTGCGTCGGACGCTGCCCCCGCCTCGGACGTTGGCCCCCGCCTCGGACGTTGGCCCCCGCCTCGGACGTTGGCCCCCGCCTCGGACGTTGGCCCCCGCCTCGGACGTTGGCCCCGGGCCGGACGTTGGCCCCGGGCCGGGCGGTGATTCCCCGCTGGGCGCTGGCCTCGGACCTGGCGCTGCACCGCATCACCGGCTCTCCGCGGCAGCCCGAGGCACTGCCGCCGCCGGCCACAGCAACGAAAAATTACGTAGCGTCATCAACGCCTGTCCCTCCCCTCCATCCCTCACGGCGCTTTGCTCTGCAGCCGCGGACGCACCAGCGACGGCCGGTGACTGTTGCGTCCGCGGCTGCAGAGCAAAGCGTCTGCGGGGTAGTGGCGGTGGTGGCCGTGGATCGCGACCATCCGCGAAGGAAGGGATGCTATGTCCGATTGACGCGTCGGCGGGTGCTCGGCAGGTGTCGCTACGCTCTGTTGCGAACGCGCATTTGACGCTTAGTCACTCTCCGCAGTCGGCCGCCGGGTGTGCGGGGCGGCCGGCTGGGACATCGCAAGCCGCCGGGACGGCCTCGCCCGGCTATTCGCGGGTGCCATCCGGGTAGTCGGGCGGTGTGGCGGGTAACCGTCGCGAGGCCACGTCAGAGCACGCCCAGAGCCACCGCACGGGGGAGTGCAGCGCACATGGGCATTGGTAGCGGAATCTTCCTGATCGCCATCGGCGCGATCCTGACCTTCGCCATCAGAGCCAACGTCTGGTGGGTCGACCTGCGCGCGGTCGGCTGGGTGTTCATCCTGGCCGGGCTGGGCGTCCTGCTCACCACGCTCTGGTTCTGGCAGGACCGTCGCAAGCGGGCGCGGACCCTGATCGTCGAGGAGAACCGGCTCTCGCACCCGACCGCGATGATGCCACCGCCGCCCGATCCGCCGCCGCCGACGGCGCCACCGTCCTGAGCCGCCACCCTGAGCCACCCGCCACGCACCGGCGGGTGGCTCAGCCGCGTGCGGTGTGCCGGTCGAAGATCGGGGCCCTGTTCGGGCCGAGTTCCGACCAGGCGACCTCAGGGCGGTGCACCACCAGGTCGCTGGTGCGCATCCCGTCCTGGTCCGCGCGTTCCGGATCGAGCAGCGCCGAGAGCAGCGAGATGCCCGGGTTGTGGGCGATCAGCAGCACCGTACGGGCGGGCGGGTCCACGTTCCGGATCAGCCCCAGCAGGTCCTCCGGGTGTGCGTCGTACGCGTCGGACTCGTAGCGCACCACGGGGGCGGGGCCGGCCGAACCGCCCTCGGGCGGCGATCCGGTCATGCCCATCGCCACGCCGTGCCAGGTCTCGCGGGTGCGTCGGGCGGTCGAGCAGATCACCACGTCCGGCAGCAGGTCGTGCTTGGCCAGCCACGCGCCGGCCGCCGCCGCGTCGGCCTGACCCCGCGTGGCCAGAGGGCGCCGTACGTCGGGTGTCTCCCCGGGCGGCTCGGCCTTGGCGTGCCGGAGCAGCACCAGCGTGCGTCCTTGGGCGGAGGCGTCCTTCATGTCCCCAGCTTGCCCGATTGGCGATCACAGCGCCTGGGTAAGTCGATGGATGCCGCAACGCTCACCGATGGCCGCGGCGGAGGGAAACGCCAGGGACAGCCGAGGAGGCGACGAGATGGGCTTTGGTGGCAGTATCTTCCTGATCGCGTTGGGTGCGATCTTCGCGTTCGCCGTGGAGGCGGATCTCGGCTGGCTCAACCTGGCCGTGGTCGGCTGGGTGCTGATGCTCGCCGGCGTGGCCGGCCTGCTGCTCACCCTCCACTTCTGGAACTCGCGCCGCCGGACCGTGGTCGCCCCCGCGCGGGGTGAGCGGGTGGTCGCCGAGCAGGTCGTGCCGGTGCAGGACGACCGGGTCGTGGAGGAGTACCGCGAGGTGCGGCGACCGCGCCGTACCGTCTGACGTCCGGACCGCTTCTTCCGGGGGCTCCGCCACGCGGCGGGGCCCCCGGTGCGTGTCCCGTCCGTCAGGCGAAGAGGGCGAAGTAGATGGCGATGTGGTGGCAGAGCGCCGCCACCAGCGTGCAGGCGTGGAAGAACTCGTGGTGGCCGAAGACGGTGGGCCAGGGGTTGGGCCGGCGAAGCGCGTAGAAGACCGCGCCCACGCTGTAGATCGCGCCGCCCGCGCTGAGCAGCACCAGCGCCGTGACGCCGCCCTGGTGCAGGATGTCGGGCAGCATCGCGACCGAGACCCAGCCGAGCGCCAGGTAGAGCGGCGCGGAGACCCAGCGCGGGGCGTGCGGCCAGACCAGCTTGAGCGCCACGCCCGCGAGCGCGCCGCCCCAGACCAGCGCCAGCATGATCGCGGCCGGGCGGGGGCGCAGCAGCAGTACGCAGAACGGCGTGTAGGTGCCGGCGATGAACACGAAAATCATCGAATGGTCCAACCGGCGCATGATCTGGTAGCCGCGCTCGGACCACACCCGCCGGTGGTAGAGCGCGCTGGTGCCGAAGAGCCCGCACACCGTCACGCTGTAGATCAGGCAACTGACGAGCGGGGCCGAGCCGGGCCGGGTGGCGGCGATCGCGCAGAGCACGATGCCGCAGAGCAGGGCGACGAAGAACGCGTACGTGTGCAGCCAGCCGCGCATCCGGGGCTTACCGATGTCGACCGGCTTGAGTCGAAGCGGTGCGGAGGTGGTCACGCCCTTAGGTTACGACACCGTAGGTTACTTTCAAGTAGTGCATCCGGTCACGTGGGACGGCGGTCGACCGACCCTGGTGCCGCGTGCGAGTCGGGGAGTATGGCGGGATGCGGATCCGACCCGTCGGCGCACACGCCCTGCTGATCGACTGCGCCGACACCGACCAGGTCCAGGCGTGGCGGGCCGAGCTGTGGCGGCGGCGTGAACGCGGCGAGCTGACCGCCGTCGAGATCGTGCCGGCGGCCACCACCGTCCTGCTCGACGGCGTGGCGGATCCGACCACGACGGCCGCCCGCATCGCCGCCTGGCGGCCCCGGCCGGGCACACCGGGAACCCCTGGCGCGCCGACCGCCGCGCCGACCGCCGCGCCGACCGCCGAGGCGCCGACCGTTCACGCGCCGGCCGCAGATGCGCCGGCCACAGGCGGGTCGGCCGCCGCCGACGCGGACGATCCGGCAACCGGCGGCTGCCTGGTCGAGGTTCCGGTGACGTACGACGGGGAGGACCTCGCCCTCGTCGCCGACCACTGGGGCGTGGACGTGCCGGCGGTGGTCGACCGGCTGCGGCGTACCCGGTTCCGGGTGGCCTTCTGCGGCTTCGCCCCCGGGTTCGCCTATCTGACCGGGCTCCCCGCCGAACTGGCGGTGCCCCGGCTGCCCACCCCCCGCCCCCGGGTGCCGGCCGGCTCGGTCGCGCTGGCCGGCCCGTACGCCGGGATCTATCCGGCGGCCTCGCCCGGCGGCTGGCTGCTGGTCGGGCGCACCGGGATGGGCCTCTTCGACGTGCACGCCGACCCACCGGCCCGGCTCACCCCGGGCACCCGGGTACGCCTGGTGGCCGCGTGACCGCCGCCGTGGAGGTGCGCCGCGCCGGGGCGCTGACCACCGTCCAGGACCTGGGCCGGGCCGGCTGGGCGCACCTCGGCGTACCCCGGTCGGGCGCGCTCGACCCGGCGGCGCTGCGGCTGGCGAACCGGCTCGTCGGCAATCCGGAGTCCGCCGCCGGCCTGGAGATCACGATGACGGGCTGCGAGCTGCGGTTCCTTCGGGCGGCGGCCGTCGCCGTGACCGGGGCCGACGCCGCCGTACGGGTCGACGACCGCCCCGGCGACGTGGGCCTGGCGCTGTCGGTGCCGGCGGGCGGAGTGCTGCGCATCGGTCCGCCCCGCGACGGCCTGCGCAACTGGCTCGCGATCGGTGGCGGCATCGCCGTCGAGCCGGTGCTCGGCAGCCGCGCCACCGACACCCTCTCCGGGCTCGGCCCGCGGCCCCTGCGCGACGGCGACCGGCTGCCCCTGGGCGCACCGACCGGACCGCCCGCCGGCGTGGACGTCACCGTCGTGGCGTCCACCCCGACCGAGCTGCGGCTGACCCTGCGCCTCGGCCCCCGCGACGACTGGTTCACCGCCGCCGCGCTGGACCGGCTGTTCGGCAGCGCGTACGCGGTGAGCCCGGTCAGCAACCGGGTCGGCGCGCGACTCACCGGCGCGGCGCTGCCGCGCGCGGTGGCCGGGGAACTGCCCAGCGAGGGCATCGTGCTCGGCGCGGTGCAGGTGCCGGCGGACGGCCAACCGCTGATCTTCCTCGCGGACCATCCGACCACCGGCGGGTACCCCGTCGTCGGGGTGGTGGACGACGTGACCCCGCTCGCGCAGGCCCGCCCAGGGACTACGGTCAGGTTCCATGGACCTCAACGCTGACCTCGGCGAGGGATTCGGCATCTGGCGACTCGGCGACGACGCCGCGCTGCTGGGCCTCGTCACCTCCGCCAACGTCGCCTGCGGCTTCCACGCCGGCGACGCGTCGACGATGCGCCGGGTCTGCGAGGGCGCCACCGAGCGCGGGGTGGCCGTCGGCGCGCAGGTCGGCTACCGGGACCTCGCCGGCTTCGGCCGGCGGCACATCGCGTACGCCTTCGCGGAGCTGCGCGACGAGGTCACCTACCAGCTCGGGGCCCTGGAGGCGTTCTGCCGGCTGTTCCGCACCCGGGTCCGCTACCTGAAGCCGCACGGGGCGCTCTACCACGCCGCGGCCTGCGA
This sequence comes from Micromonospora sp. CPCC 205546, assembly GCF_036902715.1. NCBI lineage: Bacteria > Bacillati > Actinomycetota > Actinomycetes > Micromonosporales > Micromonosporaceae > Micromonospora > Micromonospora sp. CPCC 205546. The sequence continues at coordinate 143,009 of NZ_JBAKHL010000004.1, forward strand.
CGAGGTCCAGGCGGCGGCGCTGGTCGCCGCGGTCGGCGGCTACGACGACCAGCTTCCGCTGCTCTGCCTGCCCGGTTCGGTCCTCGCGCAGCTCGCCAAGGGCGCCGGGCTGCGGGTGGTCGCCGAGGGCTTCGCCGACCGGGGCTACCTGCCCAACGGCTCGCTGGTGCCGCGCACCGCCCCCGGCGCGCTGGTGACCGACCCGGAGGAGGTGGCAGCCCGGGCCGTGCGGATGGCCACCGAGCGGACCGTCGTCGCGGTCGACGGCAGCGTCGTCCCGTGCCCGGTCGAGTCGATCTGCCTGCACGGCGACACCCCCGGCGCGGTCCGCTGCGCCGAACTGGTCCGCGCCGCCCTGATCGACGCCGGGGTGACGCTCACCCCGTTCGCGTGACGTCAGGCGTCGTCGAGCCCCCTGAGCACCAGCGGAAGCCGGGCGGCGGCGCCCTCGACCACCCGGACCGGGACGCCCCAGTCCTGCCGGGTCAGGTGGCAGGCCGCGTGCTCGACGTCCGCGTCGCAGGTCGCCGCCTGCGCGGTCACCTGGAGCACCCCGCCGGCCACACTGCCGTCGACCACCAGCCGGCGGGACAGCTCGGTGCCGGTCCCGGCCCCCTCCACCAGCAGCTCCGGCGGCGACGCCGACACCACCAGCCGCGTCGACGGTCCGTACGTTTCGTCGAGCTTCTGCCCCGGCGCGGGAGTGAAGATCACGTCCAGGGTCACCTCGCCGGCCGCCACGTCGGTGGGCTTGCGCTCGGTGCGGTGCCGGGGACCGTCGACGGTGCTCGCGCCGGCCGCCGAGAGCGCGCCGGGCGCCAGCCGGGTCAGCCGGTGCGCGGCGGACTCCACCACCAGCACCTCGCCGGCGGGGGTGAGCACCAGGTCGCTCGGCTCGGCGAGCCCGTCGGCGACCGTCGACACCCGGTCGCTCTGCGGGTCGAAGCGGCGCACCGCCCCGTTGTACGTGTCGGCGATCAGCACCGAGCCGTCCGGCAGCGCGCACACCCCCAGCGGGTGCTGGAGCAGCGCCTCCGCCGCCGGCCCGTCGACGTGCCCGAAGTCGAAGAGCCCCTGCCCGACGGCGGTTCCCATGAGATCGTTCTCGACGTAGCGGACCGCGCTGGTCTCGCTGTCGGCCACCCAGAGCCGGGCGCCGTCGGCGGAGACGGAGAGGCCGGACGGCTGCGCCATCCACGCCTCGCCCAGCGGGCCGTCGCGCAGCGCCTCGACAGTGGTGCCCGCGTACATGCCGGCGGTGCGCCTCACCGGGTCGAACCACCAGAGCTGGTGGATGCCGGCCATCGCGATGACGACCCTGTCGTCGTACCAGGCCAGGTCCCAGGGGGAGGAGAGGTCGACGGCGAGCGCGTCGTGGGAGTGGTCGTCGACCGTCGAGCGCCACTGTCGGCCGGTGCCGGCGACCGTCACCACCTCGCCGTCCGCCAGCCGTACGCCGCGCAGCAGGTGGTTGACCGTGTCGGCGACGACGAGGTCGTAGCCGGCCACCTCGGCGGTGTGCGCCGGCAGCAGGCACAGCCCCTGCGGCTCGGAGAAGGTGGCCGCCCCGGCCGGACCGTCGGCCCGGCCCCGGGTGCCTGCCCCGATCCGACGGAGGAGCGTCTCGCCGTCGCCGGCCAGCTCGGCCAGCGAGTGCCGGGCCGAGTCGGACACCAGCAGGTTGCCGTTCTCCAGCAGCACCGCCTTGCCCGGGAAGCGCAGCGTGGTCTCCGGCTCGGCCGGCGGGACGTACGGGCCGTCGCCCCGGTGCAGGGTGCCCTTCGCCTCGTGGGTGGCGATCAGCTCGTCGATGAGGCGGGCGAGCCCTTCGGCGTGACCCTCGCCGGCCATCGTCGCCACCACGTAGCCCTCGGGGTCGATCACCGACAGGGTGGGCCAGGCACGGGCCGCGTACTGCTGCCACATGTCCAGCTCGGGGTCGTCGAGCACGGGGTGGTGCACGCCGTACCGCTCCACGGCGGCGGCCAGCGCGTCCGGGTCCTTCTCGTGCTCGAACTTCGGCGAGTGCACGCCGATCACGACGAGCACGTCGCCGTACTTCTCTTCCAGCGGGCGCAGCTCGTCGAGCACGTGCAGGCAGTTGATGCAGCAGAAGGTCCAGAAGTCCAGCACGGTGATGCGACCTCGGAGGTCCTGCAGGGTCAGGTTCTGCCCACCGGTGTTGAGCCACTGCCGGCCCCGCAGTTCGGGGGCCCGTACGCGCGCTGTCGTTCCCATGCCCGCCAGCCTGCCATGCCGGGCTCCGGCCTAGTCGGACTCCGTGACCCGGACGACAGACGGGTCGGGACTAGCGGGCGCGGGCCCAGCCGGTGAAGCGCGCCGTCAGGTCCGTCGGAGGGTTGCCGTGGTCCAGCTCGGCCAGTTGCGCGGCGGCCTCCTCGCACAGCCCGGCGAGGTGGACCATCAGCGCGTCGCGGTCCTCGCGGTACCTCGCCAGGAGGAGGAGCTTCGCCGTCGAGCAGGGCCAGGCCACCCCGCAGGCGCCACAGCGCCAGGTGGGCCGGCTGGGGACGTGGGCGCGGACGCGGGCCATCAGCCCACCACCGTGCGGGAGCGCGCCGGTGCCCGGCGGGAGAGGGCGGGCCGGGTCGGTGCCGGCGCGGTGACGACCCACTCCAGGCCCTCGCGCAGGACGAACAGCTCCCGCTTGGCCACCGCGCGGCCCTTGGCGTCGAGCTGGTAACCCTCGAACCAGAGCCAGCCGTACGGCGGGAAGCGGTCGGCGAGCTCACGGATCACGCGGACGCGCATCGGGGTCACGAACTGCGGGGACGCGGCCCGGGTCAGGTTGAGGACCTCACCGGCCCGCAGCATCCGTACGGGGGCCGGCGTCCGGGCGGTCACCGCGGACCCGGGTTGCGCCGGACGGACCGGTGCGAGGCGCGGACGTCGTCGCTCGCGCGGCCGGGCCTGCGGTACGGCGGGACGAACGAACCGACCGGCCCGGGTACGACCGGGCGGGCCGGGGGCGGATCGCCCTTCGGCCTCTCCTCGGGCATGGCTCCCCCTCGTTCGGCGGGTGGTGGAAGGGGCCGCCCCGGCTGCTCGCCCGGGGCGGCCCCGCGGCGCGACCGGCGGGCTCCATCGCCTCCACCGGCTCACACCGTCTACAAGCACCCTGCCGAGGGTTGCCGGACAATCACACAGCGTTGTCTAATTTCCTTCGGGCAACCCATTTGTTCCGGGGAAGGGCTGGCATGAATCACGCCTTTGTCGCAGCGCTCGCCGAGGCCGGCCACACGGCCGAGAGCCTTGCAGGTCACATAGGGGTTCACCCGAAGACGGCGGCGCGCTGGGCAAATCCTGGGCACATTCCACAGAGCCGGCACCGCGTTCAGGTAGCAAACTTGCTCGGGCGAGATGCGGACACCCTGTGGCCGGACGTTGGCCGACGACGTGAGCCGGTGTGGTTCCGGCCGTGGGTGGACATCGAGCGGGAGGCGGCCACCCTGCGCGCGTTTGAACTCGCGTGGGTGCCCGGTCTTCTCCAGACCGAGGCGTACGCGCGGGCGACGCTCGCAGGCGGTGTACTGACGGCCGACGCCATGAACGATCTCGCCGACGCGCGGATCAGCCGGCAAGCGATTCTCAGACGCGAGCGCGGCCCTCTGCTGGTCGCGGTGCTGGATGAAGGGGTCCTACGTAGACGAGTCGGGGACGACCGGGCACTCATGGCAGCTCAGCTCGCGTATCTCGTCGCGTGCGCCGAACTGCCGAGTGTGCAGCTGCACGTCGTTCCGGCAGACGCGCCCAGCTATCCGGGGCTGGACGGGCCGTTCACCATCGCCGATATGCCGGACGGCACGCGGGTCGCGCATGTCGATAGCCCGGCACAGGCTCAGATCCTGGACCAGGCATCCGACCTTGTTACGCTTGAACGACGTTGGGAACGCATTCGCGGGGAGGCGCTTCCCCGGGGGCGGACTCTGAATCTCCTGAGAGAAGCGGCGAGATCATGGACCTGACCGGCGCGCAGTGGCGCAAGAGCACGAAGAGCGGCGGCAACGGCGGAAACTGCGTCGAGGTGGCCGACAATCTCCCCGGCGTCGTGGGCGTTCGGGACTCCAAGGACCCGAGCGGCCCGGCCCTGGTCTTCGCCCCGGCCGCCTGGCGGGCCTTCGTCGCCCGGGTCGCCGATCGGGCCTGACCGACCAGACTTCCTGAGAGCGCCCGTCCCCACGCCCGGGGGCGGGCGTTTCCGTTCCCGCGTCACAGCACGGGGCGTCCGCGCCGCCGGGTTCTCGTCCTGGCGGGGTGCTGCCGTCCGAGACGACGGCGGGGCCACGGTCTCCCGTGACCCCGCCGCCGTCGCTTCGTCGGCTACTGGCCTGCCGGCTTGAGGCAGAGCACCCGGTTGGCCCCGCCGCCCTTGAGCACCACGTGCGGCTGGGTCGGGTCGGCGCACTTGTCCTTCGCGTCCACCTTGGAGACCACGGTGAAGGCGTCGGCCTCGCCGCACTGCGCTGCCGCCGCGGTCTCGCCCGACTTCTTGACGCAGCTACCGACCGCCGGGTCGAACGCCGGGGCCGAGTCCTTGCCGCCGACCTTGCCGAGCAGCATGAGCAGGCCCAGCGGCACCGCCAGGATGAGCACCGCCGCGACGAGCACCGCGGCGAGCACCCGACCGTTGCGGACCTTGGGCGTGGGGGCTTCGGTCTTCGGCTCCGCGATCGGCTTATACGAGTCGAAGCGGTTCTGCTCCTGCTCCGGGCCGCCCTGGTCCCACGGGCCGGGCTGCTGCGGGGGCGGCGGGAACGCCGGCGGGAAGCCTCCCCCGGGCGCGAGCTCGCTCGTCGGGGCGGAGCCGTAGCCACCGGGTGCCGGGCCACCGGCGGCCGGCGTACCAAAGGGGTCGGCGGGGCGCTCCGCGCTGTCGTGCGGTCGGACCCCGTTCACCGGTCGGTTGCTGGCTGGTGCGTCGACGAAGGACGGCACGCCCGGCGGGAAGGCCGGGGGCGCGGCCGGCGAGGCGGGCGCCACCGGGGAGGCCGCGCCGAAGACGGCGGTCCCGCCCGGTGCACGGTCCCGGTCGTCGAAACGGGCCTCCGGACGCTGGTCGAAGCGGTTGTCGTGGCCCTGTTCGAAGCTCGGTTCCTGGGCCTGGTCGAAGCGGTTGTCCTGACCCTGGTCGTACCGCGGTCCCTGGCCCTGACCGAAGTGCTGCTCCTGGTCGAAGCGGTTGTCCTGGCCCTGACCGAAGTGCTGCCCCTGGTCGAGCCGGGGGTCCGCGCCCTGGTCGAACCGGGGGGCAGGGCGCTGGTCGAAGCGGTCGTCCTGGCCCTGGTCGAAGCGGGGCGTCGACGCGTGGTCCTGCTCCTGCTCGTCCGCCGGCTCGGGCCGGGCCGGGCGGCCGTAGACCCGGGGCTGCGGTGCGGACGTGCCGGCCGGTCGCAGGGCCTGGTCGGTGGGCGGCATGACGCGGCTGGCCAGCGGCACCGAGGCGCTCGCCGAGACGCTGCCGGCGGCCGGTTCGGCCGCCTCCGGCGACGCCACGGCCGCCCGGCCGCCCGCCTCGGGCGAGGTGCGCGGTGCGGGGACCACCGGGCCGGCGGGAGACTGCGGCTCGTCGTGCCGGGAGCCGGCCTGGGCCCAGCCCGGCTGCTCCTGCTCGTACGCCGGCAGACCGCCGTCCCGACCGGACTGCTCGGGGGCGAACTGGGCCGGCGGGGCGAAGTCGGCCGGCGGGGCGAAGTCGGCCGGCGGGGCGAAGTCGGCCGGCGGGGCGAAGTCGGCCGGCGGGGCGGCGGCCAGGCTGGCTCCGGGCACCCGCTGCTCCTGCGGCGGGAGCGGCACGGCGTTGGCCGGTGAGATGCCGGGCCCCGGTGCGGGCTGGTAGATCGGCGGCTCCTCGGCCCGCTCCGGTTCCCAGCCGTTGCCGGCCCGGGCCGGGGCGGACTCGCCCGACTCCGCGCGGCCCCACACCTCGTCCGCCGACCACGGCTCGACGTCCGGTACGGCCGGGCGCTCGGGCGCGTTGCCGGCCCACTGCGGCGGGTTCTCCGGCGCCGCGCCCCATGGCTGCGGCCCGCCGTCGCCGGGCACCGGCACGGAGGCCCGGCCGGGCGGGGTGGAGGCGGGCGGTGCGGCGTCCCAGCCGGGCTGCTCGCCCTGCTGCTGGTCACCGCCGGCCCAGCCGCCGGAGCGGTTGGGGTCGTCCTGCTGCTGTGCGGGGGTCCAGCCGCCGGCGGGGTCCTGAGGGGAGTCGGCGTTCCAGCCGTCGGAGCGGGAGGGGTCGTCCTGGGCGGGCCAGGGCTGGGTTGCTGGTGCGGGTGCGGGCTGCGGGACCCGGGCGGCGCCGCGGGCGGCGGGCTCGGGCTGCGCCCAGGCGGGCGACGCCTGCTCGGCGGGCCCCCAGCCGGGCTGCTCGTTCTGCTGCTGGTTGCCGTCGGCCCAGCCGCCGGAGCGGTTGGGGTCGTCCTGCTGCTGTGCGGGGGTCCAGCCGCCGGCGGGGTCCTGAGGGGAGTCGGCGTTCCAGCCGTCGGAGCGGGAGGGGTCGTCCTGGGCGGGCCAGGGCTGGGTTGCTGGTGCGGGTGCGGGCTGCGGGACCCGGGCGGCGCCGCGGGCGGCGGGCTCGGGCTGCGCCCAGGCGGGCGACGCCTGCTCGGCGGGCGCCCACGCGGGCTGCTCCGGGGCGGCGTGCGGCGGCTGGTGCGGGGGCTGCCCGGCGGTCCGGGCGGCGCCGGCCTGCTCCTGCGCGCCGGGCCACGCCGGCTGCGGCGCTGCGCCGGGGGGCCCCCACTGGCCGGGCTGGGCCGGGTCGGTCTGCTGTGGCGCCTGCGCGGCCCACGCGGGGGCCGGCTGCTGCTGCTCACCCTGCGCGCCCCAGGCGGGCGGGTTCGGACGACCTGGCGGAGGCGGGGGCGCCCAGCCCAGGTCGGGGGCGCCGGCGCCGTATCCGTTGTCCTGCTGTGCCGGGCGGTCGCCGTACGGCGCCGGTCCGCCGGCGCCCGGCGACACCTCGTCCGGCTGCTGGCCGGGGTGGTGCGTGCCCTCGGACGTCATGCGTGCGCCTCCTCCATCACCTGTCGGCCGCCGCTGCCGATCGGTCTGCTCGGCAGGGTGGCCGGCGTCGCCGGTGTACCGGCCGTGCCGGCTCCCCGCACCGTATCCGGTGGCCGCCCGAGGGCGTCCGGGGAGCACGGCCGTCACTCCCCGTGGCCGGATGGTGTCGAGCGGCTTCTATCGACTCGACTGCTCCGGGTCGGCGGGCGACGACCGAAGCCCACCGTACCGGGCGCTGGAGCGAGGTGGAATCCCGGTGTCAGCCGCTGCGAAACGCCGATGACCCGCCCGGGCGAACCGGGCGGGTCATCGGTCTGGAGGAGGTGAGGAAGGTTGCGGGCGTCAGCTCATGTGACGCTGGGCGATGGCGAGGATCTCTTCGCGGACCGCGGGCGAGTTGGCGGACCGCAGCGCGTGCTCGATGGCACGGGCGCGGCGGTTGGCGTCGCGGCGGTTACGGATTCGCTCGATCATGCTCACGGGTCTCTCCTCCTGGCTATTCGGTTGTCAGCCCCTTGATGTCTCCATTGAACCCCACGGCAGGCCGGATCGCCATCGATTATTAGGTGAGCTGGGACACGGGCCTAACAATCAAAGGTTGGAGGTCTAGTTGACCTACGTTTACGTCGGCCAACGGAAGCGGCCGGTGTGCCGGGCGTGAACCCGTGCACACCGGCCGTGGCTGGCGTCGGAACCGGTCAGGTCCAGGCGAGCAGCGCCGCCTCCGGATCGGCCAGGAACTCGCCGATGTCGCGCAGGAACTTCGAGCCGAGCTCACCGTCGATGATCCGGTGGTCGAAGGACAGGCCGAGCGTGGTGACCTGACGCGGCCGGACCTTGCCCTTGTGGACCCAGGGCATCTCGCGTACCGCGCCGAAGGCCAGGATCGCCGACTCACCCGGGGGCAGGATCGGCGTACCGGTGTCCACTCCGAACACGCCCACGTTGGTGATCGTCAGCGTGCCGCCGGACATGTCGGCCGGCGAGGTCTTGCCGGCCTTGGCCGTCTGCACCAGGTCGGTCATCGCGTCCGCCAGCTCGCGCAGGGAGAGCCGGCCGGCGTCCTTGATGTTCGGCACGATCAGCCCGCGCTCGGTGGCCGCCGCGATGCCCAGGTTGACGTAGTCCTTGACGACGATCTCGTCGCCGGCCCAGGACGAGTTGACCATCGGGTGACGCCTGACGGCCAGCAGCACCGCCTTCGCCACCAGCAGCAGCGGCGAGACCCGCACGTCGCGCCACTCGCGCCGGTTGCGCAGGCGGTCCAGCGCCTTCATCGCCCGGGTCACGTCGACGGTGAGGAACTCCGTGACGTGCGGCGCGGTGAACGCCGAGCGGGACATGTTCTCGGCGGTGAGCTTGCGTACCCCCTTGACCGGGATGCGCTGCTCGCGGTCCGCGCCGAAGCTCGCGGCGACCGCGGTCGGCGCCGGGACCGCGAGCGGCTCGGCCGCCGCCGTGGCCCCGCTCGCCGCCCGCTGTACGTCCTCGCGGGTGATCGAGCCCAGCGGCCCCGACCCGGTCAGCGTGGCGAGGTCGACGCCGAGGTCCTTGGCGAGCTTGCGTACGGGCGGCTTGGCCAGCACCGGCCCGCCCCCGCCACCCCCGTTGGGTCGATCATGGACCTGTGGTGCCGGGATCGTGGCGGCTGGGGGCGTCTTGTCCCCCACCACGACTGCATGATCGACGGCCCTTGGCGGGGTGGGTGGGGTGTCGGTCCTGCGGGGGCGGCGCTTGGCCGCCGTGGTCCGCGGGCCGTAGCCGACCAGCACGGCGGTACGCCCACCCGGGGCGGGACCGCCGATCAGGCCCGGCTCGACCGCGCCCTCGGCCGGCGCCACCTGAACCGCGGCCAGCGACGCCGCCGACGGGGTGGGCAGGGCGGCGGACGGCGCACCGGTCGTCGACGCCTCGATCGGCCCGGCGCCCGGGTCGGTGTCGATCGCGATGATCGGCGTGCCGACCTCGACCGTGCTCCCCTCCGGGTGGAAGATCGCCTGCACCTGGCCGGCCCACTTCGCCGGGATCTCGACGGCCGCCTTGGCCGTCTCCACCTCGACGATCGGCTGGTTCAGCTCGATGACGTCACCGACCTTGACCAGCCACGCGAGGATCTCACCCTCGGCCAGGCCCTCGCCCAGGTCGGGCAGGTTGAACTCCTTGATCCGCGACATGGCGCTCACCAGCCGAAGGTGCGGTCGACGGCGTCGAGCACCCGGTCGAGATCGGGCAGGTACTCCTCCTCCACCCGGGAAGCCGGGTAGGGGGTGTCGAAGCCGGTCACGCGCAGCACCGGGGACTCCAGGGAGTAGAAGCACTCCTCCGTGATCCGGGCCGCGATCTCCGAGCCCAGGCCCAGGTTGCCCGGGGCCTCGTGCACGACCACGCAGCGGCCGGTGCGCCTCACCGACTCGTACGCGGCGCCCAGGTCCAGCGGGGAGAGCGAGCGCAGGTCGATGACCTCCAGCTCCCGACCGTCCTCGGCGGCGGCGGTCGCCGCGTCCACGCAGGTGCGCACCATCGGCCCGTACGCCAGGACCGTGGCGTCCGTGCCGGGCCGGACGACCCGGGACGAGTGCAGCGGGTACGCACCGGACAGCGGGGCGTCCAGGTCGACCGGGCCCTTCTCCCAGTAGCGCCGCTTCGGCTCCAGGAAGACGATCGGGTCGTCGGAGGCGATGGCCTGCTGGATCATCGTGTACGCGTCCTGCGGGTTGGCGCAGGAGACCACCTTGAGGCCGGCGGTGTGGGCGAAGTACGCCTCCGGCGACTCCGAGTGGTGCTCCACCGCGCCGATGCCGCCACCGAACGGGATCCGGATGACCATCGGGATGCGGACCTTGCCCTGCGAGCGGTAGTGCATCTTCGCCACCTGCGACACGATCTGGTCGTAGGCCGGGTAGACGAAGCCGTCGAACTGGATCTCGCAGACCGGCCGGAAGCCGCGGATGGCCAGGCCGACCGCGGTGCCGATGATGCCGGACTCGGCGAGCGGCGTGTCGATCACCCGCTGGTCGCCGAAGTCCTTCTGGAGGCCGTCGGTGATCCGGAAGACGCCGCCGAGCTTGCCGACGTCCTCACCCATGATGACGACCTTCGGGTCGTTCTCCAGGGCCCTGCGCAGGCCGGTGTTCAGGGCCTTGCCGAGGCTGAGCGTCTCCGTGGCCATCAGTGGGCGCTCCCCTCGAACGACTCCATGTAGCTGGTGAACTGCGCCCGCTGCTCGTCGAGCTCGGGAGACCCGTGCGGGTAGACGTGGTCGAACATCGTCACCGGCTCCGGGTCGGGCATGGCGAGCACCCGCTCGCGCAGGTGCACCGACTCGGTGCGGGCCTGCTCGTCGACGGCGGTGAAGAAGTCCGCGTCGGCGATCTGCTGCTTCTCCAGGAACGCCTTCATCCGGGCGATCGGGTCCTTCGCCTGCCAGGCCTCGACCTCGCTGGCGATCCGGTAGCGGGTCGGGTCGTCGGAGGTGGTGTGCGCGCCCATCCGGTAGGTGTAGGCCTCGATCAGGCTGGGGCCCTGGCCGAGCCGGGCGTTGTCCAGCGCGTGCCGGGTCACCGCGTACGACGCGAGCACGTCGTTGCCGTCGACCCGGACACCGGGGAAGCCGAAGCCGCCCGCCCGCTGGTAGAGCGGCACCCGGGTCTGGCGCTCCAGCGGCTCGGAGATGGCGTACTGGTTGTTCTGGCAGAAGAACACCAGCGGGGCGTTGAAGACGCTGGCCCAGACGAACGCCTCGTTCACGTCGCCCTGGCTGGTGGCGCCGTCGCCGAAGTAGGCGATCACCGCCTCGCCGTCCTCGGTCCCGGTCTTGCCGTCCATGTGGACGCCCATGGCGTAGCCGGTCGCGTGCAGGGTCTGCGCCCCGATCACGATCGTGTACATGTTGAACTTGAACTCGTTCGGGTCCCAGCCGCCCTGGTCGACGCCCCGGAACAGGCCGAGCGGCATGATCGGGTCGATTCCCCGGCAGTAGAGGACGCCGTGCTCCCGGTAGGTCGGGAAGGCCATGTCCTGCGTACGAAGCGCGCGCCCCGAGCCCACCTGCGCGGCCTCCTGGCCCAGCAGGCTGGCCCACAGGCCCAGCTCGCCCTGGCGCTGCAGCGCGGTCGCCTCGGCGTCGAGCTTGCGGACCAGCACGAGGTCGCGGTAGAGCCCGCGGTACTCCTCGTCGGTGAAGTCGACGCGGTACTCCGTCCCGTCCGGGCCGGTCGCGCTCTCGATCCGCTCACCCTCCGGGGTGAGTAACTGCACCAGCTGCGGGTCGCCGGTCGCACCCTTCTTGGACCGGGGTGCGGCCCGTCGGCCGCGACTGGAGACCCCGGGGTCGCCCTTTGCCATCCGTCTCTCCCTGTCTGTCTGCGTCGGCACCGGGGGGTCACCCGGCCGCGCAACTCGTGCGCCTGCCCGGCTGGTGCCGGACGGGTTCCTGGCGGCCGCGCCTAGCCCCGGTGGGGGTTGCCGCGCGGCGTGAGCCGGATTCTGGCCGAACCCGGTTCGGGAGCGCCGGCGCCCAGCCGCGCCTGCCGCGAGGGTGCGCGGAGGTCGTGGCTGCGTTGCCGTCGTGGTCCATATTCGCATCACACGTGAGCGCGCCCACAGTGCGCCTTCCCCGCGTCGTGTCGCCGGCCCGCTTCGTCGCACGGTGCGTCCGGTGTCCGCTGCATCGACGCCCGGCCGATCCGGCGGTGGTTCGTCACCGTTCGGCCACATACGCGTGTCGACACGCTGTGCAGGGTTGGCTTACCCAGCGTCACTGGTCCAGGCTGATTGGCGCGGGATCGTCCGCGTCGGGCGGTTTGCCGCTTCCTCGCGTCCGGGCGGTGTCCCGGGCGCTCGGGTCGGTCCCCGGACCATCCCGTCCGCGCCGAGCCGACGAAAGGGAGTGCGTGGTGCCCGAGCCAGATCGAGATCCCGCCTCTCCCTTCTTCGGCCGGCACCGCGCCGCTGGCGGCTACCGTCGCCTGGTCGGCGCGCACCGGGCTCCCGGCTGGGGCGGGCCGTCCCGGGGCTACCTGTTGACGGTGGCGCTGCTCGCCGGCACCGCGTCCATGCCGATCCTCGCCGCGATCACCACCGGCTCCGCCACCGTCGGCAGCACCGCCCTGCCGGACAGCAGCACGCCGTTCCTCCCGACCCCCTCGATCGGCCCCGTGGTGATCCCGGTGCCGGCGACGGGGCAGCCGCCGGCCCCACCGTCGACGCCGTCCCCCGCCGTGGGGGCCCCGGGCGACCGGTGGACCGTCGCGCCCGTCCCGCGTACGCCGGTCGTCGCGGCGCCGGCCCCGCCGCCGCGGCACCATCCGGCGGCCCGTCCGAAGCCCTCGCCACCGGCCCGACCCGGCGGCCGACCGGTCCCACCGCCGCCCCCGCCGAGCCCGTCTCCCCGGCCGTCGCCCAGTCCGTCGCCGGACCCCCCGCCGAGTCCCGGCCCGAGCCCGACGCCCACGCCGACCGACGAACCGACGTCGGTGGAGCCGACGAGCAGCCACTCGCTGCCGCCGCCCGGGCCCACGGCGACCTCCGCTCCCAGCGCGTCCCCGGCGCCGGACGCCCCGACCACCAGCGCCACCGCCGGTCCGGGGTCGACCGCTGGTCCGGGTCCGACCGCCGGTCCGGGGTCGACCGCCGGCTCCGGTCGGAGCGGCCACGGGGACGGCCGGTCGCGGGTACGGTGACGGTCGACGGCAGGTGATCCCTGGCGGGCCCCGGCCCCGTCGGGGAGCCGGAGGCGGACGGTACGGCCCCGGGCGGCGACCCGGGGGTGGAGCAGAGGCGGGGCGCTGAGCGGATCGGGCGGTGCGGGCGCGGGGCAGCCCCCTCCGGCCGCCGTGCCACGACCCGGCCGCGGCCTGCGGCTCGCCCGGATCGTGACCGAGCTGACCGCGCCCGCGGTGCTGGTCTCGGCGCTGACGCTGGCGGTCGGTTGGCACAGCACCCGGGGCGCCCCGCACGGCCTGGCCTGGGGGCTGCTGGCCACGCTCTTCGTCAGCGGCATCCCGTTCGCGTACATCCTCGGCGGGGTGCGTCGGGGGCGGCTGACGGACCATCACGTGGGGGTCCGCGAGCAGCGTCGGGTCCCGCTGCTGTTCGGGCTCTGCTCGGTCGCCGCCGGGCTGGCTCTGCTCGCGGTTCTCGGCGCGCCGCGCCCGGTGCTGGCCCTGGCCGCCGCCGGGCTGGTCGGCCTGGTGGTCGCCGTGACGGTGAGCCAGCGGTGGAAGATGTCCATCCACTCGGCGGTGGCCGCCGGCACGGTCGTCGTGCTGGTGCTCACGTTCGGCACCGGGTTGCTGGCGACCGCGCCGCTGCTCGGGCTGGTCGGGTGGTCCCGGGTCCGCCTGCGCGACCACACGGTGCCCCAGGTGGTCGCGGGACTCGCCCTGGGCGCCCTGGTCGCCGCCCTGGTCTTCACCCCCCTCCGCTGACAGCCCGCCCAGCCCTCCCCAACCCTTCCTCCCGCCCAGCCCTTCCTCCCACGGACGCGCACCCCTTCCAGCCCCGTCGATCGTGCGGTTGTGGTGCCCGGCGGAAGCCACGAAATGCTGCTTCTCGCCCACCACAACCGCATGATCGACGCGGATGGCGGGTGGATCAGGCGGGGTCGTCCGTCAGGCGGTGGCGGTTGGCCTCGATCCAGGCGTCCAGGGCTGCCGGGTCGTCCGGGTCGACGCCGTCGGCCATGAGCTGCGCGACGGCGGCCGTGGCGGGGCTGCGGCGTTCGCCGGTGCTGTAGAGGCGGGCGAACTCCGGCACCATCTCCTCGATGGCCGTGTCGATCTGCGCCGCCGCCTGCACGGGCAGGCCGCGCTTGCGGGCCGCGTAGCCGGCCCAGGCGCGCAGTACCCGGGGCAGCATCGCGGCGTCGTCCATGTCCAGCACCGCGCGCCGGTGCACCCAGTCCAGCAGGAACAGCCCGGCCACGGTGGGGCTCCACCGCATCGGGTCGGCGTCCGGGAAGCTGGCCGCGTGGTCCAGCAGCAGGCTGAGGCAGAAGTGCAGCGAGGCCAGTTCCGCCCCGTCGATGGTGTCCAGCCCGAACCGGGCCGCCTCCGGCGCGGCGAGGAACCGGCGGACCAGGTCCGTACGCTCGGCGGCGGTGAGCGGCTCGGCGGGCGCGGGGGCCGCCCCGGCCGCCTGGGGCAGCAGCGCCAGCCGGGCGCCGAGCAGGGCGCGATCGGTGGCGAGCGAGCCCTCCCCGGGCAGCTCGGTCAGGCCGTCGGTGATCGCCAGGTGGCGGGTCACCTCGGCGCGCATCCGGGCCGGCTCCTCGTCGCGGAACCAGGTCAGCTCGTCCCCGGAGCACATCTGCCGCACCTGGTCGAGGATCCGGTCGGGCGGTCCGCCGACGAAGACGTCCTTGGTGATGCCGATGTTGTGGTCGAGCAGCGTCACCACGGCGTGCGGCGAACCGCCGGCCGGCTCGTCGTAGGCGAAGGTCGCCAGGTAGGAGGTCTGGTCGCCGTACACGTCGCCGTAGGACCAGCAGCCGGTCAGGTGCACGCGGCCGAGCTGGGCGGACCAGGCGGGGGCGGCGGCACCCGGACGGACCCGGCCGGCTCCCTCCGCCTCGGGCACCAGCGCGGCGAAGACGGAGCGGATGGTGGTCGCCGCGGCCGAGCGGCGGCGGGCGGTGGCGGCCAGGAAGGCGGCCACGAAGTCCCGCACGGCGGCGTCACGTTCGCTCTCGGCGACCGAGTAGACGCTGCCCAGCAGGGCCGCGCCGAGCATCTCCGCGTCGAGGGCGTTGTCCAGCTTGGCCACGTCGCGGGCGGCGTGCAACACCGCGTCGTACGGGGTCTGAGGCGTTCCCATCCACCGACCCTACGCCGCTACCCGCCCCGCGACGGTACGAGCGACCCGGGCGTCCGGCCCGCGTCGCCGCGCCACGCCGCCGACCTGTGGTCGTCGGGGACGGGGATCCCGGCTCAGCGGTCGGCGGCCTCCCGCAGGGCCGTACGGGCCTCGGCGTAGGAGGCGAGCACCGCCCGCACCGGGGTCAGCACGTGCTCCTCGCCGACGGCCGCCACCGCCGCCGTGAGGCGCCGCTCGGCCCGGCGACGTGCCCGGCGGGCCGCCCAGCGGACGATCGGCCTGGTCAGGGCGGCCACCAGCAGCCCGGCGAGCAGGCCGCCCAGGAACAGCAGGGTGGGCAACGGCACCTCGCCGACCATCGGGTGCTTCAGCGCCGGCAGGCCCAGCGCACGCAGCCCGTAGCCGAGCGCCAGCCAGCCCAGCCCGGCCAGCGCGGCCAGGGTCACCAGCCACTGGAGGCCGCCGACGAACCGCCACCAGATCGGGCGCCGGTCCATGCCGAGGTCCGTGCCGGCCACCGCGCGGTCCAGCGCGTCCGGCATGTCGCCGAGGCGGGACCGGGCGGCGGCCGTGACCGCGGCCGGCCAGGAGGCGGGCAGGCCCGTCCCGGCCTGCTCGGCCACCGAGCGGATGGCGAGCCCGAGCGCCGAGCGCTGGGCGGCGGTGGGGTCGGGCACCGAGGTCGCGGCGACGAGGCTCTCCGCCGGTTCGTCGCGACCGGCGGCCGGGCCGGGCAGGTGCAGCCGGCGCAGCGGGTCGGGCCGCAGCCGCCGCCAGCCCCGGACCAGCGGCCAGCCGGTGCTGGCGGCGCCCCGGTGCCGGTACGCCCGCTCGACCGCCTCGGTGACCGCCGGCACCCCGGCGGCGCCGGCCAGCGACCGGTGCAGCGCGGTGACGGCGGCGTCGTCCGGACCTCCGGCCGCCGAGGCATCTCCGACCAGCTCGTCGAGCCCGGACACCACCGTGTCCACGTCGCCCTGCAGGCGCCGCAGCGCGGCCTGCCGCTCGGCCACGGTGCGTTCCAGCGCCTCCCGCAGACCGGCCATGCCCGCCGGGTCCACGGCGGTGGTGGCCAGCAGCGGCACGCCGTCCAGGCCGTCGGTGTCGAGCAGCCGGCGCAGGTCGGCCAGCACCCGGGGCAGCTCGGCCGGCGGCAGCCGGTCGGCCTGGTTGAGCACGACCAGGGTGACGTCGCGGTGCCGGTGGAACTCGCGCAGGTAGCTGGTGTGGATGACGCGGTCGGCGTACTTCTGCGGGTCGACCACCCAGACCACGAGGTCGACCAGGCCGAGCAGCCGGTCCACCTCCAGCCGGTGGGACCGCTGCACCGAGTCGAAGTCGGGCAGGTCGAGCAGGATCAGCCCGCGCAGGGCGGACTCGTCGTCGGCGTCCAGCACGCTCTCCCGGACGAACCGGTGCCGGGGCAGCACGCCGACCCAGTCGAGCAGCCGGTTGCCGCCGTCGAGCGGCCCCCAGACGCAGGCGTGCGTGACACCGGTGGTCGGGCGGCGCACCCCGACCGGCGAGAGTTCCATCCGGGCGAGCGCGTTGAACAGGCTGGACTTGCCGCTGCCGGTCGCGCCGGCGAGGGCCACCACGGTGTGGTCGCGGGAGAGCGACAGCCGGGTGCCGGCCCGCTCGACGAGGGTGTGCGCCGGCACGAGCCGCGCGTCCGGCAGGTGGCCGTCGACGACCGTGAGGAACCGGCGTACGGCGTCGAGGCGGGCGACGAGCGCGTCGGCGTCCACCCGCTGGTCACCGCGGAACGCCTCGCGCATCCGCCCGACGATGTTGGTCATGACCCTCCGTCCCCGGCGCCGGGCAGGCCCGCGACGGGCGCGTCGGCGAGGCCGCTGCGGTTGCGGGCGACCTCCACCCGGTTGGCGGCGCCGCGCAGGGCCTCGGCGGTGCTCGCCGCGGGCCGCGCCTGCGCCGTCCGGTCCAGGTAGCGGGCGGCCTCGTCGTCGAGCAGGGCCCGCACCCGGTCCAGCAGGTCGGCCCGGGCCTTGGCGGCCAGCGTACGCACGGCCTGGTCGCCGAAGATCGCCTGCAGCACGGTCTGTGCGGCGACCGTCGTGCCGGCCCCGGTGGCCACCTCCAGCCCGGTGGGGATGAACGCCGTCGAGGCGAACACCGCGATCATCACGGCGAGCCCGGTGGCGTTCACCGCGTACGCGGCCGTGCGGGCCACGAAGCGGCGGTCGCCGCCCTCGGCGCGGACCAGCTCCAGCACGCCACGTTGCCACTCCCGGACCAGCCGCTCGGCCCGCTCGGGCAGGTCGGCCGAGGGGTGGGCCAGCTCCGGTGCGAGCAGCGCCGCCCCGGCGGGATGGGCCCTCCACCCCGTGTACGCGTTCTCGGCCGCCTCGGCGGCGACGCCCCGCAGCAGGGTCACCAGCTGGGACTCGATCGCGTCGCGCAGCTCGGACGCGGGCGCGGGACGGCCGGTGACCGCCGCCACCACCCGGTCGCGGAACCGCCCGATGCGGGCCTCGAGGGTGCGGAAGAACTCGCCGGTGCCGACGAACTCCTGCCAGCGGGCGAGCACCTCGCCGCGGAGCAGCCGGCCGTCCTTCAGCCCCTGCTCGACGGTCCGGTACGCCCCCCGGTACGCGGCCAGCACCCGCTCGTCGAGCCCGTCGGCGGCGCTGACCTGCTCCTCGGCGGCATCGGCGAGCCCTTCGACCGCCGGGTGCAGCGCGGCGAGCGCGCCGTCCAGGGTCTGCCGGACCACGGCGGCGCGGGCGTCGGCGTCGGCGGCCAGCCGGGCGAACCAGGCGGCGAGCGGCGCGGTGACCCGCTCGGGCAGCAGGCCCTGCCCGTCGACCCAGGTCTCCGGAAGCACGAAGAGCGGGGCCGCTCCCAGCTCCTGCGCGGCGAGCATCTCCGACAGGTGGGCGGCGATCTCGTCGGCGGCCTCCGGGGGCACCCGGTCCAGCACCATGGCGATGACCGCGCCTCGGGCCCGGGCGCTGCGCAGCAGCTCCCACGGAACGGCGTCGGCGTAGCGGGCGGCGGTCGTGACGAAGAGCCAGAGGTCGGCGGCGGCGAGGAGCTGGCCGGCCAGGGCCCGGTTGGCGTCGACGACCGAGTCGATGTCGGGGGCGTCGAGGAAGGCCAACCCGGCCGGCAGCGCCGGGGCGGTGACCAGTTGCAGGGTGCGCGGATCCTCGCTGGGCTCGGAGGTGCGGGTCAGGCCGGGCAGCAGCTCACCCTGCCGGAACCAGCCCGAGTCGGCGGGGTTGCAGACCAGCACCGGGGAGCGGGTCGTCGGGCGGAGCACCCCGGCGGCGCTCACGCGCGCCTGCACCAGGCTGTTGACCAGGGTGGACTTGCCCGCGCCGGTGGACCCGCCGACCACCACGAGCAGTGGGGCGTCGAGCCGGCGCAGCCGGGGCAGCAGGTAGTCGTCGAGCTGGTCGGTGAGGTTGCCGCCGACCTGCCGGGCGGGCTCGGCGGAGGGCAGCGCGAGCGGGAACCGGGCCGCCCCGATCGCGGCGCGCAGGCCGGCCAGTGCGGCGGGCAGGCTGTCGTCCCCGGTGGTGGCGGGCCGGTCCTCCCCGGCGTCCGTGGGGCCGGTGCGGGCTGCGACGGTGGGCGTGCCGGCCGGGATGGCGGGATCGCCGTGCGTCGTCACCGCTAAAGCGTGCCCGACCGACGCAAGGGAAGACAACCGGTCGGTACGAACCTGGGGTTGCGTCGGGTCGACTCAACCTCGACTTGACGATTTCGCGGAGCGTGGCACTATTGAGTCAAGTTCACTCAACTTGTGGTGGGGTCGCTGCGGGCGACGCCGCCGGGCAGTGCGAGGGGCGTCGTCCGTCGCCTGCCCACAACGTGATGAAGCGAGGAAGCGAAGATGGCACGTGCGGTCGGTATCGACCTCGGCACGACGAACTCCTGCGTCAGCGTCCTGGAGGGCGGTGAGCCCACCGTCATCGCCAACGCTGAGGGCTCGCGGACGACCCCGTCGATCGTCGCGTTCGCCCGCAACGGCGAGGTGCTCGTCGGCGAGGTCGCCAAGCGCCAGGCGGTGACCAACCCGGACCGGACGATCCGCTCGGTCAAGCGGGAGATCGGCACCAACTGGACCGTCGACATCGACGGCAAGAAGTACACCCCGCAGGAGATCTCGGCCCGCACGCTGATGAAGCTCAAGCGGGACGCCGAGGCGTACCTGGGCGAGCAGATCACCGACGCGGTGATCACCGTCCCGGCCTACTTCAACGACGGCCAGCGCCAGGCCACCAAGGAAGCGGGCGAGATCGCCGGCTTCAACGTGCTGCGGATCGTGAACGAGCCGACCGCGGCGGCCCTGGCGTACGGGCTGGACAAGGGCTCCAAGGAGCAGACCGTCCTGGTCTTCGACCTCGGCGGCGGCACCTTCGACGTGTCGCTGCTGGAGCTGGCCGAGGGCGTCATCGAGGTCAAGTCGACCAGCGGTGACAACAACCTCGGTGGCGACGACTGGGACCAGCGGATCATCGACCACCTGGTGAAGACCTTCCGTGGCGAGCACGGCATCGACCTGGGCCAGGACAAGATGGCCCTGCAGCGGCTCCGCGAGGCGGCCGAGAAGGCCAAGATCGAGCTGTCCGCCGCCACCACCACCAACATCAACCTGCCGTACATCACCGCCGGCGCGGCCGGACCGCTGCACCTGGACGTCTCGCTCAGCCGGGCCGAGTTCCAGCGGATGACGCAGGACCTGCTGGACCGCTGCAAGGGCCCGTTCGAGCAGGCCGTGAAGGACGCCGGCATCAAGGTCTCCGACGTCGAGCACGTCATCCTGGTCGGCGGCTCGACCCGGATGCCGGCCGTGACCGACCTGGTCAAGCAGCTCACCGGCAAGGAGCCCAACAAGGGCGTCAACCCGGACGAGGTCGTCGCCGTCGGCGCCGCGCTGCAGGCCGGTGTGCTCAAGGGCGAGGTCAAGGACGTCCTGCTGCTCGACGTGACCCCGCTGAGCCTGGGCATCGAGACCAAGGGCGGCATCTTCACCAAGCTGATCGAGCGCAACACCACGATCCCGACCAAGCGCTCCGAGGTCTTCACTACGGCGGACGACAACCAGCCGTCGGTGCTGATCCAGGTCTTCCAGGGCGAGCGGGAGATCGCGGCCTACAACAAGAAGCTCGGCACCTTCGAGCTGACCGGCCTCCCGCCGGCGCCGCGCGGCGTGCCGCAGATCGAGGTCACCTTCGACATCGACGCCAACGGCATCGTCAACGTCCACGCCAAGGACCTTGGCACCGGCAAGGAACAGAAGATGACGATCACCGGCGGCTCCTCGCTGCCGAAGGACGACATCGAGCGGATGCGCCGCGACGCCGAGGAGCACGCCGAGGACGACAAGCGTCGCCGCGAGGAGGCCGAGACCCGCAACCTGGCCGAGGCGCTCCAGTGGCAGACCGAGAAGTTCCTGGCCGAGAGCGGTGACAAGCTGCCGTCGGAGTCCCGTGACCAGATCAACGAGGCCCTCGGCGAGCTGCGCGGCGCGCTCGGCGGCCAGGACCTCGAGAAGATCAAGGCTGCCCACGAGCGACTGGCGCAGGTCTCCCAGCAGGCCGGCTCGCTGCTCTACAGCCAGCAGGGCGAGCAGCCGGGCGAGGCCGGTCCCGGCGCGGCGGGTGCCTCGGGCGCCGGAGCGTCCGGTGGCGCGCAGGCCGGCGGTCCGGCCGGTGGCGCGGACGACGTGGTCGACGCGGAGATCGTGGACGAGGACAAGAAGTGACGGTCCGTCCCGGACACGCAACCACGGCAGAGGGATGAGGTAACCCCATGACGGAGAAGCCACGAGCTGCCGACCCGGGTGCGACCGGGTCGGCGCCGGGTGGCTCCGCGCCCGCCGAGCAGGCCGGCGACGGGCCGCGGGTCGTCATCCGTGACAACCGCAAGATCAGCGAGACGTCCGAGCCGGCCGCCGCCGACGCCGGTACGGACGCCCCCGCCGAGGGCCTGGTCGAGGAGTCCGAGGTCGTCGTCGACGAGATCGAGGTCGAGACGGTCGAGGTGACCGGCCCGCCGGTGGTGGACGCCCCGGCACAGCCGGCCGGCGGCCGTTCGACCGCGCTCGGCGCCGAACTGCAGGCGCTACGCAAGGAGCTCGACGAGCGGACCCGGGACCTGCAGCGGGTGACGGCGGAGTACGCCAACTACCGCAAGCGGGTGGACCGGGACAGGGGTCTGGTCACCGAGCAGGCGACCGGCGCGGTGCTCGCCGCGCTGCTGCCGATCCTCGACGACCTGGACCGGGCCCGGGAGCACGGTGACCTGGTCGGGCCGTTCGGCACCGTGGCGGAACAGCTCGTCACGGCGCTCGGCAAGTTCGGTCTCACCCCGTTCGGCGAGCAGGGCGACCCGTTCGACCCGACCCGGCACGAGGCGGTCGCCCACCAGACCTCGGCCGACGTCACCGAGCCCACCTGCGTACAGGTGATGCGCCGGGGCTACCTGGCCGGTGAGCGGCTGCTGCGGCCCGCGATGGTCGCGGTCGCCGACCCGGAGTAGTGCACGACGACGACCCGACCGTCCCGCCCGCCCGCAGAGGGCGGGCGGGACGGTCGGTCCGCAGCCAGGGAAAGGGGGTGGACCGGTGAGTTCCAAGGACTGGATCGAGAAGGACTTCTACGCCGTGCTGGGCGTGGACAAGGCCGCCTCCGCCGACGACGTCAAGAAGGCGTACCGGAAGGTGGCCCGGGCTTCGCACCCGGACCACAACCCCGGCGACCCGAAGGCCGAGGAGCGGTTCAAGGCGGCCTCCGAGGCGTACGCCGTGCTCGGCGACGACGCCAAGCGGCGGGAGTACGACGAGCTGCGGTCGCTGTTCGGCTCGGGAGCGTTCCGGCGTGGAGCCGGAGGCCCCGGCCAGCCCGGCGGGGGCGCGCCGTTCGACGTCTCCGACCTGTTCGGGGGCGCCACCGGTGGGGGCGGTGACCGTCGCTTCGGCGGGGCCGGCTTCCAGGACCTGTTCAGCTCGATCTTCTCCGGCGGCGCCGGTGGTCCCGCCGGCCCGACGGCCCGCGGTCCGGCCCGGGGGCGTGACGTCGAGGCCGAGGTGGCCCTCGACTTCGGCGACGCCGTACGCGGGGTGACCCTTCCGCTGACGCTGCGCGCACCGGGCGTCTGCGACACCTGCCACGGTGACGGGGCCAAGCCCGGCACCTCGCCGCGCACCTGCCCGGTGTGCCACGGGGCCGGGGTGACCAACCGCAACCAGGGATCGTTCAGCTTCTCCGAACCGTGCCGCAACTGTCAGGGCGTGGGCACGGTCGTGGACGAGAAGTGCCCCGAGTGCCAGGGCACCGGCGGGGTCACCAAGACCCGCACGCTCAACGTCCGCTTCCCGGCCGGGGTGGCGGACGGCCAGAAGATCCGGCTGACCGGGCGGGGCGAGCCCGGCGCGCGGGGCGGCCCGGCGGGCGACCTCTTCGTGCACGTGAAGGTGCGGCCGGACGAACTGTTCGGGCGTACCGGCGACGACCTCACACTGACGGTGCCGATCACCTTCGCGGAGGCCGTGCTCGGCACGGACCTGCGGGTGCCCACCCTCGACGGCGCGGTGACCCTGCGGGTGCCGCCCGGCACGCCCGGCGGCCGGATCCTGCGGGCCCGGGGCAAGGGGGTTCTCCGTCGGGACGGCCAGGCGGGCGACCTGCTGGTGACGCTCGACGTGGTGGTGCCCGCGAAGGTGTCCGACGAGGCGCGGGCGGCGTTGGAGAGCTTCGCCGCGCAGACCCCGCCGGCCGCCCGGGAACATCTCGAGGCGCGGGTACGTCGATTCAGTTGACCCGGTGTTCAGTCGGCTCGGTGGAGTGCACGCGGAGGTGAGCGGGATGTCGGACGAGTTCGTCGGCTCGGGTGAACCTGCCTACGAGGCCAAGGTGCTGATGATCTCGGTGGCGGCGCGGATGGCGGGGATGCACCCGCAGACCCTGCGCCAGTACGACAGGCTGGGCCTGGTCCAGCCGGGACGGGCCGCCGGCGGCGGGCGCCGCTACAGCGTCCGCGACGTGGTGCTGCTGCGCGAGGTGCAGCGGCTCAGCCAGGACGACGGGATCAACCTGGCGGGGGTCAAGCGGATCATCGGGCTGGAGCGGCTGCTGGAGCAGGCGCAGCAGCGGGTGGCCCGGATGGAGGCGGAACTGGACGCCGCGTACCGCCGGATCGCCGAACTGGAGGCGCTGGCCCGCTTCCCGGGCAGCGAGCTGGTCCCGACCAACCGCACCTCCACCGCGCTGGTGGTCTGGCGTCCCCGCCGGGGCCCCGAACGCTGACGACACCCTGACCGCGCCCGGCCGCCCTCGCGCGGCCGGGCGCGGTCGTCTGCGCCGTCTGCGCCTGGCCGCCCCGGCGCCCCGGTCCCTCGACGCCCGGCGGGCCGGCGCCGCCGGTGGCCCTGCCGCCGCGCGGGCCGTCGCCCCCTCCAGCGCCGCCTGTCGTCGCGCGGCCTGTCGCCCCCGGGGCGCCGCCTGCCGTCGCCACCGCGCAGGTCGTCGCCGAGATCAAGGAGCGGGGCATCGACGGCTGCGCGGACCGTCGCGGCGGTCGAGCCCCGACCGCCGGTGGAACACCACGGGTGCCATCCGCCGGTGGTGGCAACCATGGTGTTCCACCGAAGCGCGATCGGCGGTTCGCCCGCGGGGTGGCGTGCGATCGGCTAACCTGCGAATCAGGTCCAACCAGCTCAATCCGGACTCCGATGGCGGGGGGAGCCATGACGGAAGCGGCGAGAAGGGTTGTCCAGCAGACCGAGGAACGGCTCGAAGAGGTGGCGAAGAACGTCCGGGAGAAGTTCGACCGGGTCACCGAGGGCCGCTTGACCGACAAGAACCAGAACGCGTCCGCCGAGAGGGCCGACCACGGGACCGACCGGGGACCCGACGAGGCGAGACGCCGCGGGCAGGGCGGATCGGGACACTGACGATGCGCCGGCGTGCGGGCCGGGACCCACGGGGGGTCCCGGCCCGCACGCCGTCCGTCCGTCCGTGCGGGCCGGGACGCCGGTGGTCGCGGGCGGGGGTCCTGGCCGCGCGTCGTCCGTGCGTGCGTGTGCGGGCCGGGACGCCGGTGGTCGCGGGCGGGGGTCCTGGCCGCGCGTCGTCCGTGCGTCCGTGCGTGCGTGTGCGGGCCGGGACGCCGGTGGTCGCGGGCGGGGGTCCCGGCCCGCACGCCGTCCGTCCGACCGCTCGTCGTCCTTGGTCAGGCGATGCGGCGGTTCTCCCGGACGAGGCCGCCCTCGCACCAGTCCCGGTAGACGAAGAGTTCCGGGCGGGCCAGCAGCGCCCGGCTGTTGTACGCCCAGGTGCGCATCAGGTCGTCGCCGTTGCGCTCGGCCTGCTCCACCAGCTTGCGGAAGCGACGCTTCGGGTGGGCGCGGAAGTTCGTCCGGATGCCGTCGGCGGCGTAGATGTAGAGGCAGTGCAGCGCGAACCGGCGTGCCGGGCAGGCCGGGTCCATCGCCAGGTCGAAGAGCACCGCCACCAGGCGGTCGCCGGAGACCAGCAGGTCCCAGTCCGGAGGCATCGAGGTCAGGGGTACGGAGTCCGGCTGGTAGGCCCACGCGCGCAGCTCGGCGGGGGTCGGGTCGACGGGGTTGGCGAAGCCGTGGAACGTCGACTCCTGCACGCTCACCGGCCAACCTTCCGCTCTCGTCCGCAGGGGGCGTCGGCCACCCACGAGCTCTGGCTGCTGGGGCGAAACGGTAACCCGGGGCGCTGACCGGCGGTAGACCCCGTGGGGCGCAATTCGAGATCCGTTGGCCGAGGGCCGACCCGACCGTACGGTCGATCCGGCCCTCGGCCGACTCCGGTCAGTCCGACACGGTTGCCGGTCGGGCCCGCTGGGCCGCGCCACGCTGCCGCAGCCAGCGCTTGAACCACGCGAAGTCGGGCAGCCGCGCCAGCATCGGCCCGGTCACCACGGTGATCAGCACGTACGCCGTCGCGAGCGCCGCCAGTTTCGGCTCGACGCTGCCGGCCGCCACCGCGAGGCCCGCGATGACGATGGAGAACTCGCCCCGTGGCACGAGGCCCAGGCCGGCACGCCACCGACCGGGCTCGGCGATGCCGACCCGACGGGCCGCCAGGTAGCCGGTGAGGGTCTTCGTCGCCATGGTGACGATGGCCAGCGCGAGCGCGGGGAGCAGCACCGGGGGGATGTCCCGAGGGTCGGTGACCAGGCCGAAGAAGACGAAGAAGACCGCCGCGAAGAGATCCCGCAGCGGCGTCAACAGCTCCGTGGCGTGGTGCGCGACCGGCCCGGAGAGCGCGATGCCCACCAGGAACGCCCCGACCGCCGCCGACACCTGGAGCTTCGCCGCGATGCCGGCGACCAGCAGGGTCATCCCGAGTACGCCGAGCAGCAGCGCCTCCGGGTCCTTCGCCGACATGGCGGTGGAGATCAGGTTGCCGTACCGGATGGCGACCACCAGCACCAGCATCACGGTGCCGACCGCCACGCCGAGCGCGATCCCGCCGCCGAGCAGGCCGCTGCCGGCGAGCACGGCCGTCACCAGGGGCAGGTAGAACGCCATGGCCAGGTCCTCGATCACCAGGACCGAGAGGATCACCGGTGTCTCCCGGTTACCGAGGCGGCCGAGGTCTGCGAGGACCTTGGCGATCACGCCCGAAGAGGAGACCCAGGTGATGCCGGCCAGCACCAGGGCGGCGACCCAGTCCCAGCCGAGCAGCAACGCGAAGGCCGCTCCCGGCAGCGCGTTGAGCACCCCGTCGATCAGCCCGGCGGGGGCCGCGGCGCGCAGGTTGCCGACCAGCTCGTTGGCCGAGTATTCCAGGCCGAGCATCACCAGCAGCAGGATCACGCCGATCTCGGCGCCGACCGCGAAGAACTCCTCGCTGGCGGCGAGGGGGAGCAGGCCGCCGTGCCCGAACGCGAGCCCGGCGAGCAGGTAGAGGGGGATTGGCGAGAGGCCGATCCGGCGGCTCAGCCGACCGAGGAGGCCGAGCAGGAACAGCAGCGCGCCGACTTCGACGAGCAGGGTCGTGGTCTCGTGCATCCGCGCCTCAGCCGTCCGGGTCACTGTCGGCGAGGATGGCTGTCACTCCGTCGAGGCCCCTGCGGGTCCCGACCACGACCACCACGTCACCGGCCGCGAAGCGGAAGGACGGATCCGGCGAGGCGATCACCTCGCCGTGGCGCAGCACCGCGACGATCGAGGCGCTCGTGCGGGATCGTGCCTGGGTGTCGCCGAGCTTCCGGTTGACGTACTTGGACCCGGCCGGAATGGCGATCTGCTCGGTGAGCAGCCCGGCGGCCTGGTCGCGCAGCCCGGAGAGCTGGCCGAGCATCAGGGACGCACCGAGGATGTCGGCGAGGGCCTCCGCCTCGTCGTCGGTCAGCGGTATGTCGTGCTGACATGAGTCGGGATCGTCCGGGTCGTACAGGACGAGGTCACGGCGGCCATTGCGGTGGGAGACGACGCCGAGGCGGCGGCCGGATTCCGTCAGCAGATCGTGACGGACCCCGATGCCAGGCAGGGCGGTCTGTTCGACACGTACGCGCACGGCCGTCAGGCTACTCCCCGCCGTCACCTGCGGATCTGGCCGATGGGTCCGCTCCGCTGCGTCACCTGCCCGCGCTTCTGCGCCACGAACGCGTCGATGCCTCGGGCGTGGCGATCATCCGTGGGCGCGCATTCGCCGGGGAGTGCCTGGGCGCCGGCACCCGGCGCGGGTGGCGCGGGGCCTCCGCAGCGGAGTCCGACCGCAGGCTCGGGAAGGTGTGATCCAGCTCACGTGACCAGGGTTGAGCGGAATAGGCTCAACTCTGGTTGTGTCCTTTCCAGTGGACACGCCGATCCGGGGGAGCCCATGAACACGGAACGTCTCACCACCAAGAGCCGCGAGGCCATCACCGGTGCCGTCGCGCTGGCGAACCAGCGCGGCCACGCCACCGTGGAGCCCTGGCACCTGCTGCTGTCTCTGCTGAACACCGACGGTTCGACCGCCGCCGGCCTGCTGCGCGCCGTCGGGGCCGACCCCGGCGAGTTGCGTCGGGTCGCCCAGCGTGCGGTCGACGGCCTGCCCGCCGCGCGGGGCTCCAGCCTCGCCGAACCGAGCCTGGCCCGGGAGTTCGTCAACGCCATCGGGGCCGCCGAGCAGATCGCCCGGCCGCTCGGCGACGAGTACACCTCCACCGAACACCTGCTCGCCGGCCTCGCCCGGGTCGGCGGCGCGGTGACGAACGCGCTGAAGTCGGCCGGTGCCACCGAGGAGACGCTGGTCGCCGCCTTCCCGTCGGTGCGCGGCGGGGACCGACGGGTCACCAGCGCCGATCCCGAGCAGACCTACCAGGCCCTGGCCAAGTACGGCGTCGACCTGACCGCCAGCGCCCGCGACGGGAAGATCGACCCGGTCATCGGCCGGGACTCGGAGATCCGCCGGGTGATCCAGGTGCTGTCCCGGCGTACCAAGAACAACCCGGTGCTCATCGGTGAGCCGGGCGTCGGCAAGACCGCCATCGTGGAGGGTCTGGCCCAGCGGATCGTCGCCGGCGACGTGCCGGAGTCGCTGCGCGACAAGAAGCTCGTCTCGCTCGACCTCGGCGCGATGGTCGCCGGCGCCTCCTACCGGGGCCAGTTCGAGGAGCGGCTGAAGTCCGTCCTGGAGGAGATCAAGAACTCCGACGGGCAGGTCATCACCTTCCTCGACGAGCTGCACACCGTCGTCGGCGCGGGCAAGGGCGAGGGCTCGATGGACGCCGGCAACATGCTCAAGCCGATGCTGGCCCGCGGTGAGCTGCGGATGGTCGGCGCGACCACGCTGGACGAGTACCGCGAGCACATCGAGAAGGACCCGGCGCTGGAACGGCGCTTCCAGCCGGTGCTGGTCGGCGAGCCGACCATCGAGGACACCATCGGCATCCTGCGGGGGCTGAAGGAGCGCTACGAGGTGCACCACGGCGTACGGATCACCGACGCCGCCCTGGTCGCCGCCGCCTCGCTGTCGGACCGCTACATCACCGACCGGTTCCTGCCGGACAAGGCCATCGACCTGGTCGACGAGTCCGCGTCCCGGCTCCGGATGGAGATCGACTCCCGGCCGGTCGAGGTGGACGAGATCGAGCGGGCGGTGCGCCGGCTCGAGATCGAGGAGATGGCGCTGGCCAAGGAGCCGGATGCCGCCTCCGCCGAGCGGCTGGAGCGGCTGCGCAAGGAGCTGGCCGACAAGCGCGAGCAGCTCACCGTCCTGTCGGAGCGCTGGCAACTGGAGAAGAGCCACATCACCAAGCTCTCCACCGCGAAGGAGGAGCTGGAGCGGCTCGGCGGCGAGGCGGAGCGGGCCGAGCGCGACGGCGAGCTGGAGCGGGCCGCGGAGCTGCGCTACGGCCGGATCCCCGCCCTCAAGGCCGAGCTGAAGCAGGCCGAGGAGGAGCTGGCCCGGCTGCAGGCCGAGGGCGCCATGCTCAAGGAGGAGGTCGGCGCGGACGACATCGCCGCCGTGGTCGCCTCCTGGACCGGCATTCCCGCCGGCCGGCTGCTGGAGGGCGAGACCGCCAAGCTGCTGCGGATGGAGGAGTCGCTCGGCGCCCGGGTGGTGGGCCAGGCCGAGGCGGTCGGCTCGGTCTCGGACGCGGTGCGCCGCGCCCGCGCGGGCGTGGCCGACCCCGACCGTCCGACCGGCAGCTTCCTGTTTCTCGGCCCGACCGGCGTCGGCAAGACCGAGCTGGCCAAGGCGCTCGCCGAGTTCCTCTTCGACGACGAGCGGGCCATGGTCCGCATCGACATGAGCGAGTACGGCGAGAAGCACTCCGTCGCCCGGCTCGTCGGCGCCCCACCCGGGTACGTCGGCTACGAGGAGGGCGGCCAGCTCACCGAGGCGGTGCGCCGCCGGCCGTACTCGGTGATCCTGCTCGACGAGGTCGAGAAGGCCCACCCGGACGTCTTCGACATCCTGCTCCAGGTGCTCGACGACGGCCGGCTAACCGACGGGCAGGGCCGTACGGTGGACTTTCGCAACGCCATCCTGATCCTCACCTCCAACCTGGGCTCGTCGGTCATCGGCGACCTGACGCTGGCCGAGGAGCAGCGCCGGGAGGGCGTCCTAGCGGTGGTCCGCTCGCACTTCAAGCCGGAGTTCCTCAACCGTCTCGACGACATCGTGGTCTTCGCCGCGCTGCGCGGGGACGACCTGCGGGCCATCGTCGACATCCAGCTCGACCGGATGCGCAGGCGCCTCGCCGACCGTCGCCTCGGCCTGGAGATCACCGAACCGGCCCGGGTCTGGCTGGCCGAGCACGGCTACGACCCGATCTACGGCGCCCGCCCGCTGCGTCGCCTGGTCCAGACGGCGATCGGCGACCAGCTCGCCAAGGCGCTCCTGTCGGGTCAGATCCGCGACGGCGACACCGTCAGGGTCGACATGGCGGACACCAAGGACGCCCTGAGGGTCTCGGCGGCCTGACCGCCCCGCCTGCGCCCGGCCGGCCCCGCCGGCCCGGCCCGGCCCGCGTCGATCAAGAGGTTTGCGTACCGGCAGCGCTCCCCCTGGCGACGCAAACCTCTTGATCGACAGGGTGGGCGGGGCGCGGCGGGGGAAGGAACAGGGGCATGTTCGGGATCGGGAAGAGACGGGACCGGGAACTGTCGTCGGCGCTCGACGAGTTGCGGCAGGCCGACACGGTGGCGTTCGGCGGGGTGGGGATCGCCGGGACGGTGCTGCCGGTGACCGAGGCGTACCGGCGGGTGGAGGCGGCACTCGCCGAGGACCCCGAGGGCGTACGCGGGGAACTCGACCGGCTGCTCGACGAGGCCACGCCGGCGGGGCGCGTCTACGCCGCCACGCTGATCGAGGGCGTCGACCCGGCGGCCGGGCGGGCCGCCTGGACGGCGCTGGGCGGCGACCCGGCCGAGTTCGGCACCTTCACGGGCTGCGTCATGGGCCGTACCACCCTGCGCGACTACACCGCCGAGCACCTCTCCCGAGGCTGACCCCCGGCGTCCGGGGACAGCCCCGAGGCCGGGTCGCCGCCCGGGGACAGTTCCGGGGCCGACCCCGCCGCTCGGGAACAGCATGCCCGGAACGGGCCCGAAGAGTCGCCCGGGGGCGGTACGTGGGGTGACCGTTCCCTCACTCAGGCGACAGCATGTTTCCCCAGGTGCGCGGGGTTGTTACCGTCTCCGCCGACATACCTGGGGAGGTGGTCGGGATGAGCGGGACGATCGCATACGTGCTGGCGGCGATGGGCTGTCTGGTCGGAGTGGCGGGTCTGGTCGTGGCCGCGGTGGCCTGGAACCGGTCGCGGTCCCGCCCGCAGCAGCGGGCCAAGGGACCGGGCGACCCGCTGCGGGACCGGGACGCCGACGCGTTGCGCGGCGACCCGCGCCGCCTGAAGCCCGGGGACATCGTCGAGATCCGGGGCACCTCGTACGCGGTGCGCGGCTCGATCCGACTGGTCGAGGGTGGCTGGAGCTGGGCCGAGCACCTGCTCGACGACGCCGCCGGGGTGCGGCGCTGGCTCTCCGTGGAGGAGGACCCGGAGCTGGAGCTGGTGCTCTGGGGGGCCGAGCAGGGCGCCACCGTCACGCCCGGCGCCCCGACCATCGACTTCGCCGGCCGCCGCTACAACTGGAACGAGTCCGGCCAGGCGCGCTTCACCGCCGTCGGCAACACCGGCCTCGACCCGACCGGCACGATGCGGTACCACGACTACCAGGCGCCCGGCGGGGCCCGGCTCTCCTTCGAGGCGTACGGCGAGGCGGGCTGGGAGGTGGCGCTCGGTGAGCTGCTGCACCGCGGCGACGTGATGATCTACCCGCAGTCCGAGGTCGGCTGATGCTCGTCACCCTCGACGCCCCGTACGTCGACACCAGCGCGGCCGACCTCAGCCTGGCGCTGGACGACGTCGAGCGGCCCGCGCTGCACGTGCTCGAGCTCGACCTGCCGGGCGGCGTCCGGCTGCGGCTGCGGCTGCTCGGCGCCTCGCACCAGGTGGTCCTGCACGCGCCCGGCGCCACGCTGACCGAGACGGTGGCCTGCCTGCCCGGCCGTCCGCCCGAGCTGCCCACGGCGGTGCGGGACGAGGCGAGCGGCTACCACTTCACGGCGACCGTGCTGCGGCCCGCCGGCGCGGGGCTGAGCGAGCAGGTGGCCGCCCTCCGCGCCGACCTGGCCGACGACCCGTACGCGCTGGTGGGCGTGTTCCCCGGCGACGCCGACGCGGTGACCGCGCTGGCGGTCCGTCCCGACCCGCCGGCCGGCACCCTCGCCTGGCGCACCTGGCACGCGTACCCCCAGACCAACGAACTGGTCCTGACCGAGACGGTGGTGGCACTGCGATGACGTACCGACGCTGGTTCGTGGTGGGGGCGGCGTTCGCCGTCATCGGCGCCCTGGTGGCCGCCTTCGCGGTCTTCTACGGCAGCTTCTCGCCGCGCGGTTACGTGGAGGACAAGTACAGGCGGGCGGCGAGCCACGACATCGGCCGCAACGCCGTCGCCTACACCTCGCCCCGCTCGCCGAGTCAGGTGGCGAAGGAGGTCACCGACGCGTGGCAGCCGGCCGACCAGTACGTCGACGGCAGCGGCGTCTACCTGCGTTACGACGACGACTCGGTGGTGATCCTGCCGATCGCCGCCGGCTCGGTGATCCTGCTGGAGCGCATGAGCACCGCCTATCCCCGCTACCACTCCACGGTCGGCTCCCACTGGGGCTGGGGCCGTGGCAGCACCGTCCGGGGCGGCGGCCCCGGCAGCGGCAAGTGACGCACCGACCCCCCTCACCCTGGAGCCTCCTGTGCAGACCCTCGTCACCGATCTGCTGGTCACCCTCGCCTACGGGGTGGTCGGCGTCCTGCTGATGGGCATCGGCTACGTCCTGGTGGACCTCGCCACCCCGGGCCGGCTCAACCAGCTGATCTGGACCGAGCGCAACCGCAACGCCGCGCTGCTGCTCGCCTCCAACCTGGCCGGCGTCGGCATCATCGTGGTCGCCGCGATCGCCGCCAGCGACGACGACTTCGTGCTCGGCATCGTCGGCGCGTCCGCGTACGGGATCCTCGGTCTGGTGATCATGGCGGCGGCGTTCGTGCTGCTCGACGTGGCCACGCCGGGCAAGCTCGGCGAGATCCTGGTCGACCCGCAGCCGCACCCGGCCGTCTGGGTCTCCGCCGTCGTGCACCTCGCCACCGGCGCGATCATCGCCGCCGCCATCAGTTGATGGCGAGGGCGAAGAAGCCCGGCGGGCAGCGGGCGGCGGGCGCGGACGCGACCAAGGGCACCTGGATCGGCTGGGTGGTCATCGGTGCGTTCGTCCTGTGCTGTGTGGGCATCGGCGTGGTCAACCGCAGCGGCGGCGGGAACGACGTGCTGCCGCCGACGTCGCAGGAGCGCGGCGACACCGTGCCGATCCTCCAACGCTCCAGCGCCAGCCAGGGCGTCTGCTACGGCTGGGTGCTCAAGGACTACTACGCCTATCGCGACCTCAGCGTCGGATCGAACCTCGGCGACGGGGTGGCGGTCGAGGAGAACGCGGCCTGCCCGCGCTGGGTGCAGGTGGTCGCCCGCGTCGCCTACACCCCGGAGAGCAGCGAGAGCAACGACTTCGCCCGCATCACGGTGGAGACGTCCAGCGACGTGCCCGCCAGCGTCCGCCTGCGGATGCAGAACGGGCTGGAACGACTGGGACTGGACGAGGACGCCTTCGTCGACGAGCCCGGCTGGGCCGTCACCCGGGCGGCCGTCTCGCTGCCGCTGCTCGCCGCCGAGGCGGGGGTGGTGGAGCCGGCTCCGACCCCGGCGGCGGCGACGGCAGAGGCGGCACCGCTGCCGGACGCCGGTAGCGACCTCTGGCGTGACCGCTGGGGCTACCTGCTCGCCGCGACCGGCCTGCTGCTGTTCACCGCGCTGCTGTTCGCCGCCGGCTTCTGGCAGCGCAGCCGTCAGCGCCGCAAGGAGGCCGAAGGGCGGGGGGCCGTGGGGACGAAGGACTTCCGGACCCACCGCCGGGCCGCCGGGCGTACGCCGGAGGGCCGGTGACCGTCGAGGCGCCGGCACCCGCGCGGTGGCGGCTGTCCCGCGCCGCGGTGCTCTTCGCGGTCTTCGTCTGCGCCGCCTGCGGCCTGGTCTACGAGCTGGCCCTGGTCGCCCTGGGCAGCTACCTGATCGGGGACACGGTCGGGCAGACCTCGATCGTGCTCGGCGTGATGGTGTTCGCGATGGGCGTCGGCGCGCTCGCCGCCAAGCCGTTGCAGCCCCGCTCCGCCGTCGCGTTCGCCGCGATCGAGCTGGCCCTGGCGCTGCTCGGGGGCCTCTGCGTGCTCGGGCTCTACGCGGCCTTCGCGTGGCTGGACCTCTACGGCCCGGCGCTGGTCGCCACCGCCTTCGTGCTGGGCCTGCTGATCGGCGCGGAGATCCCGCTGCTGATGGTGCTGCTGCAACGCATCCGCGAGCAGGCCGCCGGCAGCGCGGTGGCGGACCTGTTCGCCGCCGACTACGTCGGCGCGCTGCTCGGCGGACTGGCCTTCCCGTTCCTGCTGCTGCCGGTCTTCGGCCTGCTCAAGGGGGCGCTGGTGGTCGGCGCGGTGAACGCCGTCGCCGGGCTCGCGCTGGTCGGCACGGTGTTCCGGCGCGAGCTGAGCCGCCGGGCGCGCGTCGCGCTCGGCGCCGGCAGCGTCGTGGTCTTCCTCAGCCTCGGGTACGCGTGGGTGACCGCGCACGACTTCGAGCTGACCGCCCGCCAGCAGCTCTACCGGGACCCGGTGGTGCACGCGGAGCGCAGCCGGTACCAGGAGATCGTGCTCACCCGCTCGGTCGCCGAGACCAGCCACGCCGGCACCGACCTGCGGCTCTTCCTCAACGGCGACCTCCAGTTCAGCTCGGTCGACGAGTACCGCTACCACGAGGCGCTGGTGCACCCGGTGCTCAACGGCCCGCGCGGCGAGGTGCTGGTGCTCGGCGCCGGGGACGGCCTCGCCGTACGCGAGCTGCTGCGCTACCCGGACGTCCGGCGGATCACCGTGGTGGACCTCGACCCGGCGGTGGTGGCGCTGGCCCGCAGCGAGCCGCAGCTGCGCCGGCTCAACGGCGGGGCGCTCGACGATCCCCGGGTCCGGGTGGTGCACGCCGACGCGTTCGCCTGGCTGCGTACCGCCCCCGACCGGTTCGACGCGGTGGTGGCCGACCTGCCCGACCCGGACGAGACGGCCACCGCCAAGCTCTACACGGTCGAGTTCTACGCGCTGGTACGGGCGGTGCTCGCCGAGGGTGGCCGGCTGGTCGTGCAGTCCGGCTCGCCGTACTTCGCGCCCCGGTCGTACTGGTCGATCGAGGCGTCGCTGCGCGAGGCGGGCTTCGCCACCACGCCGTACCACGTCGACGTGCCGTCCTTCGGCGACTGGGGTTTCCTGCTCGCGGCGCCCGGTCCGGCCGCGCCCGCCCTGGCCCTGCCGCCGGACGCGCCCGCGCTGCGCTTCCTCGACGCGGCGACCCTCTCCGCCGCCGCCAACTTCCCGGCCGACCGCCGCCGGGTCGACGTGCCCGCCTCCACCCTGCTCCAGCCCCGGGTGCTCGAGTACGCCCGTGCGGAGTGGCGCGGCTACTGAGGCGTGCCCGGGGCCGCGATCGTCGCCGTCTCGGCGGGTCAATGTCCGTCTGACGTGCCGGAGTGGCCCGACCTGGATACGGTGTGACCGCGATCTAGGGAAGGAGAATCATGGTCGATTCCCACAACACGCCGGCCCGCACCCGGCCGGGTGTGGTGACCATATCCACGTATCTGCTGTGGCTGTTCGCGCTCACCCAGCTGATCGGCCTCATCATCACGCTCGCCACCGTCGGCACCATCTCGGAGGTGCTCGACGAGGCGTACCGGGGCACCGACGCCAACGGCACACAGAACCTGGCCGACATCACCACGATGATCACCATCGGTGGTGCCGTCTTCGTGCTCCTGCTCGCGGTCGTGCTGGCCGTGCTCGGGGTGTTCAACAACAAGGGCAGCAACGGATCGCGGATCACCACCTGGGTGCTCGGCGGCATCATGGTCTGCTGCACGGGCGGTGGCCTGGTCAGCGGCCTTGGCGGCGGCATCGGCACCGGTCAGACGACCGGCGACGCGCCGAGCGCGGAGGAGATCCAGCGTCGCCTCGACGAGGCGCTGCCCGGCTGGTTCAACCCGGTCACCACCCTCCTGGGCGTGCTCGGGCTGCTCGCGCTGCTCGCCGCGCTGATCCTGCTGGCGCTGCCGAAGGCCAACGAGTTCTTCCGCAAGCCGAAGCAGGGCTGGGAGCCCCCGACCCCGGGTGCGGCCTACCCGCAGTCCGGTCAGCCCGGCTACCCGCAGACGGGCCAGCCCGGTTACCCGCCCACGCCGGGGTACCCGTCGACGCCGGGCCAGTCGTCGGCCCCCGACCAGCCGGGCTATCCGCCGGCCCCGGGGCAGCCGCAGGGCTCCGACCAGCCGGGCTACCCGCCGCCGTCCGCTCCGTACGGCGGGGACCAGCCGGGGTCGAACCCGGGTGGCGACCAGCCGGGACCGGACCGTCCCGGCCCGACCCCGCCGCCGGTGAGTTGACCGGTCGATAACAGCGACGCCGACGGTCCCTCCGAGTAGGTTGCAACCCGACGCCTACCGGAGGGACCCGTCGTGTCGTACCCCGATCGGGCGCCGGCCCGCCGCCCGGCCGTCGTCACGGCGGCAGTGGCGCTGCTGGCGCTGATGGCGGTCGTCGCCCTCGCGTACGCCGCCACAGGTGTGGCGACGCGCGGCGGCACCGTCGACCGGTTCCGCGCCGCCGCGGCGGACACCTCGGCGAGCCCGGACCAGATCGACCGGACGGTCACCCTGCTGGGCGCGTCCACCGTGCTGACGGCGGTGGTGAGCCTGCTCGCGGGGCTGCTCGTCGCCGGCCTCGCCCTCGGCCTGCGGGCCGGCCGGGACGGCGCCCGCACGGCGACCTGGGTGATCTCGGCGCTGGGACTGGTCGCCGGGTGCTGCGGGCTCGCGTTGCTGGTCGGCCAGCGCGCCACCCCGCTCGCCTCGGGCGAGGACGACCGGGCGACGGCGGAACTCCTCGGCCTTCTCGCCGACGCCTACCCGTCCTGGTGGATTCCGCTGGGCGCGGGGCTTTCCGTCGGCCAGGTGCTCG
Source organism: Micromonospora sp. CPCC 205546 (assembly GCF_036902715.1). Lineage (NCBI taxonomy): Bacteria > Bacillati > Actinomycetota > Actinomycetes > Micromonosporales > Micromonosporaceae > Micromonospora > Micromonospora sp. CPCC 205546. The sequence continues at coordinate 178,952 of NZ_JBAKHL010000004.1, forward strand.
GTTACCTTGTGGTAGCCGTGCTGCTGGCACTGCCGGCGGCGAGCGCCTGGTTCCGCCGGCGGCCCGCGCCGTACGCCCCGCACCGCCCTCCGGCGTCGTCCGCGCCGCCGCCCGACCAGCCCGCGCACCAGCCGCCCGGGGCGCCGCCCGCGCCCCCGTACCCGCCGAGGTGAGGACCGCCCGTGACGCTCGACGAGTCGGCCAGCGAGCGGCGGGCCCTGATCACCGGAGCGACCGCGGGCATCGGCGCCGCCTTCGCCCGCCGGCTCGCCGCCGACGGCTGGCACCTGGTGCTGGTGGCTCGGGACGCGGCCCGGCTGGCCGCGACGGCCGACGAGCTGACCGGACGACACGGCCGGGAGGTCGAGACGCTCCCCGCCGACCTGTCCACGGACGACGGTTGCGCGGCGGTGGAGCGGCGGCTGGCCGACGGGTCGCCGGTCGAGTTGCTGGTGAACAACGCCGGGATCAGCCTCAACACGCCGTTCCTGCGCTCGTCCGTCGAGGACGAGGCGCGGCTGCTGCGCCTCAACGTGCACGCCGTGATGCGGTTGACCCTCGCGGCCCTGCGCCCGATGACCGAGCGGCGCTCCGGGGCAGTGATAAATGTCTCTTCGGTGGCGGCCTTCGGCGCGGTCATGCCGGGTTCGACATACTCCGCCAGCAAGGCGTGGGTCACCAACTTCAGCGAGTCCGTCGGCCAGTCCGCCCGGCCCTTCGGCGTACGCGTGATGGCGCTCTGCCCCGGCTACACGCGTACGGAGTTCCACGAGCGCGCCGGCATCAACATGTCGAAGACGCCGGAGTGGATGTGGCTGCGGGCCGACGACGTGGTCGACGAGAGCCTGCGTGACCTGCGGAAAGGCAAGCTGGTCAGCGTTCCGGCGTGGAAGTACAAGCTCGCCGTGGCAGGCCTGCGGCACGCGCCCCGGCGGTTGCTCGAGGTGGTGTCCCGGGACACCCGGGGCCGGATCGGCCGCGACGGCGGCTGAGCGCCCGATCGGTGCCGGCTCACCACGTCGACCCGCATCGATCGTCCGATATGTCCGGCTGAACGGTCGCTCAGCGTAGCCGGGCATCGCCACCCGCCGCTCCTTCCCGGGGCTGATCCGGCGGACCCCACACACGACTCCCAGAGTTGAGCAGTACCCTCTATCGGCATGGGGGACCACGACGACCTGCGTAAATTCATCACTGACCTGGCGGTGGTCCACGGCCGGGTGGTGCTCTCCTCGGGCCGCGAAGCCGACTGGTACGTCGATCTACGTCGCGTCACGCTCCATCACGAGGCCGCTCCGTTGGTGGGACGCGTGATGCGTGACCTGACGGCCGACTGGGCATACGAAGCGGTGGGCGGGTTGACCCTGGGCGCGGACCCGGTGGCGATGTCGATGTTGCACGCCGCGTCGGGGGCCGGTCGACCGCTGGACGCGTTCGTGGTTCGCAAGACGGGCAAGGCGCATGGTCTCCAGCGCCGGATCGAAGGGCCGGACGTGGCCGGCCGGCGGGTGTTGGCGGTGGAGGACACCTCCACGACCGGGGGAAGTGTGTTGACGGCGATCGAGGCCCTTCGCGAGGTCGGGGCTGAGATCGTGGGCGTGGCGGTTATTGTTGATCGAGGCGCCGGCGACGCGGTGCGAGCCGCCGGACTGCCGTATCGGGCGGCCTATACGTTGGCTGACCTCGGCCTTGTGGCGTAAAAGTCTGCCGATTCGGATCCGCCGATATGCAGGCGGATCGATGCTGCTGGTGGAAGGATGGAATTCGTGGGAACTGCGTTGGCTGAAATGACTATGCCTCAGATCTCGCCGCTTGCCGGCGAGCCGATCGAACGTGCCGATGCCGAGCGTCTCGCGGGGGTCCTCAAGGCCCTCGCCGATCCCGCTCGCCTTCGGCTGCTCAGCCTGATCCAGTCGGCTCCCGAGGGCGAGGCGTGCGTGTGCGACCTGACCGCGCCCCTCGGCCTCTCGCAGCCGACGGTCAGTCACCACCTGCGTATCCTCACCGAGGCCGGCTTGCTGGAGCGGGAGAAGCGCGGTGTCTGGGCGTACTACCGGCTGGTGCCGACGGCGATCGCCACGATCGCCGATCTGCTGACCCCGCCGCGCAAGCGCGCCACCAAGAAGGCGCGCTGACCTTCACCGATCGTCCGGTGCCATCCCCCTCCGGGGACGGCGCCGGACGGCCGGCCGGTCAGTGCTTGCCGTAGTGCTCGCGGGTCTCCCGGATCGCCTCCTCGGCGGCGGCCCGCTCCTGCGGGGTGGTGCCACGCCTGGCGGCCATCCACGCCCGGAGCAGTTCGACGGCGATCGGAATCACCGAGATCAGCACGATGCCGATCAGGATCATTTCGATGTTCGCCTTGACGAACGGGATCTGGCCCAGGAAGTAGCCGAGCACGGTCACGCCCGTGCCCCAGAGCACGCCGCCGATCACGTTGTAGATGACGAACGTGCGGTAGTTCATCCGGCTGACCCCGGCCACGATCGGCGTGAACGTCCGCACGATCGGCACGAAGCGGGCCAGCACGATGGAACGCGCGCCGTACTTCTCGAAGAACTCGTGCGCCTTCAGCACGTTCTCCTGCTTGAACAGCCTCGAGTTGGGACGGCGGAACAGGGCCGGGCCGACCTTGCGACCGAACGCGTACCCGACCTGGTCGCCGGCGATCGCCGCGATGGTGATGAGCAGGCAGACCAGCCACAACGGGTAGGTGATGTACTTCCCGTCGGCGGTGAGCAGCCCCGCCGTGAACAGCAGCGAGTCGCCCGGCAGGAAGAACCCGATCAGCAGGCCGGACTCGGCGAAGACGATCACCAGGATGCCGATCAGCCCGAACGTCGAGATCAACACCTCTGGATCGAGCCAGCTCGGCCCCAGGGCCAGGGTGGTGGTGGGCGTCGGCACGAGATGACCTCCGATGTATGCCGGTCGGTGGCGGAACGTCCGTAGTCTAGGTGTCCGCCCGCCAGGCCGGTGCTCGACGTCACAGCGCGCGAGGCGGAGCCACCCCGGCCGACCGGCGTCCCGCCGCCGACCGGTGTCACAGCCGGGGGTCCACCGGCTCGGACTCGCAGGCCAGGATCGCGAAGACCAGCTCGTGCCGGCGCCACAGCGGAGCACCGGCGACCAGCGCGTCCAGCGCCGCCAGCCCCAGCCCGTGCTCACGCAGCGCCATCCCCCGCTTGCGCCCCAGCGACCGGCGGCGCAGCGCGGCGAGCTGCTCCGGCTCGTCGTACCCCGGACCGTAGATGATCCGCAGGTACTCGCGGCCCCGGCACTTGATGCCCGGCTGGAGCAGCGAACCCCGTTCGGTGCGGGCGGCCGGTCCGGCGTACGGCTTCACCACCATGCCCTCGCCGCCGGCCGCCGTCAGCGCCAGCCACCACTCGGTGGCCGCCGCCTCGGCGGCCGGGTCGGCCAGGTCGACGACCTGGCGACGGGTCGGCGTGAAGAACTCCGGGTCGGCGGCGCAGAGCCGGTCGGCCAGCGCGAGGTGCCAGCCGTGGTCCCGGTCGGCGTAGCTGGCCTTCGCGCCGGCCAGCACCGCGAACGGGGCCAGGGTCACCCCGCGCAGCCCGTCGGTCGGTCCCACGTACGCCCGGTAGGCCTCCGAGTAGGCCAGGATCTCGTCGCGGCGGCGGGCCATCCGGTCACGCAGCCCGTCGACGGGCAGGCCCCGGCCGGCCGCCGCCTCCAGCGCCTCCAACGCCGCCGGCAGCGCGGCCCGGCCGGCGGCGCCGACCCCGGCGTACTGCTCGCGGATCAGGCCACCCGCCTTCGCCGACCAGGGCAGCAGCTCGCAGTCGAGCAGCAGCCAGTCGGTCCCCAGCTCGTCGAAGAGCCCCGCCCCGCCGACCGCCGCGCGCACCCGGTCGAGCAGTTCCGCGTCGAGCGGCGCACCGAAGAACGGGCGGCCGGTGCGGGTGTGCACCACCCCGCCACCCGGCCCGAACGGCCCGCCGTCGGCCTCCCGGCAGACGAGCACCACCGCCCGCGAGCCCATGTGCTTCTCCTCGCAGACCACCCGGTCCACGCCCGCCGCGCGGTAGTCGGCGAACGCCTGCGCCGGGTGCTCCAGGAAGCCGCCCGCCGTCGCCGTCGAGCAGGGCGCCATCGTCGGCGGGAGCCAGGCCAGCCAGCGCGGGTCGACCGCGAAGCGGCTCATCACCTCCAGCGCGGCGGCGGCGTTCTCCGCCGGCACGGTCAACGACCCGTACGCGTGCTCGATGTGCCGCCGGCCGGTCACGTCGGTCAGCTCCAGCACCTGGTCCGGCCGGGCGGGGGCGGCGGCCAGCGGCCGGACCGGGGCGTACCACTCCCGCTCCGCCGGCACCGAGACCAGCTCCTTCTCCGGGTAGCGCAGCGCGGTGAGCCGGCCGCCGAAGACGCAGCCGGTGTCGACGCAGATCGTGTTGTTCACCCACTCCGGCACGGCGGCCGGCGTGTGCCCGTAGACCACCATCGCCGAGCCCCGGTATTCACGCGCCCACGGGTAGCGCACCGGCAGCCCGTACTCGTCGGTCTCGCCGGTGGTCTCGCCGTAGAGCGCGAACGAGCGCACCCGGCCGGACGCCCGGCCCTGGTAGGCCTCCTTCAGCCCGGCGTGCGCGACCACCAGCCGGCCGCCGTCCAGCACGAAGTGGCTGGTCAGGCCGTCGATGAAGTCCGCCACCTCGGCCACGAAGACGTCCGGCTCCGCCGCCAGCTGCTCCATGGTCTCGGCCAGCCCGTGGGTGAGCCGCACCTCGCGGCCGCGCAGCCGGCGCAGCAGCTTCTGCTCGTGGTTGCCGGGCACGCAGATCGCGTGCCCGGCGGCGACCATGCCCATCACCAGGCGGAGCACGCCGGGGGAGTCCGGGCCGCGGTCCACCAGGTCACCGACGAAGACGGCGGTACGCCCCGACGGGTGCGTCGCGTCCACCGGCCGGCCCCGCTCGTCGCGGCGCAGCTCCCAGCCCAGCCGGACGAGCAGCGCCTCCAGCTCGGCGCGGCAGCCGTGCACGTCGCCGACGATGTCGAACGGCCCGGTCAGCTCCCGGCGGTCGTTGAACAGCTTCTCGTAGCGGATCTCGGCGGCCTCGATCTCCTCGACGCCGCGCAGCACGTGCACCTTGCGGAAGCCCTCCCGGGCCAGCAGCCCGTACGAGCGGCGCAGGTCGCGCTGCATCCGGGCCAGCACCTGCCGGCCGAAGGTGCGGTCGGCGCGGCCCTCGGTGCGTTCCCAGGCCAGCGCCTCCGGCACGTCCAGCACCACGGCCACCGGCAGCACGTCGTGCTCGCGGGCCACCCGCACCAGGGCGGCCCGGGCGTGCGGCTGGAGGTTGGTGGCGTCGACGACGGTGAGCCGGCCCCGGCGCAGCCGGGTGGCGGCGACGTGGTGCAGCGCCTCGAACGCGTCGGCGGAGGCGGACTGGTCGTTCTCGTCGTCGGCGACCATCGCCCGGAACGCGTCCGAGGAGAGCACCTGGCTGGGCGCGAAGTGCCGGCGCGCGAAGGTGGACTTGCCGGAGCCGGAGACGCCGACGAGTGCCACCAGGGCCAGCTCGGGGATGTCGAGGGTGGTCACGGGTTCTCCTTCCGGGTCAGCACGACGAGCTGGGTGGGGGCGCCGAACTCGGGATCGTCGTCGCCGACCCCGCCGATCGCGGCGGCGTAGCCGTACGTGGCGCACACCCGCTCGACCCAGGCGGCGAACTCCGCGCGGGTCCACTCGAAGCGGTGGTCGGCGTGCCGGAACCGCCCGGCGGGCAGCCCCTCGTAGCGGACGTTGTACTCGGCGTTCGGCGTGGTCACCACGACCGTGGCGGGCCGGGCGTGACCGAGCACGGCGTCCTCCAGCGCCGGCAGGCGGGGTGGGTCGACGTGCTCGATCACCTCCATCAGCACCGCCGCGTCGTAGCCGCACAGCCGGTCGTCGCGGTAGGTCAGCGCCGACTGCCAGAGCCGGATCCGGCCCCGCTGCCGCTCGGGCAGCCGGTCCAGCCGCAGCCGCCGGGCGGCCAGGGTCAGCGCGTGCGTGGACACGTCGGTGCCGACGATCTCGGTGAACCGGCGGTCGCCGACCAGCGCGGCGAGCAGGGCGCCGCCGCCGCAGCCGAGGTCCAGCACCCGGCCCGCACCCGCCTCGACCAGCGCGCCGAGCACCGCCTCCCGCCGCCGCGCGGCCAGCGAGGCCCGGCGGGCCGTGGTCGGCCCGCCGTCCGCGGTCACCCCGTCCGTGGTCGTGCCGTCCCCGGTCGCCTCGTCGGCGGTCGTGCCGTCGGCGGCCGGCTCGTCGGTCGGGCGTCGCTCGGACAGGCGGGCCAGGGCCAGCCCGGCCAGCGCCCGCCGGTGCGCCAGGTAGCGGCGGGTGATCAGGTCGCGCTCCGGGTGCGCGGCCAGCCAGCCCTCGCCGGCGCGGAGCAGCTTGTCGACCTCGTCCGGGGCGACCCAGTAGTGCTTGGCGTCGTCGAGCACCGGCAGCAGGACGTAGAGGTGGTTGAGCGCGTCGGCGACGCGCAGCGTACCGGTCAGCGTCAGGTCGACGTACCGGCTGTCGCCCCACTGCGGGTGCCGCTCGTCGAGCGGGATCGGGGCGGCGGTGACCGCCCAGCCGAGCGGGCCGAACATCCGGACCGCCACGTCCGCGCCGCCCCGGCAGCGCAGCACCGGCACCCGCACCTGAAGCGGGATCGGCGTACGGGCCAGCTCGGGGCGCTCGCGGGACTCGCCCCGCAGGGCCGAGCGGTACACCTTGGACAGCGCGGAGGAGAGCAGGCTGGACGCCGCGTAGGGCCGGTCGTTGACGTACCGCCCGAGGGTGAAGCTGTCGGGGGTCGGAGCCTGCTGCCGGTCGCGGCCTCTGCCCCGCGCGCCCGCCAGCCGCAGCGGGTCGACGTCGAGCAGCAGGGCGGCGGTGCAACGCTGCTCGTCCGCCTCCGGATAGAACACGTGCGCGGTGCCGACCGGCACGTCGAAGGAGTGTGCGCGGTCGGGGTGCTTGACCAGCAGGTGCCCGAGGTCGGTGGCCGGCCGGTGCGTGGTGGTCAGGGTGAGCAGCACGCGCCCATGGTCTCAGCCTCGTCGATCTTGCGTCGTCCCGTTTTCCGGGGTGCTGCGGTGGGGCTCCCCCGGAAACCCGTGGTGGTCCGGGTCCGTCCGGTCGGCCCGGCCCGGGTGGGGCGCTTGCGGTCGGGGTGGGGTCCGGCGTGGGTGTCTGGGGTGGGCGTGGATGTGGCGGTGCCCCGCCGGCCTGGGGTCGACGGGACACCGGTGGTGCAGGTGGATCAGGCGACGAAGCGGGTCTCGCAGCGCTTGGTCACCACGTAGCCGCCGACGCCGGCGACGAGCAGCAGCCCGCCGATGCCGGACGTCACCGGGGCGTCCGGTGCCGTCCGGCCCGCGTACGGCTCAGCGGTAGTCGTCCTCGTCGGCGGCGACCACCCGGGCCTGCTCCATCGCGTCCCAGTCGCCGACCTCCAGGCCACGGTGCGGCTCCGTGTCGGCGTCGCCGGGGTCGATCGCGGCGGCCTGCTCGACCGCGTCGGCCGGTTCCGCCTCCATGTCGCGCTCCTCGGGGCTGAGGTGGTCGCTGGGTGCGAAGTCCTCTTCGGGCTGACCCATATCAGTCCCTCCCGGGATCTCGGCGGACAGTTCCCCCACACCGTACGGGCTGGACCCGTCCGCCGCTCGGAAGCCGAGTCGACCGAATCGCCCCACCGGCCGGTGCCCCCGGTGCCAGGATGGGGCCGTGGGCTTCCTGATCCGGCTGGCGATCACCGCCGTCGCGCTGTGGGTCACCACGCTCATCGTGCCCGGGGTGGAGGTGAGCGGCCGGTCCGGCACCACCTCCGCACTCACGCTCGTCGTCGTGGCACTGATCTTCGGCGTGGTGAACGCGGTGCTCAAGCCGCTGATCAAGGTGTTCGGCTGCGTCTTCTACCTGCTCACGCTCGGCCTGTTCGCGCTGGTGGTCAACGCACTGCTGTTCCTGCTGACCGACCGGATCGCCCGGGCGCTGGACCTGCCGTTCCACGTCGACGGTTTCTGGGCCGCGTTCTGGGGGGCCATCGTGATGGCCGTGGCGACCTGGCTGATCAGCGTCGTCGTGCCCGACAGGTGGGAGGGGCGGTGAGGCGGCGGTCACGGACCGGGCGCGTACCGGGTCGGTTGTGCCGGCCGCGGTCTTCTACGGGATACTGCCGACGGTGGACAGCGCGGTCCGGCGCACCCAGGGACAACAGCGGCCGGTGACGGCCGAGAGCGGTAAGTAAGGAGCGTTCGACATGCCCATCGCTTCCCCCGAGACCTACGCGGAGATGCTGGACCGCGCCAAGGCCGGCCGGTACGCGTACCCCGCGATCAACGTGACGTCCTCGCAGACCCTGAACGCGGCGCTCAAGGGCTTCGCCGACGCGGAGAGCGACGGCATCATCCAGGTCTCGACCGGTGGCGCGGAGTACCTCTCCGGCACCTCGGTGAAGGACATGGTCACCGGCGCGGTGGCGTTCGCCGCGTACGCGCACGAGGTGGCCAAGAAGTACCCGGTCAACATCGCCCTGCACACCGACCACTGCCCGCAGGAGAAGCTGGACAAGTTCGTCCGGCCGCTCCTGCAGATCTCCAAGGAGCGGGTGGCCGCCGGCCAGGACCCGCTGTTCCAGTCGCACATGTGGGACGGCTCGGCCGTGCCGGTGGCGGAGAACCTCGAGATCGCGGCCGAGCTGCTCGACCGGGCCGCCGAGGCCAAGATCGTCCTCGAGATCGAGGTCGGCGTGGTCGGCGGCGAGGAGGACGGCGTCGAGAACGCCATCAACGACAAGCTCTACACCACCGTCGAGGACGGCCTGGCCATGGTCGAGGCCCTCGGCCTGGGCGAGAAGGGCCGCTACATGGCGGCGCTGACCTTCGGCAACGTGCACGGTGTCTACAAGCCGGGCAACGTCAAGCTCCGCCCCGAGATCCTGAACCAGATCCAGGAGGCCGTCGGCGCCAAGTACGGCAAGGAGAAGCCGCTCAGCCTGGTCTTCCACGGCGGCTCCGGCTCGCTGCTGTCGGAGATCCGCGAGGCGCTCGACTACGGCGTGGTGAAGATGAACATCGACACCGACACCCAGTACACCTTCACCCGGCCCGTCGCGGACCACATGTTCCGCAACTACGACGGCGTGCTCAAGGTGGATGGCGAGGTCGGCAGCAAGAAGCTGTACGACCCGCGGGTCTGGGGCAAGGCCGCCGAGGCCGGCATGGCGGCCCGGGTCACGGAGGCCTGCGAGCACCTGCGCTCGACCGGCACCACGCTGTCCAAGTGACACGCTGACGCGTACCGCCGACGGCCGGCTCCCCACCCGGGGCCGGCCGTCGGCGTGTCCGCAGCCGTCAGGGCGTCGCGGTGAGCACCCGGACGGCCTCGTGGACGTCGTCGGTGAGGTGCACCGAGGACGACACGTCGCCGTAGGGCGAGGCGGCCAGCAGCGGCCGCAGCAGCGACTCCACCGGTAGCTCGTCGGTCCAGTAGGCGCGGTCCAGGAAGACGTACGCGCCGCTGGCCCCGTCGGTGCAGTAGTAGGTCTTGGTGGCGGCCTGGAACACCTCCTGCACGGTGCCCGCCCGACCCGGGGCGAAGACGATCCCGCCCCGGGCCAGCCGCAGGATGGTGTCCTCGCGGATGGCGTTGGAGAAGTACTTGGCGATCCGGCCGGCGAACAGGTTCGCCGGCTCGTGCCCGTAGAGCCAGGTCGGGATGGCCAGCCCGCCCGCGCGGGCCCAGTCCACGTCGCCGCCCGCCAGCTGGGCCGAGTCGGCGCGGGACACGCTGCCGGGCTCGGCGGCCCGGGGCCGGGGCAACGCCACCGGGTGGCCGTAGAGCTCGCGGACCCGCAGCGCCACCGCCGTGTAGCGGTCGTGGTCGGTGAAGTCCGGCGCGGTGGCGAGCAGGTCGATCGCGGCGTCCAGGTCCTCGATCGGCCGCAGCGCGAGGTGGGCGCCCAGGTTGGCGGCCTCCATCACCCCGGGGCCGCCGCCGGTCACCACCAGCCGGTCGGCGCGGGCCAGCTCCCAGCCCAGCACCGCCGCCATCCGGTACGGCGCGCTGCCGCGCGGCACGGCGTGCCCGCCCATGATGCCGACGACCGACTGCGGCCCGTGGGTGGCCAGCCAGGCGCGGGTGGCGTCGGCGAGCGCGTTGTCCACGCCGTGGTCGTGCAGCCGCTGGCCGAGCGCCTCGCGGACGTCCGGCAGCGCCCCGCCGTGCGCCCGGAAGTGCTCGTAGACCCGGGTGTCGTACATCCCGGCGAACCCGCCCTCGGCGAAGCCGGCGACCAGTTCCTCCGGCGTGTAGAGGTGGGAGGGCTGGGTCGGGTAGGGCAGGCCCGAGAACGGCGGCACCACGTTCGCGCCGCGCCGGACCAGGTCGGCGCCGACCTCCCGGGAGGCGAAGCGGCAGCCCACGAAGAGGGTGCCGGTCACCTCGACGGCGGTGAGGTCGGGGACGGGATCGAGATCGAGCCGCAGGCCCTGCACGGTCAGCCCGACCAGGCTGCCGGTGGTCAGCCGCCGGTCGAACTCGGCGCGGGTCTCGATCTCGTCGGTGCAGGTGTGCGGCTCGATGACGTCCGCGGGAGGTGGGGTCGGCACCCTGGACATCCTGCCCCGCCGGGTCAACCGGCCAAACCTGCGCAACCTCGACGCGTCGGCGACCCTCGCCGCCCGGCCGGCCCCCGACCGTCCCGGAATGCGCTGGCCCGACGGGTGCTGGACCGACGGGAGCCCGGTGACCGTGGCCGCCGGGCTCCCGCAGTACCCGGTCCTGGGGAGGCTCCGGACCAACAGTTGTAGTCGAAACGATCGGCCGGGGGCATGGGCCGCAGGCGTGACCAACTCCTCAGCCGTTCAGCCAACCGGCTCGCCCAACCCCCTCGCGCGCCCGGGGGCGAAGCGGGTTGAATGGGGCGATGCAGAACCTGTTGCCGGAACCACCGGCCACCCTCCTGCCCGCGCACGACGAGGCCGACGCCGCCCTGGCCGACGCCGAGCAGTCCGGTGGCGACGAGGCGTACGCCGAGGTGGCGGCGCGCTTCCCGACCTACAGTGCCGGCTGGGGTGCGCTGGCCGCGCGGGCTCTCACCGCCGGCCAGGTCATTCCGGCGTACGCCTACGCGCGCACCGGATACCACCGGGGCCTGGACCAGCTGCGCCGCAGCGGCTGGAAGGGCTACGGCCCGGTGCCGTGGTCGCACGAGCCGAACCAGGGCTTCCTGCGCTGCCTCTACGTGCTGACCCGGGCCGCCGGCGAGATCGGCGAGGCCGACGAGGCGGCCCGCTGCGCCCAGTTCCTCCGCGACTGCGACCCGGCCGCCGCGGACGCGCTCGCGAGCAACTGACGTCGGGGCCGACGGCCGGCGCGGCGTGAACCGCGTCGGCCGTCGGCCCGCCCGGGCCCTTCTCCCGCCGCCTCCGCCGAGGGCCTACAGCCCCTCGGCGACGGCGGCGGCGATCTTCAACCAGGCGTCCCGGGTGGCCCCGGAGAGCCCCCCGTACCGGATCGGCTCGCCGGTGTCGATGAGGCGCTCGTAGGGCGCGAGCAGCACCGCCCGGGTGCGGGCCGCGAAGTGCTCCTGGATCGCCGGCAGGTCGATCTCCTTGCGTGACGGCGGCATGGAGACCACGGTGACCGCCTGCCGGACCAGCCGCTGCCGGCCGCTCTGCTCCAGGTGGTCCAGCATCCGGGCGGCCGTCTCCGCCGAGTCGTTGCGGGCCGACATGGTGACGACCAACTGGTCGGTGGCGTCCATCGCGGCCTGCCAGTTCTGGGCCCGGACGTTGTTGCCGGTGTCCACGAAGATCAGCTTGTAGAACCGGCTGACCACCTCGCGGATCTCGGCGAAGGCGGCGGCGGTGAGCATCTCGCCGCCGGTGGCCGACTCGTCGGAGGCGAGGACGTCGAACATCCCCTCGCCCTGCGAGCGGACGTACTGCGACAGGTCGCCCACCCGCCCGTGCGCCCCCTGGAACTGGCCCAGGTCCCGCAGCATGTCCCGCACCGTACGGGAGTGGAAGTCCTGCTGGGCGCGCATCCCGAGGGTGCCCTGGGTCTCGTTGTTGTCCCAGGCGAGCACGTAGCCGCCGCGCTTCTGACCGAACGTCATCGCCAGCAGCAGGATGGCCACCGTCTTGCCGGCGCCGCCCTTCGGGTTCACCACCGTCACCTGGCGCAGCCCGCCGAAGTTGCGGCGCACCGTCTCGATGTCCCGTCGCACCTCCTGCTCGTGCCGCCCCGGCGGCAGCCGCAGCCCCATCCGGTTCGCCACCGCCCGTACGCCCATCGTGGCCACCGGGTCGGCGGGCCGGACCTGCCGGCGGCGGGCGAAGTCCTCGGCCGTCGGCGGTTCGGTGATCGCCGGGTGCCAGTTCGGGTCGGGGTGCGCCGGCGGCACCGCGGTGACCCCCTCCGCGACCTGGTACGCCTGCTGCGGAACCGGGGCGGCCTGCTGCCACGGCGGCGGATGCCAGCCCGGCGGGTACGGCCCGGGCGGCGCCGCAGACCCCTGCTGCGACGGGTACGGCCCGCCCTGTCGGGGCGGGTGAGGGCCGGCCTGCTGGGTCGGGTAGGGCGCGCCCTGCCGCGGCGGGAAGGGCCCGGCCTGCTGGGGCGGGTACGGCCCGGATGGCGCGGCTTGCTGGGACGCCGCAGGGTCGGGCTCGTCCTGCTGCGATGCCGCCGGGTCGTGCTCGTGGCCCCGCTGCGGCATGGCCGGGTCGACTCCGACGCCCTGCTGCTCTGGCGCCGCCGGGGCGGCCCCGGGGACCGTCGTGGGCCCGACCGGCGCGTCCTGCCCGGTCGGCTCCTGGCGGGGACCGGCACCCGGGGGAGCGGGCGCCGCCCCGGCGGTGCCGGACCCCTGCCCGGGCTCGACGGCCGCTGCGGCGGGTCGCTGCGGCGGCTGCGCCCACGGCGACTCCGCCGGCATCCGCACCGCGCCCCCGTGCACGGGACCGCCGCCGGTCGCGACGCCGGCGCCCCCGTGCACGGGACCGCCGCCGGTCGCGACGCCGGCGCCCCCGTTCGCGGGATCGCTGGCGCCCTCGTTCGTCGTGCCGCCGGCGCTCCCGTCCGCCGCATCGGCGTCCGCCGGGCCGTTCGCGGTGTTTCCGCCCCGTGCCGGGCGGTCGGCCGTCGCGGCGCCGGCGGTCGGGCGAGGGCCGTCGGCCCCGGCGGACGCGCCGGGATCGGACGCGGTGTCGCGGGGCGACGGACGACCATCGGGAAAGGCGTCGGTCACCGCGGCCGGCGAGGGGTCGTCGGGCCGCACGGCGAGTTCCTGGGCCGGCCCGCCCCGCGTCGCGGCGGGCCGGGCGGTCGCCAGGGGACGCGGGGACGAGACCGGGACGGGTGCGGCCGGCTGGTCCAGGCTGAAGGGCATGTCCAGGTCGACGCGGCCGGGGCCGGGCTGCGGAGCGCGAGGCGCGGGTACGTCAGCGGCGGTTCCCGGCGGGCTCCCGCCCGCTCCGGCGGGGGCGGGCGGACCCACCGGGGCGGCCGGGGCGGCCTGCGGCGGCGCCCAGGCCGACGCGTCCGGCGCCCACCCAGGACCCGTGCCGGGCGGAGGCCCTGCGGCCGTGACGGGCGGGGGCACCGGGCCGGTGACGGGCGGGCGCGCCGGGCCGGTGACGGGCGGGCGCGCCGGGCCGGTGACGGGCGGGGGCACCGGGCCCGCGGTCGGTGGAGGCGACCAGCCGTTCTCCGCCGCCTGCGGCCCGCCGGGGGCCTGCACACCACCGGGAGCCGCGCCTCGCGGAGACGTTCCGGGGTGGGGAATCGGCACCCCGCCGGTGAGGGACGGGTAGTCGGCCGGCGAGGGCGGGTGACCGGGCCCGCCCCGGGGCGGGACGGGGGACGCGGGTGTGGCGGTCGACGCCCACGGTGGCGTGGCTGTGCCGTCGATCTGCTCCGGCGGCCAGAGTGGCTCGATGTCCCGCTCCGGCATCGGCTGCTGGCCGGGCACGTGGACCCGGTCGACGTTCTCGTCCACCACGGTTCCTCCCCATTCCTCCTGCCGAGGATAGGCCCAGTGGCCGCGCCTGGTCGGCCGTCGCGGGCCGGTCGTCCCGGTCGCGTCGGGGACGGCGAGGTCAGCCCGCCCAGACCGCCCAGGCGCCCGGTTCGATCCACCAGGATCGCTTGCGGCTCAGTTCGCCCTCGGCGCCGTCGTCGAGGAACGGAACCTTCCCCTCGCGGGGCAGCACGGCCACGGCCCGCCCGCGGGCGCGTCGTACCTCCAGCCGCACCCGCTTACTGCCCAACGCCGAGCGGGTCACCACGGGAACGGCCACCGCCACCTCCACCAGCCCGTCCGTCGGGTCGGGGGCGGCGAGCAGGGCCACGTCGTCGAGCCGGGCGTACCCGCCGGCGTTGCCGATCGCGCAGGCCAGCAGCGGGTCGTCGCCGTTGGACAGCACGGCGTCGTCCACCTCCACCCGACCACGCCAGTGCAACGGCCGGCCGCTGTCGTCGGCGGCGCCGAGGAGCGCGCCGTCCAGGGTCACCGAGCCGCCGTCGTTGCGCAGCAGGTCGAGTCGGCGGGGGGCGCCGTCCAGCACCGCGGCGGCCACCGCCGCCGGGTCGCGGGGCAGCCCGAGCTGCGCCGCCAGGTCACGGTGCGTCGTGCTCCGCGCCGGATCGAGCGGGAGTACGCCGATCGGCGGCAGGTCCGGCACCGTCCGGTTGTCGGGCAGGTCGTCGGGGCGGCGACTGGGCGGTGGGGCGTACCGCCGGACGAGCCGGCGCACGACGGCGCGCAACTGGGCGTCGCTGGCCGCCGCGACCACGAGCCGGGTCTTGGAGTCCGGGTCGGGCCAGGTGAGGCCGTCCGGGCGGGGCGGACCGTCGAACCGGGCCAGCACCTCGTCGACCTCGGCGTCGGAGCGGGCGGTGACCGTCTCGACCCGGGCGCCCCGGGCGGTGAGCGCCTCCGCGCAGGCCAGTACCGGCACCCGTGGCGTGTCGCAGCGCCCGTCGGCCGTCGCGCCGTCGTTAGGGGCGCAGGCGTCGGCCGTCGCGCCGTCGGTCGCGCAGGCGTCGGCTTTCGCGCCGTCGTCGGCCGTCGCGGCCCCCTTCTCAGGCGCCGCGCCGCAGCAGCCGCCACTGCCGCAGGCCCCGCCGGGCGCGTCGCGCTCCGAGCCGAGGGTGAGCAGCACCACGTCGTACACGAAAAGGGCCTCCTGCCTCCCGACGCGACCCCTGCCGGCCGCGCCGCCACTACTTGTTAGCCTGACACCCCGGGCTCGCCGACCGGTCGCCACCTGGCACCCGAGCCTTTTGGAGGCGAGAAGATGCCAGCGATCGTGCTGCTCGGTGCCCAGTGGGGCGACGAGGGCAAGGGCAAGGTTACCGACCTGCTGGGTGGGCGGGTCGACTACGTCGTGCGCTACTCCGGCGGCAACAACGCCGGCCACACCGTCATCACCCCTGACGGCCAGAAGTACGCGCTGCACCTGATGCCGTCGGGCGCGCTCTCCCCGAGCGCGATGATCGTCATCGGCAACGGCGTCGTGGTCGACCCGAAGGTGCTGCTGGCCGAGATCGACGGGCTCGCCGAGCGCGGGGTCGACGTCAGCCGGCTGCGGATCTCCGGCGACGCGCATCTGATCATGCCGCACCACCGGGCTCTGGACCGGGTCGTCGAGCGCTACCTCGGCAGCTCCCGCATCGGCACCACCGGTCGCGGCATCGGCCCGGCCTACGGTGACAAGGTCGCCCGGATGGGCATCCGGCTGCAGGACCTGCTCGACCCGGGCATCCTGCGCAAGAAGCTCGAACTGGCGCTGCGCGAGAAGAACCAGCTCCTGTTCAAGATCTACAACCGCAAGGCGATCGACGTCGAAGAGACCGTCGAGGAATACCTGCGGTACGCGGAGCGGCTCAAGCCGTACATCGCCGAGACGCGGGTCATGCTCTGGGACGCGCTGGACCGCGGCGAGACGGTCGTGCTGGAGGGCGCCCAGGCCACCATGCTGGACATGGACCACGGCACGTACCCCTTCGTGACCTCGTCGAACCCGACGGCCGGTGGCGCCTGCGTGGGCGCCGGCATCCCGCCGACGGCGATCAGCAAGGTGATCGCGGTCAGCAAGGCGTACACGACGCGGGTCGGCAGCGGACCGTTCCCGACGGAGCTGTTCGACGACAACGGGCAGCACCTGCGCAAGGTCGGTCAGGAGTACGGCGTCACCACCGGCCGGGAGCGGCGCTGCGGCTGGTTCGACGCCGTCGTCGCCCGGTACGCCTGCCGCCTCAACGGCGTGACCGACCTGGTGGTCACCAAGCTGGACGTGCTCACCGGCCTGCCGAAGGTGCCGATCTGCGTCGGGTACGAGATCAACGGCGAGCGCTTCGACGACATGCCGATGACGCAGACCGACTTCCACCACGCGACTCCGATCTACGAGGAGTTCGACGGCTGGTGGGAGGACATCACGAAGGCGCGCACCGAGGACGAGCTCCCGGAGAACGCGCGCCGCTACATCGCCCGCATCGAGGAACTCTGCGGCACCCGCGTGAGCGTGGTCGGCGTGGGGCCGGGCCGCGAGGAGAACGTCCTCCGCCACCCCCTCCTCCCCTGACCCGACCCCACCCCCCACCCCCCCCACCCCCCGGACCCTGCGCGGTGATCAAGAAGTTTGCGTCCTGATCCGATCCAAATCAGGACGCAAACTTCTTGATCGGACGAACGCGGCGTCGAGGTTCCACAGGGAGATCGGGTCTTCCACAGGGAAGGCGGGGTTGTCCACAGGGGCGGCGCGGGGCGTGGACGGCTCGTCATCGTGGTGGGGTGAGTGTCGATGTCCTCCGCCGCATCGCCGGCCGCCAGAATGGGGTGGTGACGGCCACACAGGCCTTGGCCGCCGGCTTCAGCCGGAGCCAGATCCGGCACCTGTGCCGTTCGGGCCGTTGGATCCGGGTGGCGAGGGGTTGCTTCGTGCCGGCCCCCGAGTTGGGCCCTGCCGCGCTGCGTATCGCCCGCATCCGGGCCGTTGCCATCAGCGTGGGGCCGGGCTCGGTTGTCGTTCTCGACACCGCAGCCGAGCTGCATCGGATCGCCGGGCTCCGTCCGGCATCCGCCATCCACGTGTCGCTGCCGGCGAACCGGCCACGACCGCAGCGGCTCACCGACCCTGATGTCGTGGTGCACCAGCTCACCATCGATTCGGACAGCGTCGGTGTGGTCGCTGGGATGCCCGTGACCACCCCGCTGCGGACGGTTGCCGATGTCATCCTCCGGGTGGACCGCTACTCGGCCGTGTGCGTACTCGACTCCGCGCTGAATCGGCAGGTCGTCACCGAGCCCGACCTGGCCCGGATTTCGGCCCTTCTCGTGGGCCGTAGGGGAGCCGTCGCGGCCCGGCGTCACCTCGCGGAGGCGGACGGGCGGGCGCAGTCCCCGCTGGAGACCCGCACCAGGCTGCGGTGCGTCGACGGTGGTGTGCCGCCCGACGTACTCCAGTTGGAGGTACGTGACCGGGACGGTTGCCTGCTCGGCGTCGGCGACCTCGGCTGGCGAGCGGCACGGGTGATAGCCGAGGCGGACGGGCAGGCACCCCATCGCACGCCCCGGGCAGTCTTCGAGGACCGGACGCGGCAGAACCGGCTGGTCAACGCCGGTTGGCGGATCCTCCGTTTCACCTGGGCCGACACACTGCGCCCCGACTACATCCCCCACACGGTCAAGGCAGCCCTCCGCTCCTGGCCGGATGGTTGATCAAGAGGTTCTGACCTGCCCGGGCCGTAATTGGGACGCAAACTTCATGATCAACGGGGGTGGGGGAGGGGGTCAGTAGGATGCGGGGGTGCGGGTTCTTCTTCTTGGTGGCGGGGGGCGGGAGCATGCGCTCGCGCTGGGCCTCGCCGGTGATCCGTCCGTCGAGCAGCTGATCGCGGCGCCCGGTAATCCCGGGATCGCTCCGCTCGCCTCGCTGCGGAGCGTCGATCCGTGCGATCCGGCGGGCGTGGCCGCGCTGGCGGTGGAGACCGGGGTCGACCTGATGGTGATCGGGCCGGAGGCGCCGCTGGTGGCCGGGGTCGCCGACGCCGTACGCGCCAAGGGGATCCCCGTGTTCGGGCCGTCCGCGCAGGCGGCCCGGCTGGAGGGCTCGAAGACCTTCGCCAAGGACGTGATGACCGCCGCCGGCGTGCCGACCGCCCGCGCGTACACCTGCACCGACGCGGAGAGCACCGGCCGGGCGCTGGACGAGTTCGGCGCGCCGTACGTGGTGAAGAACGACGGGCTGGCCGCCGGCAAGGGTGTCGTGGTGACCGACGACCGCGCCGCCGCGCTGCGGCACGCCGAGGAGTGCGGCCGGGTCGTCGTCGAGGAGTACCTCGCCGGCCCGGAGGTCTCCCTCTTCGTGGTCACCGACGGCGAGGCGGCGGTGCCACTGCTGCCGGCGCAGGACTTCAAGCGGGTCGGCGACGGCGACACCGGCCCGAACACCGGCGGCATGGGGGCGTACGCGCCGCTGCCCTGGGCGCCGCCCGGCCTGGTCGACGAGGTCATGCGCGACGTCGTGCACCCGACCCTGGCCGAGATGGCCCGGCGGGGCAGCCCGTTCGCGGGCCTGCTCTACGTCGGGCTGGCGATCACCGCCGACGGCCCCCGGGTGATCGAGTTCAACGCCCGCTTCGGCGACCCGGAGACGCAGGTGGTGCTCGCGCTGCTGGAGACCCCGCTGGCCGGGCTGCTGCACGCCGCCGCCACCGGCACGCTGGCCGGGCACCCGCCGCTGCGCTGGCGCGACGGTGCCGCCGTCACGGTGGTGGTCGCCGCCGAGGGCTACCCGGCAGCCCCGCGTACCGGCGACGTGATCACCGGCGCCGAGGGGCCGGGGATCATCCACGCCGGCACCCGCCGGGACGCCGACGGGGCACTGCTCTCGGCCGGTGGCCGGGTGCTCTGCGCCACCGCCACCGGCACCGACCTGCCCGCCGCCCGGGACGCCGCGTACGCGCTGGTGGGCGGCGTGGGGCTGGCCGGCGGGCAGCACCGCACCGACATCGCCTCCGCCGCCGTCGAGGGCCGGATCAGCATTCCGGGCTGACCGGGCAACCTCCACCCGCCTCGCCTCCGTTTGAGCGGTGAGGCGAGGAGGTGGCGGGATTGCCTGCCGACATCGAGGGCTACCGCGAGTACGTCGGGGCGCGGCTGGAACCGCTGCGCCGCACGGCGTACCTGCTCTGTGGCGACTGGCACACGGCCGACGACCTGGTGTCGACGGCGCTGGTCAAGCTGCTGCGGCACTGGCGGCGCGTGTCGCGGATGGACAGCCCCGACGCGTACGTCCGGCGTACCCTGCTTCGGGTCTGGCTCGACGAGCGGCGCCGGCCGTGGCGGCGCGAGGCCGCCTGGGCCGAGGTCCCCGATGCCGCCGTCCGGTCCGCCACCGACGGCGCCGCGGACCGGCTGACCATCCTCGCCCTGCTGGCCGAGCTGCCGCCGCGCCGCCGCGCGGTCCTGGTGCTGCGCTACTTCTGCGACCTCTCGGTGGAGGAGACCGCCCGGGAACTCGGCTGCACCACCGGCACCGTCAAGAGTCAGTCGGCGCGCGCGATCGAGGCGCTGCGGAGCCGCCTCGTGGGCGTGCCGGCCCGAGTCGAGGAGGCACGCACCGATGGATGAACTCGCCCAGCAGATGCGCACCGCGGTGGCGTCGTCGCCGCCCACCCGGATCGACGTGGACCGGCTGATCGCCGACGACCGGCAACGACGCCGCCATCGGGTGTGGGTGGCGGCGGGCACCGGCGTCGCCGCGGTGGTCGCCGCAGTCGCGGTGACACCGACGCTGCTCGTCGGCCCGGCCATCGCACCGGGCGGGCTCACCCTGCCGGCTGGTGGCGGCTCGCCGTCCGCCGACGCGTCGCTCTGCCCGGTGGTGGAACCGGAGCCCAGCGGCCCACCGGCGCCCCAGCAGTCGTACGACACGGTGCGCGACCGGCCGACCGAGCGCCCCGACGCGGGTGTCGCCCGGCTGACCCTCGTGCTGCGTCCGGCGCTGGCGGCCGTCGTGCCGGCGGGGCTGTCGGTCGACGGCACGATCCCGGGCTGCGACGCGGTCCAGTTCACCTACGAGAAAAGCCACTGGCACTACTACGCACACGCCCGGCTGCACGGGAACGGCCAGGTCGACAACGTGACGGTGTCGCTCATCCCGACGGCCGTCGACGCGCCCCGGGGATGCGCCGACGCGCCCGATGCCCGCGCCTGCACGAGCAGCCGCCTCCCGGACGGTGGCACCCTCGCCACCAGCACCGCAGAACCGGGTGACGAGGGCTTCGTGCAGCGCTGGGCGCAGGTGCGACGGACGGACGGCACGTCGGTGACGGTGACGACGGACAACCATCACATCGAGGGCGGGGAGAACGGTACGACGCGGACGTTCCGGTTCGGCCCGCCGCCGGTGCTCACCCTGGCGCAGTTGACGGCCATCGCCACCACGCCCGGGCTGACGCTCCATCCCTGACCGGAGGCGTCATCTCCGGACGGGCACGTCCCGGTGCGGCGTGGGAGCCCACAGTTCGTCGATCGGGGCGGGCCCCTGCGCACCGGGCGCGTACCGGTGTGCCGCCGGAGCGCGCCGTCGCCCGAGCGGGACGCGCTCCTCCGTCCGGCCCGGCGGGCCGCTGGGCGGGGTGGGTTCCTGTCTCGCCGGCGCGGTGGGCGGGACGGGTTCCGCCACCCGGTCGGGCCTGCCGCCGGGCGGGGCGGGCGGGTAGCGGGGCGGCTCGTCCAGCGCCCGCAGGGAAGGCAGCGGCGCGGCGACCAGCGTCGCCACGAGCAGCGTCACGGCCAGCACCAGGAAGGCGGTACGCAGCCCGAGCCACTCCACCAGCGGCCCGGCGAGCAGGTAGCCGGCCGGTCCGGCGGCGTACGCGAACGAGGTCATCACCCCGACCACGCGCCCGCGCAACCGCTCCGGCGTGCGGGTCTGCATGGCGTAGTTGGACAGTGGGTTGACCGGCCCGTACGCGAGCCCGATCGCGACGGCGAAGCCGATCATGGCCGGGAACGGCGGCAGGGTGGCCAGCCCGACGAGGGCCACCCCGATGACGACGAGGGCGATCACCATCAGGGTGCGGCGGCGGATCAGCCGGCCCGCCGCGCCGGAGGCGAGCGCCCCGACGACTCCGCCGGCGCTCATCGACATGAGCAGCGCGCCGAGCCGGGCCGGCTCCCCCTGCCCGACGAACCACGCCGGCAGCAGCACGCCCTCGACCGGCAGATAGAGCGCCGCCAGCACCATCGTGAGCAGCGCGATGGTCCGCAGCAGCCGGTCGCGCCAGACGAACCGCAGCCCCTCGGCGGTGCCGCGCCACAGCCCGGACGGGGGGCGTTCGGGGCGGCCGGCCCCCGGCAGCCGGACGGCCGCGATCATCGCGACGGCCAGCGCGAATCCGGCGGCGGTGACCCAGAGCGTGGAGCCGGGGCCGATCACGGCGATGAGCACGCCGCCGACGCCGGGGCCGATGAGGAAGGCGAGCCCCCAGACCGCCTCGTGCACCCCGTTGGCGCGTTCGATCCGCCAACCGGCGGCCTGGGCGGCGGCCGGCAGCAGCGTCTCCCGGGCGGTCAGGCCGGCCGGGTCGAACACCGCGCCGAGCACGGCCAGTGCCACGATCCAGCCGAGGTTCAGCCCGAGCAGCGCGTCGACCACCGGGATCGCGGCGACCGAGACGGCGGAGAGCGTGTCCGAGACCAGCGCCGTGCGCCGCCGGCCGAGCAGGTCCACGATCGTGCCGGAGACGAGGCCGGAGAGCAGCAGCGGCAGGGCGGTGGCGGCCGCGACCACACCGGCGGCGGTGGCGCTGCCGGTGCGTTCCAGCACCAGCCAGGGCAGGGCCACGTTGGCCACCCCGTTGCCGGTGTTGGAGAGCAGTGTCGCCGCCTCGACCAGCAGCAGTGGTGTCCGCCGTGGTCCCGGCTGGCGGTGGCGGGCATGGTGGCGGTGACGGGCACGGCGACGCGGTCCGGAGCCGATCATGGTGTCGCCAGCCTAGGGGCGGCGGAGCATCCGGCCAGTAACGGCAGGGGAACGGTCAGCCGTGGTGGCGGCCTCGTGCGGTGCGCGTGGGGCCCTCGGGTCGGGCCCCACGCGGACGACGCTCAGCGGATCTGGATGCCGGAGATGGCCCGGGAGATGACCAGCCGCTGGATCTCGGAGGTGCCCTCGAAGATGGTGTAGATCTTGGCGTCCCGGTACCAGCGCTCGACCGGGTGGTCCCGCAGGAAGCCGGCCCCGCCGAGCAGTTGCACGGCCTTGTCGGTGACGGAGACGGCCACCTCGCCGGCCTTCAGCTTGGACATCGAGCCCTCGCCGGCGGTGAAGGGTCGGTTGTTGCGGCCCATCCAGGACGCCCGCCAGACCAGCAGCCGGGCCGCGTCGATCTCCGTCTTCATGTCGGCCAGCGCGAACGCGACCGCCTGGTTCTCGATGATCGGGCGGCCGAACTGGACCCGCTCCTTCGCGTAGTCCAGGGCGTACTCGTAGGCGGCCCGGGCCACGCCCAGCGCCTGCGCGCCGACGGTGGGTCGGGAGAGTTCGAAGGTGCGCATCGCGGCCTGGCCCGAGGCGCGCTTGCCGGAGCGGGCCCGGTCGAGCCGTTCGAGCAGGGCGTCCCGGCCGCCGAGCAGGCAGCGCCCCGGCACGCGTACGTCGTCGAGGAAGACGTCGGCGGTGTGCGACGCGCGCAGGCCCAGCTTGCGCAGCTTCCGGGTCGCGGTCAGGCCGGCGGTGCCCGGCGGTACGACGAACGCCGCCTGCCCACGGGAGCCCAGCGCCGGGTCGACGGAGGCGGTGACCACGTGCACGCCGGCGATCCCGCCGTTGGTGGCGTACGCCTTCTGGCCGCTGAGCACCCACTCGTCGCTGGCCTCGTCGTAGACGGCCCGGGTGCGCATCGCGCCGACGTCGGAGCCGGCCTCGGGCTCGGTGGTGCAGAACGCGGCGACGGCCGGTTCGTCGACGGTGCCGAAGCACTGCGGCACCCATTCGACCATCTGGTCGGGGGTGCCGGCACCGTAGATGGCGGCCACCGCGAGGGAGGTGCCGAAGATGCCCAGCCCGATGCCGGCGTCACCCCAGAAGAGTTCCTCGCTGGCGATCGGGAGGGAGAGGCCGGTGGGGTCGGCCCAGCAGGTGGCGAGGAACTCGAAGCCGTACAGGCCGACCTTCGCCGCCTCCTGGATGATCGGCCAGGGCGTCTCCTCCCGGGCGTCCCACTCGGCCGCGGCCGGGCGCACGACCTCGGCGGCGAAGCCGTGCACCCAGTCGCGCAGATCCCGCTGTTCCTCGTTCAGGTCGAGCGAGAACTCGGCCATGTCAGGCCTTGGGGATGTCGAACAGGTTGGCGATGTTGGCGGCCAGGCCCAGGTCGCCCTTGGCCTTGAGCTTGCCGGTCATGAACATCATGACGGGGTTCGCGCCACCGGAGACGATCTTCAGGAACTCGACCGGGCCCATCGTGAGGCTGAGCTTCGGGTCGTGCTGCGGGGTCTCGTTGACGGTGCAGGCACCGTCGGCGACGACCACCTCGTAGGTGTCGGTGCCACCGTCGGGACGGCCGGTGATGTTCCAGTGGATGACCGCGTTGGTCGAGCCCGCCCGGTCGGCGCGGAAGAGCTGGGGCATCCGGCCGAAGACCTCGCCGAGGATCTTGCCGCGCAGGTCGCCGGACATCACCTCGGCGATCTTGTCGTCCGGGGTGGACTTGACCAGCTGGGCGAACTCCTTGGGGCCGACGTTCGCGAAGTTGGCCGGGTCGAAGTCAGTCATGGGGCTGCACCTTCCGGGTGTTGGCTACTCGTGCGTAACCTTACGGGCGAGTAGGTATGCTCGCAAGGTGGCCACCCCACCCACCTTCAAGCGCCTCCCCCGCGCCGTACGCGAGCAGCAGATGCTCGACGCGGCCGTGAAAGTGTTCTCACGCAGGGGCTTCCACGCGGCCAGCATGGACGAGATCGCCGAGGACGCCGGCATCTCCAAACCCATGGTCTACGCGTACCTCGGCACGAAGGAGGAACTCTTCGTCGCCTGCCTGCACCGGGAGGGCACCCGGATGATGCAGGCCATCGCCGGGGCGGTCGCCCCCGACCTGCCCGCCGACGAGCGGCTCTGGCGGGGACTGCGCGCCTTCTTCGGCTTCGTCGGGGCGCACCGCGACGGCTGGGCGGTGCTCTACCGGCAGGCCCGGGGCGAGCAGCCCTTCGCCCGCGAACTGGCCGGGATGCGGGCCCGGCTGGTCGAGGTGGTCGCCGGGATGCTCGACCACGCGCTGCGCGCCGAGGGCCGCGAGGTGGGCGAGACCGACCTGGAGGTCGTCGCGTACGCCCTCGTGGGGGCGACGGAGTCGCTGGCCGACTGGCTCGCCGACCACCCCGACGCCGACCCGGAGAAGACCGCCACCCGGATGATGAACGTCGCCTGGCTGGGGGCCGGGCAGCTGCTGGCCGGCGTCACCTGGCACCCGCGGGCCACCCCTGCCTGACCCGCCGAGCCGCCCGCCGAGGTGTAGAGCCACCGCCCGCCTGCCCCGCCGCCCCGCCCGCCGGCGGCGGGGTATCCGCGCGGTTCAGCGGTGCCGGCGGTGGCGCAGCCAGCGCAGCGACTCCAGCAGGAGCGTGACCGCCAGCGACAGGCCCACCCCGGCGAGGATGCCCTTGAGCGGATCGCGTTCGAAGGCCAGCCCGCCGAAGTGGCCGAGCAGGGCGCAGTAGAGCGCCCAGCTCACCGCCGCGACGGCGTCGAAGAGCAGGAACGAGCGGAGCGGGTAGCGGACCGCGCCCATGGTGAGGGTGACGGCCGTGCGGCCACCGGGGACGTACCGGGCGGTGGTCAGGATCAGCCCGCCGCGTCGCTGCAGCGCCCGACGGGCCCATTCGGAGCCGGCCCGGCGCCGGCTGTCCGGCGGAAAACGGGCGAGCCGGTTCGCGCCGCCGCCGCGCCCGATGGCGTACGAGACGTGGTCTCCGGCGAAGGCCCCCAGCGCGGCGGCGACGACCACCCACACCAGGTCGGGGTCGCCGCCGGTGGCGAGCACGGCGGCGGTGATCACGGCCGCCTCGCCGGGTACGGCGGGGAAGAACGCGTCGACCGCGGTGAGCCCGAAGATCAGCAGGTACACCCACGGTGAGGCGACCAGCTGCCGGAGCAGGTCGAGCACGGACTCCATGCCTCCCATGCTCGCCGGGCGCGCCCCGCCCGGTGACCGGGTCGCCGGATCACGTGCCTGCCGTCCGGAGGACCCGTGGGGCCAGGAGCGGGCCGTGCGGGACCTTGTCGCCGGCGGTGGGGCCGTGCGAGGTCAGCACCACGGGCGCGCCCAGCTCCGCGTGCACCGCCTCCGCCCAGTCGGGCGGCGGGTCGTCGTACACCGGGCGGGAGCGCAGCAGGCGGTCGGTGAGCGCGGCCTGCCGGTCCAGGTCGCCGGGCGGGCCCGGGGCGAGCCGGTCGGTGGTGTCGTAGCGGCGGCAGATCCGCAGCGCGGGGCCGGCGAGGTCGACGTGGGTGAGCGCCAGGCCGTCGACCCCGCCGGCGGCGGCGAGGGCGTACCGGTGGGCGACCGCGTCGAAGTGGCCGAACCGGAACCGCCCCTGCCACGGGTTGGTCGGGTTGTGCGGGTCGGCCAGCGGCAGGGCCGGGTCCTCGGTCACCAACGGGCCGGGCCCGTGCCGGGTGGTGACCACGCGGAGCACCCCGATCCGGGTGGCGCCGCCGGGCAGGCCGGCCTCGGCGAGCAGGCTCTCGGCGTTGGCGAAGGTGGTGGTGCTCCACGTCGTGTACGGGTGGAAGCCGTGCCACTCGTCGAGCAGCACCCCCTGCGCGCCCTCGAAGACGCAGGTGCCGGCGCGCAGCGCCCCGGCCAGCCAGCTCCGGTCGACGATCGCGACCCGCCCGGCGAATCCGGTGAACGCGGGCAGGCAGTCGGCGACGGGCGGCGCGTCCAGCGGGCCGAGTTCGGCGGTCAGCCGGTCCCGCAGGGCGGCCAGCCGGCGGCGCAGCAGCTCCGGGTCGCGGCAGTCGGCTACCCGGGGCGCCTCGTCGGGGTGGGCGAGACCGTACGCGACGGCCTCGCCCACCCCGAGCCCGCAGGAGCCGTGCCGGTCGGCTCCCCGGGCGATCTCCCGGGCCCGGTTCGCGGCCCGGTGGTACGGGGTGGCGAGCAGCGCCTCCCCGTCGACGGTCAGCCGGTCGAGCGCGTCGGGCACCCCGACCGAGGTGAGGTGGTCGGCCTCGGCGGCCAGCGCCAGCGGGTCCACCACCACGTGCCGCGACAGGTGCGTACGCACGCCGGGGTGGAACGTGCCGGCGCCGAACTGCGCGAACGTGTGGTGCCGCCCGTCGCGCAGCACGACGTTGTGTGCCGCCTGCGCGCCCCCGTTGAAGCGGACCACCGTGTGCACGGGCCGGGTGGCGCAGAGCCAGTCCACGACCGTGCCCTTGCCGGCGTCGCCGTAGCCGAGGTCGACCACCGCCACGTGTCTCATCGCCGGGTCACCTTTCCGAAGCCGGGGCCGGCCACCGTCACGGGTCTCACAGCCGGGTCACCGCACCGCCGGTGTCGCGGAAGGCGGGCAGCGTCGACACCTCGGCGCGCCGCCCCCCGCGCAGGCGGGCCAGCGCCTTGGACACGGTGCCGGTGGCGCCCGAGCCGGCCCGGTCGAGGTCGCGCAGGCCCTTGTCCAGGTCGATGGCCTGCTCGCCGAGCCCGATGGTGAGCGCGATCGTCTCGCAGACCGCGTCGAGGTCGTCCAGCACGACGGCGTTCTGCCCGAGCAGGTCCCGCCAGAAGTCGAGCACCTTGGCGTTGCCGGAGTTGTGGCTGCCGGCGGGGAGCAGGTAGTAGGTGTCCCAGCGGCGGGTCAGCTCGTCGACGACCTGCCGCAGCGGCACGTCCTCGCGCAGGTCGTCGCCCATGACGCGGGCCACCTCCCGGGCCTTCACCTTCGGGTACGCCAGCTCGTCGCCGATGATGAACAGGTAGCCGCGCCGGCCGCGCTTCTCCCAGGAGTCGGTCACGGTGTGCCGGGCCATGAAGTGCATGGCCAGCTCGTACGACTCGGTCATCTGTCCGCCGCCACCGCCCTCCAGCACGATGCGGCCGAGGTCGTCGTCCATCCGGTTGTCCGACTCGAACTGGCCGACCTGCAACGGCACCCGGTCGCAGGTGGCGTCGCCGATCGCGCCGAACATGATCTGCGGGTCGCTGGCGTAGCCCTGCCGTTGCAGCAGCCCGAGCAGCTGCGGCAGCTTGGTCTGCAGGACTCGCGGCACGTTGCGCATCGAGCCGGTGACGTCGAAGAGCACCGCGATGGGCGTCGACCGGGGGTGCTCGTCGGAGTCGCGGCTCTCGCGCATCGCGTCGCGGGGGTCGAGGGCGGGGTGCACGGTCCGCGCCCCGCTGTCGCTGTAGGAGAAGGCGCTCTTGCCGGTCTTCCGGCGGTACCGGTCGGCGGCGTCGTACACGTCGGTGGACCACATTCCACTGCCCATGACAGCTCCTTACGGGTTGAGGGTGAAGGGTCGGAAGGTGCGCGGCCCGTAGAGCCGCTCCAGCACCTCGTCCAGTTCGCGCAGCAGACGCCAGGCGTCGTCGGGCCGGGCGTCCAGGGACCGCTGGCGGCAGCCCCGCGCGAAGTCGTCCAGCTCGCGGGGCGCGCGCGGCCCCATCAGCCAGCTCATGCAGACGCTGGCCATCGCGATGTCGGTGCCCGGCCCGCAGGGCCGCTTCCGGGGAATCTCGTCCGGGTACCAGTTCGCGTCGTAGCCGGGCACCAGCGCCGGGACGGTGCCGCCGACGGGCGCGGAGAAGCACCAGTCGACCAGCACCACGCCGTGCCCGTCCGGCTCGATCAGTACGTGCGGCGGCAGGACCGCGCCGTGCACGATGCCCGCCCCGTGGGCCAGGCCGAGCGCCACCAGCAACCGGCGCCACATCCAGGCCACGTCGCGGGCGTCCAGCCCGTCCGGGTACGCGCGCCGGACCTCGTCGAGGTCGTGCAGGCCGGGCGCGGTGGCGAGCACGTTGATCCGCCGTTCGGCGCCGGTCGCGGCGTCGGAGTGCCGGAACTCGTCCACCAGCCGGGGCACGTACGGCAGGTAGCGCGGGTCGCCGCGCTCGGCGATGGCGCGCAGGGCGTGCGCCTCGCGGGCCATCAGGTCGTTGTCGGCGGGCCGCCGGGGCAGCTTGAGCAGCCGGTCGGCCCCGACGTCGTAGAGGTCTGCCAGGTCGCCCGAGTAGGCCGGCGTGCCGAGTCGGTAGTCGCCGAGGACGGTGACCTGCCGGGCCCGCCAGCGGGTGGTGACCCGGATGAACGCGTCGGTGGCCTCGGCGCGTACCGCCGGGTCGGCCGGCAGCCGGTCGGGGTGCAGGGCCGCGACCAGCTCGCGGTAGCGCCGGGCCGGCTGGTCCGTGCCGAACAGGTCGGCGTCGGTGCGGGCCGCCGCGACCAGGCGGACGGCGTCGGCGGTCCTCATCGGACCGCCTCCTCCTGGGCGGGGCGCAGCAGCGCCGGGTGCAGCAGCCGGGCGTCGCCGGCCCGGTAGAGCCGGGCGCGGGGGCCACCCCGGGCGCCGCCGCGCTCGGTGCTGGTGCCCGTGCCCTCCACGAAGCCCGGCACGGAGAGCACCTTGCGGTGGAAGTTGCCGGCGTGCAGCGGCTGACCCCAGACCGTCTCGTAGACGGCGCGCAGCTCGCTGATCGTGAACTCGCCGGCGAGGAAGCGCGTGGCGAGCGGGGTGTATTCCAGCTTGGACCGGGCCCGCTCCAGCGCGTCGTCGATGATCCGGCCGTGGTCGAAGGCGAGCTGCCGGCCGGGCAGCGCGGTCACCGGCAGCCAGGTCGCCTCGTCGGCGTCGGTGCCGGCGGCCGGGTCGGGCAGGTCGGGGGCGAACGCGAGGTGGGCGACCGAGACGACGCGCATCCGCGGGTCGCGCTCGGGGGCGCCGTAGCTGCCCAACTGCTCCAGGTGTACGCGGCGCAGCCCCTCCCCGCCGAGCCCGGTCTCCTCGGCCAGCTCCCGCCGGGCGCCGGCGGCGAGGTCCTCGTCGGGGCGGACGAAGCCGCCGGGCAGCGCCCAGTGCCCCTCGAAGGGCGGCTGGCCGCGCCGGATCAGCAGCAGGTGCAGCGCGCCGTCCCGGATGGTCAGCGCCACCACGTCGACGGTCACGGCGACCGACGGGTAGGCCCGGGGGTCGTACGCGGCCAGGAACTGCTGCTCGTCAATCATGTCTCTCTCATTCTGAGAATATCTCGCTGTGAGAACAACCTAGCGCACGGAAAAGCCCCTGCCAAGCCCGGGACACGGATTCGGCAGGGGCTTTCCCGACTTCGGCCGGGGCGTTGCCCGCCTCGGCAGGGGCGCCTCAGCGCACGAGGCCCGCCAGGTGCGGTCGACCGCGCGAGTCGTGCAGGGCGAACCCGCCCTCCGGCAGCAGCCCGAAGCTCACCGTGCTCGGCAGCGGCACCGGCAGCTTGAAGGCCACCTCGACCGTGTAGGCGTCCGGCAGCCGGTTCTCCAGCGCGGCCAGGCAGCGGGCCTTGCTCCACATCCCGTGCGCGATCGGCCGCGGGAAACCGAACACCCGGGCGCCGAGACGTGAGGTGTGGATCGGGTTGTGGTCGCCGGAGACCCGCGCGTAGTCCTTGCCGACGCGGGGATCGACCCGCCAGCGCGCCGAACCGGCCGGCGTCGTGGGCCGCCCGGCCCGGTCGCGCCGCCCGCCGCCGCCCCGCCCGCCCTCCCTGCCGAGGTACGTCGAGACGCCGCGCCAGACCTCCGCCCCGTCGACGGAGCCGACGAGTACCACGTCGACCTGCCGCCCCCGCTCGTGCGGGCGCAGGTTCTCGGCGTACGCGCGGAAGTCGAGGGTCTCGTCGGCGGTGACCGGGCGGTGCACGGTGATCCGGTTGCCGACGTGCACCACGCCGGTCAGCGGGATGGGGAACTCCGGCGCGGTCATCAGTCGCAGGGCCAGCGGGAAGCCCATGACGTGCGGAAACGTGGCGGGCAGCCGGTCGGTGAGCCGGAACCCGCAGACCCGGTCGTAGTCGGCGAGGTGCGTGCGGTCGACGGCGATCCCGCCGACGGCCAGCTCGACCGCCGGGACGCCCGCCGAGCGCCGCCCACCCCCGAGGCCGGGCAGCGCGCCGAGCAGCGCCCGCCGGTAGAGCGCCCCGGCCGCCGGCATCCGGGACAGCTCGACGCGCTCCCGCGCACCCGGGCCGGCCGGGCCCCGGCCCGAGAGGTCCTGCGTCGCCTCGGCGGCGGAGGCGGAGAGGTCGTGCGTCTGTTCGAGGCTCAGGTCGTGGCCGGACGCCTCCGGCCCGCGGATCGCGTCCAGGGTGTCCTGCGACAGGATCTCGGTCGGGCCGTCGATCAGCTCGTGCACCGACAGGTCGTCCGGGTCCGGCGCCGGTCGTTCTCGCCTCGCCATCACGCCCCCAGCAGACTCTGGCCGCAGACCCGGACGACGTTGCCGCTGACCGCGCCGGAGGCCGGCCACGCCAGCCAGCCGATGGTCTCGGCGACGTCCACCGGCAGCCCGCCCTGGGACATGCTGTTCATCCGCCGGCCGGCCTCGCGCAGCGCCAGCGGGATGCGCGCGGTCAACCGGGTCTCGATGAACCCGGGAGCGACCGCGTTGACGCTGATCTGCCGTTCCCGCAGCGCCGGGGCGAGCGAGTCGACCAGCCCGATCACCCCCGCCTTGCTGGTGGCGTAGTTGGTCTGGCCCCGGTTGCCGGCGATGCCGGCGATCGAGGAGACCGAGACGATCCGGCCGCCGGCCGGGATCAGCTCCCGCGCCAGCAGCACGTCGTTGATCCGCTCCTGGCTGGAGAGGTTGACGTCGATGACGGAGTCCCACCGGTCGGCGTCCATCCGGCCGAGGGTCTTGTCGCGGGTGATGCCGGCGTTGTGCACGACCACGTCGACCCGCCCGTGCCGCCCGGCCAGGTGCTCGGCGAGCCGGGCGGGGGCGTCGGGGGCGGTCAGGTCGAGCTGGACGGCGGTGCCGCCGATCTCGTTGGCGACCGCCGCCAGCTCGTCCCCGGCCGCCGGGATGTCCAGCGCGACCACCCGGGCGCCGTCGCGGGCCAGCACCCGGGCCAGCGCCGCGCCGATGCCCCGGGCCGCCCCGGTGACCAGGACGACCTGCCCGTCCAGCGGGCGGTCCCAGTCGGCCGGCGCCTCGGCCGTGCCGGCGCCGACCCGGACCACCTGCCCGGAGACGTACGCGGACCGGCCGGAGAGCAGGAACCGCAGGGTCGCCTCCACGCCGGTCCAGGTGCCGGCGTCGGGGTTCCTCGTGACGTGGACCAGCTGGGCGGTGACGCCCCGGCCGAACTCCTTGCCGATGCTGCGGGTCAGCCCCTCCAGGGCCCGCTGGGCGGTTGCCTCCCGGGGGGAGCCGCACTCGTCGGGCGGGGTGCCGAGCACGACGACCCGGCCGCTGGGCAGCACCGAGCGGGCGTGCGGGTGGAAGAAGTCGTACAGCTGACGCAGCTCGCCGGAGTCGGTGATCCCGGTGGCGTCGAAGACCAGGGCGGCGTGGCGCTCGTCGGATTCCACGGCGCCGGGATCGCGCAGCTCGACCCCGGCGGCGGTCAGGAGCTCGCCGACCGGCTCGGCGAGCCGGCCGCCGGTCGCGGCGCCCAGCAGGACGGGACCGGGGACGAGGGGGTCGCCGGGAGTGTGTCGGCGCAGTCGCGGCGGGTCGGGCAGCCCGAGGCGCTTGACCAGCGCGCGACCGGCCCCCGATCGGACGAAGCTCGCGTACCTGTCGGTCATAGGCGTAGCCTACTGGTGAGTAGGTTCAGGGCAAGTCTTTCGAGGAGGCGGGATCGTGCAGAGCATCCGGCGGGTGGCGGTCATCGGTGGCAACCGCATCCCCTTCGCGCGGTCCAACTCCCGGTACGCCAGCGCGTCGAACGCCGACATGCTGGGCGCCGCGCTGGACGGGCTCGTCGCCCGGTTCGGCCTGGCCGGCCAGCGGGTCGGCGAGGTGGTGGCCGGCGCGGTGCTCAAGCACGCGAAGGACTTCAACCTGACCCGCGAGGTGGTGCTCGGCTCGAAACTCGACCCGCACACCCCCGCGTACGACATCCAGCAGGCCTGCGGCACCGGGTTGGAGGCGGCCATCCTGGTCGCCAACAAGATCGCCCTCGGACAGATCGACGTCGGCATCGCCGGCGGCGTGGA
Organism: Micromonospora sp. CPCC 205546; assembly: GCF_036902715.1. Lineage (NCBI taxonomy): Bacteria > Bacillati > Actinomycetota > Actinomycetes > Micromonosporales > Micromonosporaceae > Micromonospora > Micromonospora sp. CPCC 205546. The sequence goes on from NZ_JBAKHL010000004.1 coordinate 211,180, forward strand.
CACCACCTCCGACGCGCCGCTCGCGGTCAACGAGGAGATGCGCCGCGCGCTGCTCAGGCTGAACAGCGCGCGCACCCTCGGCGAGCGGCTGAGGATCGCCGCGAAGCTGCGCCCCACCCAGCCGTTCAAGCCGGAGGTCCCGCGCAACGCGGAGCCGCGTACGGGGCTGTCGATGGGGGAGCACGCCGCCCGCACGGCCCTGCGCTGGCAGGTCGACCGCCAGGCCCAGGACGAGCTGGCCCTGCGCTCGCACCAGCGGCTCGCCGCCGCGTACGACCGGGGGTTCTTCGACGACCTGCTGACCCCCTACCTCGGGCTGACCCGGGATGCGAACCTGCGCCCCGACACCAGCCTGGAGCGGCTCGGCGCGCTGAAGCCGGTCTTCGGTGCGAAGGGGCCCGACGCCGACGCGGCGACCATGACGGCCGGCAACTCGTCGCCGCTGACCGACGGCGCCTCGACGGTGCTGCTGGCCAGCGAGGAGTGGGCCCGCGAGCACCACCTGCCCGTGCTGGCGTGGTTCTCCTGGTCGGAGACCGCCGCCGTCGACTTCGTGCACGGCGACGAGGGCCTGCTGATGGCCCCCGCCTACGCGGTGCCCCGGATGCTGTCCCGGGCCGGCCTGACCCTCCAGGACTTCGACTTCTACGAGATCCACGAGGCGTTCGCCTCGCAGGTGCTGGCCACCCTGACCGCCTGGGAGTCGCCGGAGTTCTGCAAGGACCGGCTGGGGCTGGACGCCCCGCTCGGCACGATCGACCGGGAGAAGCTGAACGTCAACGGCTCGTCGCTGGCCGCCGGGCACCCGTTCGCGGCCACCGGCGGCCGGATCGTGGCGACCCTGGCGAAGCTGCTCGCGGAGAAGGGCAGTGGTCGGGGCCTGATCTCGATCTGCGCGGCGGGCGGGCAGGGCGTGACCGCCATCCTCGAACGCTGAACCCGGCGCAGGCCGAGCCACTTGAGCGTGCCGGCGGGGCGGCCACCGCACGGGCCGGCGGTCGTCTCGGGCCGTCCCGTACGACGTGAAAGACTGAGGTACGTGACGATCCCGAACGTGCTCGCCAACCGGTACGCCTCACCCGAGCTGGTCGCCCTCTGGTCGCCCGAGGAGAAGATCCGGATGGAGCGGCGGCTCTGGCTCGCCGTGCTCCGGGCCCAGCGGGACCTCGGCGTCCCGGTGCCCGACGGCGTGGTGGAGGCGTACGAGCGGGTGCTCGACGACGTCGACCTGGCGTCGATCGCCGAGCGGGAGCGGGTCACCCGGCACGACGTGAAGGCCCGGATCGAGGAGTTCAGCGCGCTCGCCGGGCACGAGCACGTGCACAAGGGGATGACCTCCCGGGACCTCACCGAGAACGTCGAGCAGCTCCAGGTGCGCCGCTCGCTGGAGCTGATCCGCGACCGGGTGGTCGCCACCCTGACCCGGCTGTCCCGGCTCGCCGTCGAGCACTGCGACCTGGTGATGACGGGCCGCTCGCACAACGTCGCGGCGCAGGCCACCACGCTGGGCAAGCGCTTCGCCTCGGCCGCGGAGGAGCTGCTCATCGCGTACGAGCGGCTGGACGACCTGATCAACTGGTACCCGCTGCGCGGCGTCAAGGGCCCGGTGGGCACCGCCGCCGACCAGCTCGACCTCTTCGACGGCGACGCCGAGAAGGTGGCCGAGCTGGAGCGCCGGGTGGCCGGGCACCTCGGCTTCAGCCGGGTGCTCGACAGCGTCGGCCAGGTCTACCCGCGCTCGATCGACCTGGCGGTGCTCTCCGGGCTGGCGCAGATCGCCGCCGCCCCGTCGTCGCTGGCGACCACGATCCGGCTGATGGTCGGCCAGGAACTCGCCACCGAGGGCTTCAAGCCGGGCCAGGTGGGCTCCAGCGCGATGCCGCACAAGATGAACACCCGCTCCAGCGAGCGGGTCAACGGCTTCGCGGTGATCATCCGGGGCTACCTGTCGATGGTCGGCGAGCTGGCCGGCGACCAGTGGAACGAGGGGGACGTCTCCTGCTCGGTGGTCCGCCGGGTCGCCCTGCCGGACGCGTTCTTCGCCGCCGACGGGCTGTTCCAGACCTTCCTCACCGTGCTGGACGAGTTCGGCGCGTACCCGGCGGTCGTCAACCGCGAGCTGGAGCGCTTCCTGCCGTTCCTGGCCACCACGAAGATCCTGGTGGCGGCGGTCCGGCGCGGCGTCGGCCGCGAGGTCGCGCACGAGGTGATCAAGGAGCACGCGGTCGCCGTGGCGCTCGCCATGCGCGAGAAGGGCGCCGCCGAGAACGACCTCTTCGACCGCCTGGCGGCGGACGGCCGGCTGGGCCTGACCCGCGGCGAGATCGACGCGCTGGTCGCCGACCGTACGGCCTTCGTCGGCGTCGCCCCGGCCCAGGTGGAGGCGGTGGTCCGCCGCATCGTCGCGGTCGCCGACGCCCACCCCGAGGCCGCCACCTACACCCCACCCCCCATCCTCTGACCGCCCCGCCCTCCCCGCCCCCCTCAACCCGGTGATCATGAGGTTGGCGGCGGTTTCAGAGATCGACTTCGCCGCCAACCTCATGATCACCGGGGCTCGGGGGTGGGGTGGTCAGTCTCGGGTGGGGGTTTCCGCGGCCGAGCGGAGGTTGGGGGCGCTCGCCGGTTCGGCGATGCCGCCCGGGGACTCGGCGAAGGCCGGGTCGTGCGCGGTCTCGGCGGCGACCAGCGGCTGGTCCGGCGGCATGACGTCGGGCATCTTGGGCGCCACGATCACGGCCGTGCCGTACGCGCAGATCTCCATCCACATCTCGCCGCAGTCGCGGCTGTCGAAGCGCATCCCCACCACGGCGTTCGCCCCGATGCGGCGGGCCTCCTCGCCGAGCCGGGCCACCGAGTCCGTACGCCACCGGGTGAGGTTGTCCGGGGCCATCGGGTCGTACGCGCCACCGCGCAGGTTCTTGACGCCCTCGCGGTACGGGTTGCGCGTCCTGGCCATCGATGACACCACTTCGCCGAGGATCTGGCGGATCTCGTACCCGGGTAGTTGCTCCGTCGTCACGACCAGCACGCCCTCGATGCTGTCAGGGTGCCGGGGCATCCGATCGTCGGCCTTGTTCACCTGGTCGGATGCTGCAAAACGGCGCGGCGCGGACGGCCGGCGCGCTGCCGACCATCCGCGCCCAGCGCGGCGCTAACCGTCAGACACCGGCCGTCTGGGAGATCCAGGCCCGGTTGTACGCGACGCTGCCGTAGTTCTGGATGCTCTGGCCGTCGGCGGTGGAGGCGACGCCGACCTGCGCGCCGTTGTAGAACTGCGGGCCGCCCGAGTCGCCCCGCCAGGCGTTGCCGTTGATCCGCGTGCTGCGGATCGCCTGCCCGCCGTACGCGTCCGTGGCGCTGTTGCTGGTCACCCGGACCGACGCGGTCTTGAGCTGGGTCGAGGCCGAGCACCCGCTGTAGCAGGTCATGCCCCAGCCGTAGATCGAGTTGGTCGAGTTGAGCGGCGGGTTGCTGTTGGCCAGCGTGACGTAGGAGGTGCTCACCGAGCTGGACAGGCGCAGCAGGGCCAGGTCGTACCGGCTGTAGCTGGCGCTGACGGTGCGGGTCTGGCCGCCGGAGGTGCGGTTGACGCTGCCGACCCGGACGGACATCGTGCCGTTGACGCAGTGCCGGGCGGTGAGCACCCACTGCGGCGCGATGATGGTGCCGGAGCAGGTGAACGAGCCGTTGCTGAGTACGGCGGCGGCCCACGGGGCCGACGACACGGTGCCGCCGCCGATGATCGGCTGGGGACCGGCCGGGGCGGCGAGGGCGCCGGAGCTGGCGCCGAGCAGGCCGGCCGCTGCGGTGGCCAGCACCGCGATCATGGATCGGATGCGCATGGGGCTCCTTCGGGGACGGGGCCCGGGTTCACCGGGTCGAGCTGTCGGCCGGCGGGCGGGGATGGCCCACCGGTCGGGCACGTCCGATCGACGTACGACGATGTACGGTAGGGCCCCTGAGATGTCGTTCACAAGAGGTCCATCGGAAGTGATGGATGAGGCGGTATGGTCGAGCGGGTCGGCGGCGGGAGTCCTGCGGCCCGACGGAGCAGGGCGAAACGGGCCGATCGGCAACGGATGCGCATCGGGATCGCAACGAACCCGTATCGGTCTCCGTGGCCCGCGCGGGGATTGCCGGGCACAGCCTGAACGGCGTCCGGCCGGTGCGTCCGAGGCGGTATCTGCCAGGTAGGCTGGCTGCGCTCGCCCGTTGTGGGTCGGCACCCAACTGCGTACACAGTCAGGAGTGCCCAGTGCCTCGCGTCGTCGTCGACGTCATGCTCAAGCCCGAGATCCTCGATCCCCAGGGCCAGGCCGTCGCAAACGCGCTGCCCCGGCTCGGCGTCAGCGACGTCGCCTCGGTTCGGATCGGCAGGCGGATCGAGATCGAATTCACCGGTGAACCGGACCTGGACCGGGCCCGGGAGATCGCCGACAAGCTGCTCGCCAACCCGGTCATCGAGGACTTCACGGTCCGCCTGGCCGAGGCCGACGAGACCGTGGACGCCCGCTCGTGACCGCCCGGGTCGGTGTGGTCACCTTCCCCGGCTCGCTCGACGACGGGGACGCGGCCCGGGCCGTCCGGATCGCGGGCGCCGAACCGGTCCGCCTCTGGCACGGTGACCCGCGGCTGCACGGGGTGGACGCCGTCGTCCTGCCCGGCGGCTTCTCCTACGGCGACTACCTGCGCTGCGGTGCCATCGCCCGGTTCGCGCCGGTGATGGAGACGCTCGTGGACGCGGCCCGGGGCGGGCTGCCCGTGCTCGGCATCTGCAACGGCTTCCAGATCCTCTGCGAGGCCCACCTGCTGCCCGGGGCGCTCACCCGCAACCAGCACCTGCACTTCCGCAACCGCGACCAGGTCCTGCGCATCGAGTCGGCCGGGACCGCGTGGACCAACGCGTTCCAGCCGGGCCAGGAGGTGCTGGTCCCGGTCAAGAACGGCGAGGGCTGCTACGTCGCCGACACGGCGACGCTGGACCAGCTCGAAGCCGAGGGCCGGGTGGTCGCCCGCTACGTCGGCGGCAACCCCAACGGGTCGCAGCGCGACATCGCCGCGATCACGAACCCCGCCGGCAACGTGGTCGGCATCATGCCGCATCCCGAGCACGCGGTGGAGGCGCTCACGGGCCCCTCCCTGGACGGTCTCGGCTTCTTCACCTCGGTGCTCAAGCACCTGGTGGGGGCCCCGGCGTGACCGTGCGCGGCATCATCGGTCGGCTCACCCGCCCGTCGGGCGGACGCGAGCGCAGCGAGGAGAGGTCATGACCACCCATCCGGACGAGGTACGGGATAACCCGGAGGCCTTCCCGGCCGCCCCGGCGCAGCCGGTGGAGCCGCGTCCGGCCGCCGTCGCGCCGCCGGCGGGGCGACCCGGCCCGGCGACCGCCGACTGGGCCGACGGCCTCGACACCGTGCCGCGCGCCGGGGACACCCCCGGTGAGCTCCAGCCGTACGCCGAACTCGGGCTCCGCGACGACGAGTACGAGCGGATCCGGCACATCCTCGACCGGCGGCCCACCCAGGCCGAGCTGGCGATGTACTCGATCATGTGGAGCGAGCACTGCTCCTACAAGTCGAGCAAGGTGCACCTGCGCCAGTTCGGCGAGAAGGCCCCGCCGAGCGACCGGCTGCTCGCGGGCATCGGCGAGAACGCCGGCGTGGTGCAGGTCTCCGACGAGCTGGCGGTGACCTTCAAGGTCGAGTCGCACAACCACCCGAGCTTCGTCGAGCCCTACCAGGGCGCGGCCACCGGCGTCGGCGGCATCGTCCGGGACATCCTCGCCATGGGCGCCCGCCCGGTCGCGGTGATGGACCCGCTGCGCTTCGGCGCCGCCGACCACCCCGACACCGCCCGGGTGCTGCCCGGCGTCGTCGCCGGCGTGGGTGGCTACGGCAACTGCCTGGGCCTGCCGAACATCGGCGGCGAGGTCGTCTTCGACCCCTGCTACCAGGGCAATCCGCTGGTCAACGCGCTCTGCCTCGGCGTGCTGCCGGTCGACCGGCTGCAGAACAAGGCCGCCGCCGGCCCGGGCAACGTCGTCGTGCTGATGGGCGCCAGGACCGGCCGGGACGGCATCGGCGGAGTGTCGGTGCTGGCCAGCGCCACCTTCGACGAGGGCAGCGAGAAGCGCCGCCCGTCGGTGCAGGTCGGCGACCCGTTCATGGAGAAGCTGCTCATCGAGGCGTGCCTGGAGCTCTACGACGCCCGGCTGGTCGTCGGCATCCAGGACCTGGGCGGCGCCGGCCTGACCTGCGCGCTGACCGAGACCGCCGCGGCGGCCGGCACCGGCATGCGGGTCTGGCTGGAGCGCGTGCCGCTGCGCGAGCCCTCGATGGAGCCGCACGAGATCCTGGCCAGCGAGTCCCAGGAGCGGATGCTGCTGGTCGTCGAGCCGGAGAAGCTCGACGCGGTGCTCAAGACCGCCGAGAAGTGGGGCGTCTGGGCCACCGCCATCGGCGAGGTCACCCCGCCGGCGCCGGACGGGCAGCCGGGCCGGCTGCTGATCACCTGGCACGACCAGTTGGTGGTCGACGTGCCGCCGGGTTCGCTGGTCGACGACGGCCCGGTCTACGCCCGCCCGATGCGCGAGCCGGCCGACCTGATCCTGCTGCAGGCCGACCGCGCGGAGACGCTGCCCCGGCCGGCCGACCCGGAGGCGCTGCGCGAGACCGTGCTGCGCATGATCGCCTCGCCCAACCTGGCCGACAAGACCTGGGTCACCGAGCAGTACGACCGCTACGTGCTGGGCAACACCGTGCTCGCCCAGCCGGAGGACTCCGGCGTGATCCGGATCGACGAGCGGACCGGGCTCGGCGTGGCGCTGTCGGTGGACGGCAACGGCCGTTACGCGCGGCTCGACCCCTACCACGGCACGAAGCTCGCGCTGGCGGAGGCGTACCGCAACGTGGCCGTCACCGGCGCGAAGCCGATCGCCGTCACCAACTGCCTCAACTTCGGTTCGCCCGAGGACCCGGGCGTGATGTGGCAGTTCGCCGAGGCCGTCCGCGGCCTGGCGGACGGCTGCGCCGAGCTGGGCATCCCGGTCACCGGCGGCAACGTCAGCTTCTACAACCAGACGGGCGCGGCGCCGATCCACCCGACCCCGGTGGTCGGTGTGCTCGGCGTGCTCGACGACGTGGCCGACCGGGTGCCGATGGGCTTCGTGGCCCGGCCGGGCGGCGAGCACGACCAGATCTTCCTGCTCGGCGAGACGCACGTGGAGCTCTCCGGCTCGGAGTGGGCCTGGGTCACCCACGAGCACCTCGGCGGCGTGCCCCCGCAGGTCGACCTGGCCCACGAGCGGCTCCTGGCGGACCTGCTGGCGGAGGCCGCGCGGGTCGGGCACCTCAGCTCCGCGCACGACCTCTCCGACGGCGGCCTCGCGCAGAGCCTGGTGGAGTCCTGCCTGCGGCGGGGCGTCGGCGCCCGGATCGCGGTGCCGGAGCGGTTCGACGGCGGCTCGATGCCGTTCGTCTACCTGTTCAGCGAGTCCGCCGGGCGGGTCCTGGTGTCGGTGGCGCGCGGCCACGAGAAGGCCTTCGCCGCCCTCTGCGCCGAGCGCGGGGTGCCGTACGAGCTGATCGGTGTCACCGATCCGTCCGGCGGCGCGCTGGAGGTGCACGGCCAGTTCCGCATCGGCCTCGACGAGCTGCGGGCCGCGCACGGCGAGACGCTGCCGCGCCTGTTCGGGGGCGCGGGGGTCGTGGAGGTCCCCGCACCCGCCGCCGGTGTGGCGGGCGCGGTCGAGGCCGTGCCGCTGCCCGTCGCCGAGCCGGCCGAGGTCGCGCCGGTGGACCCGGCGGCCGTCGCGAGCGAGCCGATCGCGTCGGCCGCGCCGGTCCCGCCGACCGGTGCCGTCGAACCGGTGGCCCCGGCCGAGGCGGCGACCCCGACGGGGACCGCCGCGTCCGGCCCGGAGCATCCGGCGGCCGAGGCTGCCGAGCCCGGTGACTCCGAGCCCGGTCTGCGCTGAGGCGGTGGCCGCGTCCGTTTACGTCCAGCCCGGTTCCGGCGCCCGGTTCGACTGGGGGCTGACGGGGGCGGCCGAACTCGGTCGGGTGTGCGCGGTGCTGGTGGTGGTGGACGTGTTGTCGTTCACCACCGCCGTGAACGTCGCGGTCGGGCGCGGCATGCGGGTGCACCCGTTCCCGTGGGGTGAGCAGGCGGCCGACTACGCGCGGCGGGTCGGCGCCGTCGCGGCCGTGGGCCGCCGGCAGACGACCCCGGAGCATCCCTGGTCGCTCTCGCCGGCGGCGCTGAGCACCGCGCCGGTCGTCGCCGACCTGGTGCTGCCCTCGCCGAACGGTTCGGCGATCAGCGCGGCGGCCAGCGCCACCGGGCTGCCGGTGGTCGCGGCCTGCCTGCGCAACGCGCGCGCCGTCGGCCGCTGGCTCACCCACGAGGGGTACGGCTCGACGGACGCGCCGATCGGCGTGATCGCCGCGGGCGAGCGCTGGTCGGACGGCTCGCTGCGCCCATGCGTCGAGGACCAGCTCGGGGCCGCCGGCGTGCTGGACGCCCTGTCGGGCGTGTCCGGCGCCCTCTCCGTGGAGGCGGCCATGGCGCTCGCCGCGCTCGCCAGCACCCCCGACGTCCCGGCCGCGGTCCGCGGCTGCGTGTCGGGCCGCGAACTCATCGAGGGCGGCTTCGCCGAGGACGTGGAGGCCGCCGTACGGGTCGACGTCTCGGACGTGGTCCCGGTGCTGCGGCAGGGCGTCTTCTCCGCCGCCTGACGGTCCTGCCGCGCCCGGCGCTGGACGGGCGGGTGCCGTGCTCCCGCCCGCCGGTCACCCGTCCGTTCCGATCCGGGCGGACCGGCGAGGGCGCCGAGCAGCAACGTCGCCGCCGGGAGCGGCGGCGAGGGCCGCCCGGAGTCCGGACGGCCCTCGCCGTGGTGCTGTGTCGCCGGGGCGTGCCCCGCGCGGATCAGTCGTCGGTCCAGTCCGACCGGCGGCCGCCCCGGTCCTGCGGCGGCGGGCCGTCCGGACGGCCGCGACCGGTCTGCGGGTCGTCGTAGCCGCCCGGCTGGCCGTAGCCACCCTGCCCGGCGTAGCCGCGCTGCTGCGGGGGCTCCTGGCCGTAACCGCCCTGGCCGTAACCACCCTGGTTGTCGTACGAGGTGGGCTGGTCGTAGCCGCCCGGCTGACCGTAGCCACCGCGCTGCTGCGGGGGCTCCTGGCCGTAACCGCCCTGGCCGTAGCCGCCGGTCGGCTGGTCGTAGCCCCCGGTCTGCTCGGCGCCCCGGCCGTATCCCCCGGGCTCGGGCTGGCCGTAGCCCTGGCCCTGCTCGGGCTGGTAGACGCCGGTCGCGTACGGGTCGGCCGGTGCCGGGTACTGCGTGGCGTCGCCGGTGTAGCGGCCGGTCGGCTCGTCGTACCGCTCGCCGTAGCCCCGGCCGCCGCCCGCCGGCGGGTAGCCCGCGGCTCCGGCCACCCCGGCCGCTCCCGTCGGGGCGCCGTAGTCGTTGCCGCCGTAGTCGTTGCCGCCGTAGCCGCCGCCCGAGGCGGGCGCGTTGCCGTAGCCGCCGGCGGATCCGCCGCTGCCGTAGCCGCCTCCGGAGGCGGGCGCGTTGCCGTAACCGGCGCCGCCGTAGCCACCTCCGCCGGCCGGCTCGTCGCCGTAGCCGCCGCCCCAGCCCTGCTGGTTGCCCGCTGCGCCGTAGGGCTGCGGAGGAGCGCCGTAGGGGTCCGGCGGCACGTCGTCGACCACGGGGCGGTGCATCATCGTCGGGGCGTCGCTGAGCGCGGTGCCGCCGACCATCGTCGGATCCGGCGTGGCGCCGACCCGGTTGACGACCCGGGTCTGGTCGTCCGCGCCCCGGAACGCCCCGCGTGCCGCCGGGACCGCGCCGGCCGCGGCGCCGGCCGGTGCGTCGTCGTCGGCCTCGTCGCCGCTGTCCTTGCGCCGCATCCAGAGCAGCACGATGGTGCCGACACCGGCGGCGACGAGCAGGCCGCCGAGCAGGATGATCAGCCAGGAGCCCATGCCGCCGGAGTCCTCGTTGCTGGCGTTGGCCGCCGCGCCCGGGGTCGCCTCGGCGCTCTCCTCGGGGGTCTCCTCGACGGGCTCCTCGGAGGGGGGCGGCTCCTCGCTGGCCGACGGGGTGGCGCTCGGGGTCGTCTCGACCTTGATCTCCAGGGAGAGGCGCTGGCCGGTGACGCTCTGCCCGGCGGACGCGTCGAAGCTCTTGGTGGCGTAGACCTCACCGACGCTGGCGCCGACGGCGAGCCGACCGGGCGCGATCGGCTTCTCGGTGGTGCCGTTGAAGCGGAAGTTGCCGTCGTCGTCGCTGATCGTGTCGCGCTTCTTGCCGGCGCCGTCCTGGAGCATGACCACGGCGTTGGGCACGGCCTTGCCGTTCGCCTTGGCGACCACCTTGCCGGAGACCGACTTGACGGTCTGCACCTGCGCGGGCTCGGTCGGCTGGGCCTTGCCCCGCACGCCGAGCTGGAAGGTGGCGGTGCCGGGGCCGGACTTGTCGCCCTCGGCCGCGACCGTGACGGTGACGTTCGCGTCGCCGGCGTTGTCACCGGCCCGGATCCGCAGCAGCTGGGGCCTCGGCCGGTCGTTGTTGAAGTCGATCGTTCCGCAGCCGCCCGCGCAGCTCACGCCGCCCGGGAGTCCGGCGAGGCTGATCTGGACCTTCTCGTCGCCGTCACGGGGGGTCACCAGGACGGTGACGGCGGCGTCGCTGCCGGCGTTGACGGTGACCGAGCCGGGCGACACGGTGACGTCCGCGGCCAGGGCTGGTGTGGCGGGGGCAGTGAGCAGGGCACCGACAACCAGCGCCACGACCACACCGGCCCGCTGCTTCCAGGCACGTCGGTGTGTTGACACGTCCACCGCCTTCCGGACTGACTTCCCTCGGCGGCGGGTCGCCGGGCCGGGGATCATCACGGTACGAATACGCCGTCGGCAACTATGCCTTGTCTGACCGGATCGGCGCGACCCAGGGCCAGCGTCAGGCGTGGCGTGCTGAGGCCGTATCGTCCCGTCGTGTCCTCTCCGCACATTAAGTCCGCTGCGGTCGCGGCGGCGTTGTCGGCGCTCGACGAGGGGCGTACGCCCGAACGGCCGGTCCTCCGGGAGGCGGTCCGTGCCCTGTTGACCGTCCTGGCGGAGCGCGCCCCCGGCCGATCGGTGGAGGTGCGTGTCCCACCTTACGGCGCAGTTCAGTGTGTTCCCGGTCCCCGACACACCCGCGGCACCCCTGCGAACGTCGTCGAGATGGCCCCCGACACGTGGCTGGCGGTGGCCACCGGGCGGCTCGGCTGGGGCGACGCGATCACCCAGGGTCGCGTACGGGTGAGTGGAATCCGGGCGGACCTCTCCGGGTACCTGCCGCTCTAGCTGCGGCGACAGGCATCGATCGGTGACGTGTCGGAGCCGTATCGTGACTTTCTGTGTCGACGCGGATTCGCGTACACTGTCAGGCGACGACAGTGGTCCCGGCCGAGGAGTGCGGATCCGCCCCCCGCGTGATTCCGCAAGGCCGGTCCAGATCAGCATGAGGGAGCGCAGGTGCCCCGAGGCGACGGCCGGCTGAGCCACGACCTTGATCCCCAACGACCAGGCCCCCAGGACGCGTGCGGCGTCTTCGGCGTCTGGGCGCCCGGGGAGGAGGTCGCCAACCTGACCTACTTCGGGCTCTACGCCCTGCAGCACCGCGGCCAGGAGGCCGCCGGCATCGCGGTCAGCGACGGTTCGGGCGTCGTGGTCTACAAGGACCTCGGCCTGGTCGCCCAGGTCTTCGACGAGCCGACCCTGGCCAGCCTGCGCGGGCACCTGGCGATCGGGCACGCCCGCTACTCCACCACCGGCGGATCGACCTGGGAGAACGCCCAGCCGACCATCCGCTCCACCACGTCCGGCACCACCATCGCGCTGGCCCACAACGGCAACCTGGTCAACACCGCCGAGCTCCAGCGCGAGGTCAGCGAGCGGGGCCTGGTCGCCGACGGGTCCACCAACGACACCTCCCTCGTCACGATGCTGCTGGCCAGCCATCCGGACCTGTCGGTCGAGGCGGCGGCGCTGGAGGTGCTGCCGCGACTGCGCGGCGCGTTCAGTTTCGTGTTCATGGACGAGTCGACCCTCTACGCGGCCCGCGACCCGCACGGCGTGCGCCCGCTGGTGCTGGGGCGGCTGGAGCGCGGCTGGGTGGTGGCCAGCGAGACCGCCGCGCTGGACATCGTCGGCGCGAGCGTGGTCCGCGAGGTCGAGCCCGGCGAGCTGATCGCGATCGACGAGGACGGTCTGCGTTCCAGCCGGTTCGCCGCCCCGGAGCCGAAGGGCTGCCTCTTCGAATACGTCTACATCGCCCGCCCGGACGCCACCATCGCCGGGCGCAACGTGCACTCCGCGCGGGTGCAGATCGGCCGTCAGCTCGCCAAGGAGCACCCGGTCGAGGCCGACCTGGTCATCCCGGTGCCCGAGTCGGGCACCCCGGCCGCGATCGGCTACGCCGAGGAGTCCGGCATCACCTACGGCGCCGGCCTGATGAAGAACCCGTACGTCGGGCGCACCTTCATCCAGCCGTCGCAGACGCTGCGCCAGCTCGGCATCCGGCTGAAGCTCAACCCGCTCCGGGAGAACGTGCGGGGCAAGCGGCTGGTCGTGGTCGACGACTCGATCGTGCGCGGCAACACCCAGCGGGCGATCGTGCGGATGTTGCGCGAGGCCGGCGCGCTGGAGGTGCACGTACGCATCTCCTCGCCGCCGGTGAGCTGGCCGTGCTTCTACGGCATCGACTTCGCCACCCGGGCGGAGCTGCTGGCCAACGGGCTGGACAACGACGGCATCCGGCGTTCCATCGGCGCGGACACGCTCGGCTACGTGTCGCTCGCGGGTCTGATCGCCGCCACCGAGCAGCCGAAGACCCGGCTGTGCCGCGCGTGCTTCGACGGGGAATACCCGATCGAGCTCCCCGCCGGCAACCTGATCGGCAAGCACGTGCTCGAAGGGGTCAGCCGGCGGGTCGCCGCGCAGGCGTCCGCAACTCCGGAGCACACCGCCCCGCTCGTCGCCACTCCGGGCGGCGTGAGCACACATCGCCCGTAGCACCACCCGGCGCGGCCCGGCCACCGTCGGCGCGGCGCCAGAACCAAAGGGGAGAACCGTGACGCACGTGTCCGAGCGCAGCGGCGCAGGAAGCAGCCCGACCGGCGCCAACGGCGACCGCCAGCCCTGGACGGCCGGCAACGGCCGCCCGGCGCGCAAACGCTCGGTCTCGTACGCGGACGCCGGGGTCTCGATCGAGGCGGGCGACCGCGCGGTCGAGCTGCTGAAGTCGAAGGTGAGGCAGACCCGGCGCCCCGAGGTGATGGGCGACCTGGGTGGCTTCGCCGGGCTGTTCCGGCTGGACACGAAGAAGTACAAGAACCCGATCCTGGCCTCCTCCACCGACGGCGTCGGCACCAAGCTGGTGATCGCGCAGCAGATGGACATCCACGACACGGTCGGCATCGACCTGGTCGCGATGGTCGTCGACGACCTGGTGGCCTGCGGCGCCGAGCCGCTCTTCCTGCTCGACTACATCGCCACCGGCGAGGTCGTGCCGGACAAGGTCGCCGAGATCGGCGCCGGCATCGCCGACGGCTGCCGCTACGCCGGCTGCGCCCTGCTGGGCGGAGAGACCGCCGAGCACCCGGGCGTGCTGCGTCCGGACGAGTACGACGTCTCCGCCACCGGTGTCGGCGTGGTCGAGGAGAGCGACATCCTCAGCCCGGACCGGGTCGAGGTGGGCGACGTGGTCATCGCGATGCGCTCCTCCGGCCTGCACTCCAACGGCTACTCCCTGGTGCGGCACGTGCTGCTGGGCGCCGGCCGGATGCGGCTGGACGTGGTGATCGACGACTTCGGTCGGCAGCGGACCCTCGGCGAGGAGCTGCTCACCCCGACGAAGATCTACGCGCAGGACTGCCTCAAGCTGATCGCCGAGGCCGAGGTGCGCTCCATCGCCCACGTCACCGGCGGCGGCATCCCCGGCAACCTGGTCCGGGTGCTCCCCGAGCACGTCGACGCGGTGGTCAACCGGTCCACCTGGAAGCCGCAGCCGATCTTCGACCTGATCCAGTCCAAGGGACGGATCGAGGACCCGGAGATGGAGGCGACCTTCAACATGGGCGTCGGCATGTTCGCGATCGTCTCCGCCGAGGACGCGGACCGCGCGCTGGCCACCCTGACGGGCCGGGGCGTCGAGGCGTGGCAGGCCGGCGAGATCATCGAGGGCTCCGGCAACGTGCAGATGGTCGGCCAGCACACCCGGGGTTGATCAACTCGCGGTGATCGTACGGGCACCTGATCAGGGCTTCACCCGAGTGGCCGTCGCCGCCTAGCCTGAAGGGCACCCTCAAGGCTGTCGGGGCCGCCCGTCCGGGCTCCCCGGCCGCTCTTCAGGCGCTGAGGAGGGCAATGACTGCTCGGGGACGGTCATTCAGCGGGATGCGCGGGCTGTCCGCCGTCCCCTCGTACGTGGTCATGCAGCCCACCACCCTCTGCAACCTGGACTGCGCCTACTGCTACCTGCCGTTGCGCGCGGCCGACCGGCGGATGCCGGTGGCGGTGGCCGAGGCGGTCGCCGAGTCGGTCGGTCCCTGGGCGGCGGCGGGCCGATTCTCGGTGGTGTGGCACGGCGGGGAGCCGCTGGCGGCCGGCCGGGAACATCTCGCCGCGCTGATCGCGCCCTTCGGGCCCGACGTCGAGCACCACGTCCAGACCAACGCCACGCTGATCGACGACGCCTGGTGCGCGTTCTTCGTCGAGCACGGGATGCGGGTGAGCGTGAGCGTGGACGGCCCGCGCGAACGCAACGGCGACCGGGTCACCCGGGGCGGCGGGCCCGCGTACGACCGGATCCTGCGTGGGGTGTCGGCGCTGCGCCGGCACGGCCTGCCGTTCTCGGCGCTGGCGGTGGTGGGTCGTCCCGAGCCGGGCCTGGCGACGGAGCTGTACGACTACTTCCTCGACCTCGGCTGCGACGTGCTCGGGGTCAACATCGAGGAGACCGAGGGGGTCAACCTCCGCGACAACTCCCACGACGCGCGGCTGGTGACCGCCTTCTGGGCGGAGCTGGTGGCGGCCTGGCGCCGGGAGCCCCGGATCCACCTGCGCGAGGTCGAGTGGTCGCTGCGGTACGCCGCCGCGGTGCTGGACGGCAGCGCCGACGAGGTGCTTCCGCGTCGGTTGGACCCGATCCCGACCGTCGGCCACGACGGCTCGGTGATCGTGCTCTCGCCCGAGCTGGCCGGTTTCACCGACGCCCGGTACGGCGACTTCAGCAGCGGCAACGTCCTGACCACCCCGCTGGCCGAGATCCTCGCCCACGCGGACCGGACGCCCTGGGTCGGCGAGTTCCTCGCCGGCGTCGAGGCGTGCCGATCGTCCTGCCCCTACTTCGGGTTCTGCGGCGGCGGCCACGCGGCCAACCGCTACTTCGAGCTGGGGCGCTTCGACGGTACGCAGACCGCGCACTGCCGCAACAGCAAGATCCACTTACTGGAGGGAGTGTTGGAGCATGCCCGAGACCACCAGTCACCGGCAGCCTGACCGGAGGGCGGACGCCCCGGAGGTCGCCGACCGGGTGCGGGAAGCCGCACCGGGACTCACCGCGCTCCTGCACGAGGCCGAGGCCGCGCGACGGCTGCGGGCCGAGGTGGCGGGCGGCGACGGCGCGAGCGCCGTCTGCGCCTGGAACCACTTCGAGAACATCCCGACGTTCTACAACTGGAACAACCGTCCCCGCTGAGACGGACCGTGATCAGGGACCTGCCGGTCGGCCGGAGGGCACTCCGGAACGGGCAGGTCCCTGATCGTCGGTCTTGGCGCCGCTTCGATGGGCACATGCGTGAGCACGCGGGCGATCACCGCGTGCTCAGCTGCTGCCGGAGGTCAGCGGGGCGGACGTACCCAGGGATCCGGGTCTTCGTCCGCGTGATCCTCATCATCGTCGTCGACATACTCTTTGTAGTCGTCGTCGAAGTTGTGCTCAGACTTACCAGCACCTGCCAGTTCGCGCTGCAAGGCGGTGAGGTCGGTGTTCGGGGAGTGGTACTTCAACTCCCGCGCCACCTTCGTCTGCTTGGCCTTAGCACGGCCGCGCCCCATGGCTCGACCCCCTCGCACAGAATGCGGGGCAGCCCGAAGGCGGGCCCCGATGACGTCAGGCATCTCTCGTGGCTCTTACGGTACATGGGGATGCCAACGTTCGGCACCTCGGGTTACCGTCGACCGACACCGCGCGTCGCGGTCATCCGGACGTCACCGAGTGTACCCGGTAAGGAGCGGCGCTGGGAGCGCCCGTGACACCGGTCAGATCGCTGCGAAACCAGCTTAACCGGACGGGTCGCCCGGCGGGCCGGGGGCGGAACCGGACGCTCCGCCCCCGGGGCGCTCAGCGCAGGTGGATCGTGCGCAGTCGGCCGACGTCGGCCATCCGCCGCTCCGCCAGCCGGTCCGCCGCCACCGCCGGCGGCACACCCTCGGCGTCCGCCAGTCGGAGGATCTCCCGGGTGGTGTCGTAGATCCGGGTGGCACGCAGCTTCGCCCGCTCGAAGTTGAAGCCGTCGATCTCGTCCGCCACCTGGATCACGCCACCGGCGTTCACGACGTAGTCCGGGGCGTAGAGGATGCCGCGGTCGGCGAGGAGCTTCTCGATGCCGGAGTGGGCGAGCTGGTTGTTGGCCGCGCCCGCGACCACCTTGGCGCGCAGCACCGGCACCGTGTCGTCGTTGAGCGCCCCGCCGAGCGCGCACGGGGCGTAGACGTCGATGTCGGCGGCGACCAGCGCGGCGGCGTCGTCGACCAGCGTGACCTGCGGGTGGGTGGCGCGCGCCCACTCCAGGGCCTTCGGGTTGACGTCCGTCGCCACGACCTCGGCGCCGTCGTCGATCAGGTGGCCGACCAGGTACTTGCCGACCTTGCCCAGGCCGGCGACGCCGACCCGCCGCCCGGCGAGGGTCGGGACGCCCCAGACGTGCTCGGCCGTGGCCCGCATGCCCTGGAACACGCCCCAGGCGGTGAGGATCGAGGAGTCGCCCGCGCCGCCGTGCTCGACGCTGCGGCCGGTGACGTACGAGGTCTCACGCGCGATCACGTCCATGTCGGCGACGTAGGTGCCGACGTCGCAGGCGGTGTAGTAGCGCCCGGCGAGGGACTCCACGAAGCGGCCGTACGCGCGCAGCAGCGCCTCGCTCTTGATCCGCTCGGGGTCACCCCAGATGACCGCCTTGCCGCCGCCCAGGTCCAGCCCGGCCAGCGCGTTCTTGTAGGCCATGCCCCGGGAGAGGTCCAGCACGTCGGCGAGGGCTTCGGACTCGCTGGCGTACGGGTAGAACCGGGTCCCACCGAGCGCGGGGCCGAGCGCGGTGGAGTAGATGCCGATGATCGCCTTGAGGCCGCTCTTCTTGTCCTGGCAGAACACGACCTGTTCGTGACCGCTGGACCCCGGGTCTTCGGTGGTGGCGAATACGCCCATGACTCGCTCCTGGTGTGGGGGATGCGTCCTTGTGGAACGCGGACCGGTGGACCGCCGGCGGGATGCTGCCGGTGCCGCTGAGCCTAGTATCGGCCGACGCCGTCCGGCCGCCCATGGCGTGCGTGATCGTGCCGCGACGCCGGCCGGGTTCCAATTCGTGGGAGGATCGCGCCGTGCCGTCGCTCTTCGCTTCATACCTGCGCGTGTACGAGCCGCTGACCGCCTTCGACCGGGACCGCCAGTCGTACTGGCGGCGCTACGTCGAGCAGGGGCGGGCGGTGGCGCCGGTGGAGGGGCCGGGCCGACAACGGACGTCGGTGCTGGAGGCGCTCGGCGCCGGCTGGACCCGGCTGCCCGACCTGCCGGACGAGGCGTACGTCCTGGAGACCGACGAGACCCTGCTGGTCTGCCCGTGGAACCTGCGTATCCGGGTGGCCGAGGCCGCGCTGAGCGCGCGCGAGGGGGTGCCGCCGGTGTTGGCCGACGCCTTCGTCCCGCCGGTGCTGGCAGGTCAGGCCAAGGCGGTGGTGGAGGACTGGCGCAGCGGCGCCCGGGTGCTGGAGCACGGCGTGCCGCGGGTGCACGAGCAGATCGCCACGTGGGGTGTGCCGCTGCGGTGGTTCGTGCTCTTCGACCCGCAGGAGCGGCACCACGTGACCCACCCCGGCCGGCGAGCGCTGCGCTATCGCACGGAGATCTCCAAGGCGCGGCGTCGCTCGTCGCGCGCCCTGTCGGTGCTGCGCAAGTCGATCGGTGACGCGCCGATCACGGAGGCGGTCGAGGAGGCCGCCCGCTGGCTGGAGGAGTTCCACCCCCGGTCGATGGTGGAGCTGGACTACGGCGGCCTGGTCGAGCTGCTGTCGGACGAGACGCTGGCCGCCGACGACTCACCCGAGCTGGTGGCGACCGGGCTGGCCGGACTGTCCCGGGGCGAGGCCGAGGAGGCCTCGGAGGCGTACGACAGGCTGGTCGCGCGCTGGCGGGCGGTCCAGTTGCTGGAACGGTGCAACTGAGACGAAACCGCCCAGGGAGCGCTCCCAAATCGAGGCGAGTTCGTAGTCGACGCATCACGATGCGTGATCATGAGTCCGAATAAGGTGGTTTCTGCCGTGTAAAAGTCGCATAAATCGGGCATGGTTCATCCGTCCGTCTAGGGACGTTCGGCCGTTCGGCCCATGTCGGACATCGGGGACTAGCCGGACCATGGGAGACGCGTCGGCCGGCGGGACCCCGGCCGATGTCTATACATGTGGAGGAGTGACCGATGGCATCGCGAACGCACGAACCAGAGCCGCTACTCACACCGGCCGAGGTGGCGTCGATGTTCCGTGTCGACCCGAAGACGGTGACCCGGTGGGCCAAGGCGGGCAAGCTCAGCGCCATCCGCACCCTGGGGGGCCACCGTCGGTACCGGGAGTCGGAGGTCAGGGCACTGCTGCAGGGGCAGATCCCCCAGCAGCGCCAGGGGGACTGACCGACCGGGAGTTTGAAGAGGTGTGAACGGAGGGCGGCGGACATGGTCCGCCGCCCTCCGTCGTGTCCGGACCCCGCCCCGCGTACGCGACGGCGGGCGCGGATCAGGCGCCGGCCGGCGGCCGGTCCGCGAGGACGACCCGGATGCCGACCGTGCCGCTCCCGCCGCGACGCAGGCGGCTGCCCAGCAGACTGAGCCGGCCGATCATCCGGTACTTCTGCTTGATCAGCTCACGTACCCGTCGGGTGCCGGCCGCGTCGCAGAGCGTCGCGTGGGCCGCGACCGCCTCACCGTGCGGGCGGCCCCGGACATCGCACGGCGCCACCGTGGCGTCGCCGCTGCGCCTGATCCGCTTCACCTTGCCGGCGTCCGCGGCCGACCACACCCAGAGCGCGTCACCGTCGCGCACCGCCCACACCGGGGTCGGCACCGCCCGACCGTCCTTGCGAAATGTCGTGAGCAGGATGTATTTCTCCGCGCCGAGGCGGTCCAGGGTGGTCACCCCGCCAGGATACGACCGGTGCGGCTGACTGACCGGCCGGATAGCGTGAAGCCGTGACGGCACAGCCACGCATCGGTGACGTGTTCGGAGAGATGCTGCGCGACGCGTACGCCGTGGCCACCGGGATCGGCCCCCGGCCGCTGGCCGGCGGGCGGCTGCCGCGACCGGTCATCGAGATCATCGAGCGGGACGACGGGCTCATCAACGGCGCGCCCGCCGCGCACTACCTCGACGGGCCGGCGGACTGGCAGCCGTACGACCACCGGGCCGTGGACCGGGTCCGGGGCACGACCCTGGACGTCGGCGTGGGGGCGGGCCGGATCGCGCTGCTGCTGCAGGAACGGGGCGTGCCCGTCACCGGGCTGGACACCTCGGCCGGGGCGCTGGCCGTCTGCCGCCACCGGGGCGTACGCGACCTGGTGCACGGCACGGTCGACGCGCACGTCGCCGACGGCCGCCGCTACGACACGTTCCTGCTGCTCGGCAACAACGTGGGTCTGCTGGAGGGGCGGGAACGGGCACCGGCCCTGCTGGCCGCGCTCGCCGCGCTGGCCCGGCCGGGAGCACAGGTCATCGCCCAGGGCACCGACCCGTACGGCACCCGTGACCCGGTGCACACGGGCTACCACGAGCGCAACCGGCGCCGGGGACGCCTCGGCGGGCAGCTCCGGCTGCGGCTGCGCTACCGGGAGCTGGGCACCGAGTGGTTCGACTACCTGGTCTGCGCTCCGGACGAGCTCGCCGAACTGGTCCGGGGCAGCGGCTGGCGACTGACCGACGTGGACGACCGGGACGCGCCGTACTACCTGGCCACCCTGCGCCTCGCCGGCTGACGTCCGGGCTCCGGCGGCAGGCCGTCGCCGGCGCCGGATTCCCGCCGGTCGCGGGAACCCGGGCGCGGGCGTCAGACCTGGACGGTCGGGGGGAGCTGCTCGGGCGGCAAGCCGCCGTCGCCGTCGACCACCTCGTCCGGGGTGCCGTCCTCGTCGAGGTCGACCATCGTGATGTCCACCTTGCCGTCCCCGTCGGTGTCGAACTGGAACAGGTCGGGCTTGCCGTCCCCGTCGGTGTCGACCACCCAGACGTCGGTGCGGCCGTCGTTGTTGGTGTCGGCGCGCAGCAGGTCGACCCGCTCGTCCCCGCGGGTCTCCACGGTCTCCGCCGCGTCGGTGGCGTGCGCGGTCTCCGGTGCCTGGCTCATCTGGCCCGTCCTTCCCTCGGTTGGCTGCCGTGGTACCCGATCCGCCGCGCCCCCACGCATGCCGTGGAGATCGCCGCTGCATAGGGTCGGCCCATGAGCGAGTGGAGCGGGCGGCGGGGCACGGGTCGACCCCGTCCCGTCACCGGAGACAGGGAGGCGTCATGAGCGACCGCTTTGTCGTGGTCGGGGCCGGCACGATGGGGCTCGGCATCGCGTACGTGGCGGCCGGGGCCGGCCACGCCGTCGAGCTGGTCGAGGTCGACCGGGCCCGGGGCGCGGCGGCCCTCGACCGGCTCGGGGAGCTGTGGGACAGGGCGGTGGCGCGCGGCAAGCTCGACGCCGACCGGGCCGCGACGAACCGGGGACGGGTGACGCTGCGGGCGGGGCTCGCCGAGGTCGCCGAGGAGCCGGCCGTGGTGGTCGAGGCCGTACCGGAGCGGCCGGACCTGAAGCGGGCGGTGCTGCGCGAGGCCGAGACGCTGCGGCCGGCGCTGCTGGGCAGCAACACCTCCAGCATCCCGATCGCCGCGCTGGCCGAGGGGCTGGCGAGGCCGGAACGCTTCCTCGGGCTGCACTTCTTCAACCCGGTCTGGGCGATGGCCCTGCTCGAGGTCGTCGTCGGCCCGGCCACCGCGGCGGAGACCACCGCCGAGGCGGTCGCGCTCGCCGGCCGGCTGGGCAAGGACCCCGTCGTCGTACGCGACATGCCCGGCTTCGCCACCTCTCGGCTCGGGGTCACCCTCGGGCTGGAGGCGATCCGGATGGTCGCCGACGGGGTGGCCAGCCCGGCCGACATCGACAAGGCGATGGTGCTCGGCTACCGGCACCCGGTCGGCCCGCTGGAGCTGACCGACATCGTCGGGCTGGACGTGCGGCTGGACATCGCGCGCACCCTCCAGGCCGCGTACGGGGACCGGTTCGCCCCGCCGCCGCTGCTGGAGGAGATGGTGGCCGCCGGCCGCCTGGGCAAGAAGTCCGGTGAGGGCTTCTACCGCTGGGAAGGCGGCGTGCGCTCGTGAGCGGAAGAAGCGAGCTCGCGAGCCCCACCGCCACGAACGGAAGGGGCGCCGCGTGAGCGGGCTGCGGATCGAGGAGCACCCGGACCGGCTGGTGGTGACGCTCGACCGGCCGGAGAAGCGCAACGCCATCGACGCCGACCTGATCGCCGAGCTGCACCAGGTCTGCGCGGACCTGGAGGCGCGGCCCCGCCTGCTGCTGCTCACCGGCGGCACCGAGGGGATCTTCGCCGGTGGGGCGGACATCGGGCAGCTGCGGGAGCGGGGTCGGCTGGACGCCCTCGCGGCGATCAACTCGGCGGCCTTCGCCCGGATCCGGGCGCTGCCGATGCCGACCGTGGCGGCCGTGGACGGGCCCGCGCTGGGCGGGGGCGCCGAGCTGGCGTACGCCTGCGATCTGCGGGTCTGCACGGCACGGGCGGTGTTCGGCCAGCCGGAGGTCCGGTTGGGCATTCTGGCCGGTGCGGGCGCGACCCACCGGCTGCCGGCGCTCATCGGGGAGGCCCGGGCCAAGGAGCTGCTCTTCACCGGTCGGCGGGTGGACGCCGAGGAGGCGCTGCGGATCGGGCTGGTCAACCGGGTGGTGGCCGAGCCCGGCGAGCTGCTGCCTGCGGCGCAGGGGCTGCTCGACGAGATGGCGAAGGGGTCGGCGCTGGCGCTGCGGCTGACCAAGCTGGCGGTCGACGCGCCGGCCGCCGCGCACCCGCACCTCGACCTCGTCAGCCAGGCGGTGCTCTTCGAGGACGAGGAGAAGCACCGGCGGATGACGGAGTTCCTGGAGCGTCGACGCCCCCGCTGAGGCCCCGGACGACGACGGGCGCACCGGTCACCGGTGCGGCCGTCCCTGTCCGGCGGGGGGGGGCTCAGTGCCCGATCTGCACCCCGGCGTCCGCCAGCGCCCGGATCACCTGCGCGGACTCGGCGAAGCCGATGATCAGCACGGCCTCCGCGCCGAAGTCCTTGATCTCCTTCGCGCCCGCGACGAAGTCGATCGGGTTCGCCTTGGCGTCCTCCGGCGGGTCGTAGGTCAGCAGCTTGAGCCGGTCGCCGCCGACGCCGGCCCGCTCCAGCTCGGCCCGGACGGTGCCCTGCAGGCCCTCGCCGTAGGAGTCCTTACGGGCGACGATGGCGATCTTCTGCGGGCCGTCGCGGAGGATCACGTCGGCCAGCGCCCGGCCCTGGAGGCTGTCCGGCGGGGCGGTGCGGAAGTAGAGGCCGTTGTCCTCCAGCTCCGTGAGGCTGGCGTCGGTGTTCGACGGGGCGAACAGCACCTTGCCGGCCCGAACCACGTCGGGCAGCACCGCGCGGGAGATGCCGGAGGCGCCGGCGCCGATGATGACGTGGACGTTGCGCGCGACGTGCCGGGCCACGGTGGCCTTGGCGACCGCCGGGTTGGTGCCGTCGTCGCCGTCGATCCAGACCACCGGCTCGCCGAGCACCCCGCCCCCCGCGTTGATCTCCTTGATCGCCAGCTTGGTGCCGGCGGAGATCGGCGGGTACGCGATGGCCAGGTCACCGGACTGCGGCAGCAGGCCGCCCATGACCAGCGGCGAGCCGTCGCTGCGGTCGGTGCGCCCGCCGCGCTGCTTCTTCGCCCTCGGCGGGGTCTTGGTGCTCGCCGCCGACTCGTCCCCGGCCCCGACGAACTCCGTCTTGCCGTCGTTGAGCCGCTGGCCGTCGAAGTGCAGCGTGCCGTAGCTCGCGGTGGAGGGCTCGCCGGCGTCGGTGAAGCCGGCCCGGGTCAGCGAGACGCTGCGGTACTCCACGTCCTGACCCGCGCGGGCCAGGGCCAGGCAGTCGGCCACCCGCTCGCAGCGCTGCCCGCCGTTGGTGACCCCGACGATCTGCTTCGCGATGGCGGCCGGATCCGTCGTGCCCGCGAGCTGTGCGGCGATGGCGCTGATCACCACCGCGTCGTACGCCTCGGCGGAGTAGAGGAAGTCGCCCAGCTTCGCATCGATGGACCGGAGCCGGTTCTTGAAGTCCTCGGGCAGGGGCGTCAGCGGCGTGGTGCCCTTCATGCCGTCGACCAGGCTGGCGCGATCCTTCAGCTCGGCAGGATACGAGTTCAGCATGTTGCCGTCGGTGCCGTAGAGGCGCACCTGATGGGTGACCGCCTCCTTGGGCTCTTCGGTCCCGCAGGCGCTCGTGGCGAGCAGGAACGTCGCGCAGGCAGCCAGGATGGCCGCCCGCGAGGCGCGTGACTTGAACATGGTCGTCCTTCCTCCGGCGAAGGTCCGTTGCGCACATTAGCGTGCTGCGGCGTGCGGCGGGACCACGGAGGCGGCTCAATCCGCAGGTCGCCCGCCCTGACTACGGAAAGTGACCGTCGGTGGGAGGCTTGACCCTCCCTCCTATCGTGCTGTGGGTGACGGACTCACCACAGCAGACGCTCGACGACGCGACCGCCGTGCTCCGCTCGGCGCTGGCCGGGGACGGCGACGCCGTGACGGGGGCGTTCGACGCGGTCGTCGACCGGTCCGGCCTGGCCGGCGCGTACGGGGTGGCCTGGCATCTAGCCGCGACGATGGTCGGCGAGCCGGTGCCGCCGGGCACGTGCGCGCTGGACTTCCCCGGCATCGAGGAGGCGGGCTACGACACCCGCTGGGTGGCGCGCTTCGTCAGCGCGTACGCCAACGCCGACGCCGACACCGGCGAGGCTCTGTTCGGCGCGGCGGCGGCCGACGGGCTGCTGCCGGAGTGCCTGCTCACGCTCGCCGGCTCGACCGTGGCCACGCTGCGTAGCCGGGCCGACTGATCCGGCCGTGTCGGCCGTCGGACACCCGACCGACCCGGGCCGCCGGGTGTCCGACGGCCGCCGGTCGGTCGTGCCGCGGCGAGGTCGGGCCGGCGTGACAGGCTGAGGGGCATGTCCGACGCCATGCTCAGCAAGGTGCGCAAGCTGCTGGCCCAGGCCGAGGACCCGGCCTGCACCCCCGCCGAGTCGGCCGCGTTCACGGCCAAGGCGACCGAGCTGATCGCCCGCTACGGCGTGGACCGGGCGCTGCTGGCCGCCCGGGACCCGGCCACGGACCCGGTGGGCGACCGGGTGGTCGAGGTGGTCGCCCCGTACGCCCGGGACAAGGCCGGCCTGCTCGCCGCGGTCGCCGACCCGCTGCGCTGCCGTTGCGTCCGCCGCCGTGAGGGTGCCGGCTTCGTCATGCACCTGTTCGGCTTCGCCAGCGACCTGGAACGCGTCGAGTTGCTCTTCACGTCGCTGCTGGTGCAGGCCGCGCACGGGCTGGCCGGGGCCGAGACGCCGGTCGGCGCGCACGTCGCCGCCTTCCGGCGCTCGTGGCTGGCCGGGTTCGCCCAGGTGATCACCGTACGGCTCCGGGCGGCGGAGGCCGGGGCCGTCGCCGAGGCGGGCACGCCCTCGGTGGCGCTGGTCCTGGCCGACCGGTCGGACCGGGTCCGGCACCGCGTGGCCGAGGTGTACCCGCGACTGCGTACCGCCGCGCCGCGCCGGCTGGCCGGTGGCGGGTTCGGCTCGGGCGCCGAGGCGGGGCGCCGCGCCGACCTCGGTGGGCGGGGTGTCGCCACCGCGCCGGACGCACGTCCCGGCCTCGGCCGCTGACCGGCGCGGTCAGCCCGCGTCGCGGTCGGCCACCCTCTCGGCGTAGCGGGTGAGCAGCTCGTGCCAGCCGGCGGTCAGGGCCTGCCGGTAGCCCTCCGCTGCCTCGCCGTGCCGGTCGAAGTGCCGGTGCTCGACCTGTACCCGGGTCCGCTCCGGCCCGTCCGGGTGGAAGAGCACCTCCACCTCGCTCGCCTTCGCGGGGTCGGGCACCGGTGCCCGGTCCGCCCCGATCTGCCAGGTGAAGACCAGCCGCTCGGGCGGATCCCAGGTCAGCACCCGGCCCCAGTCGCAGCGGAAACCGTGCGGACCGATCTCGTAGAGCATGCCGCCGGCGCGCGGCTCCATGCCCAGGTCGGCGAGGTGCTCCGGCCCGGACCAGGTGTATTCCACCACCCACCACTGCGCCAGGGCGTCGGTGAACACCTCGAACGCCCGCTGCGCGTCGGCGGGGACGAGGAGGGCGTTGCGCAGCACGAACCGTTCGGACTCCTGCCGGATGCCGGCCGGGTCAGCCATCCCCTGTCCCATAGGCCCGGACCATACCGGCTGATGCCCGGGTGCGCAGCTTCGTACGTGCCCTCCCGGGACTCCCCCTCCCGAGGGCCTCGGGGGCGTCAACGTCCCGGCCAACGGGCAGGAGCCGGGCCGCGCGGCCGCCCCCGGCGGATGGTCGACCGGATAGCGGGTACCCGCGCCAGACGGTCCCGGCCGGTGTGGCCGGAGGAGGCGGAGCGGGGAGTATGAGCGAGAACGCGCAGCAGCGGGATCCGGACCGGCTCGGCGGTCGATCGAACCGGCGCGACGGGGAGGCCGATCCCGGCCGCCGGGACAGGGCGGCGGAGCCCGCCCGCCGGGGCGGGGAGGCCGAGCCCGACGTCCTGCTGGACATATCGGAGGTGTCGGTCGACTCGATCCGGCTGGCGGTGGACGGGCTGGACGCCGACGTGTCGCTGCGGACCCGCCTGGCCAACCTCCTCGAGCTCGACGCCGGGGTGCGGGTGCACCTGGAGGGCGTCGAGCTGGACATCACCGGGGTGCATGCCGAGGCGCTGCTCAAGGTGCGGCTGGAGAAGCTGGTGGCGATCCTCGACCGGGCGCTGACCACCATCGACCGCAACCCGCAGGTCATCCAGGCATTGTCGGGTACGGCGGCGGCCTCGCTCGATGACGTGAACCGGGCGACGCAACGGGTGACCGACCTGGGCGGGCAGCTCACCGGCCCGGTGCGCCCGGGCGGCGGCCGGGCTGAGCAGCTTGCCGGCCCGGGGGAGCAGCGCCCGCTGGAGCGGGGCGGGGCGACCGACGATCTTGGCCAGCAGGTGGGCGCGATCGGCGCGGTCGCCGATCGGCCCCGGCGGGAACCGGGTGGCCCCGGTCAGGGCGGGGAGCCCTCGTCCCGGCGGGAACCGGGTGGCCCCGGTCAGGAGGCGCAGGACCGTCGGGGCGGTGGCCTCGCCAGTGGTTCGGGGGGCGGCGGCGAGGAGGGCCAGGCGCAGCGCGCCCGCGAGCAGGCGGAGCGCGAGCAGACGGGCGACGAGGCGGCCCGCCGGCAGCCGGGCGGACCCGAGGAGCGGGAGCACGGCCAGGGAGCCCCGGATCGCGGCGGGCAGCGGCCGGGTGGCGAGGAGCGTGGCGGGCAGCAGCCGGGCGGTGAGCAGCCGCAGGATGGTCCGCCACAGGACGCGCAGCGGCCGGGGCGCGAGGAGCAGAGCGCGCAGCAGCCGGGCGGTGAGAGGGTCGGCGGACCCGGGGGCGGTACGGCCGGTGAGCCCGGCGCGGATCGTGGCGCCGGCGCTCCTGGCGGACCTGGCGCTCCCGGCGGCCCCGGCGGACGTGGCGCTCCCGGCGGACCCGGCGGTGGGCGGGAGGCCGGGCCGCGTGAGCCGGCGGGTGGTCCGTCCGAGGGCGGGGCGGGCGGACGGCCCGAGACCCCCGGCGGTGGCGGTGCGCAGAGCGCGGCCCAGCTTGCCGAACAGGCGGGGGAGACGCTGAGGCAGGCGGGTCGGAGCGTGTGGGAGGCGATCCAGGGCGGGGTGGCCCAGCACCGCCAGCAGAGGCGGTGACGCGACGCGTCGCCGGCGCCCCCGGGGGGACCGTCCCGCGACGGGCAGGGCCGGCGGTGCGACGGATCAGGCGTCGGCGACCTCTGCCCGGTACCGCTCGATCCACTGCCGGTTGAGTTCGTCGGCCTGGCGCCGGTGACGGGGAACGACGGCGAATTGGTCGCGGGGCACCTGGAGCCCCAGGAAGTCGAGGATGCCGCGCGTGGTGGCGGCCATGTCGTCGGTCAGTTCCTCGTAGCGCACGACGTGCGGCCGGATTCCGTACGAGGCGAACCAGGCCTCCCAGGCCGCGTTGTGCTCGCCGGTCTCCTCCAGGTAGTGGCTGATCCCGTTCGCGTCGAACCGGGGCGCCTGCCCGTTGCCGGCGTCACCGCTGATCTCCCCGCTGCCGCCGACGAACCACCTGCCGGTCTGCTCGGCGCGCAGCCGCGACACCGCCTGCGCCACCACGTCGTCGCGTCGCAGGAAGACGAAACCGGTCCGTCCGAACGCTTCCTCCAACAGCGCGACGTCGTTGCCGTCGAGGGCCGGGTGGACCGTCGCGAGCTTCGCGACGAGTTCCTCCAGCGTCCCCCACATGAGCTTCGCGCCGAACACGCCGTTGTCGGTCCGGCCCGCGGCGAGCGCGGCCCGTAGGAAGTCCGCGTAATCGAAGCCGCCGTCCGCCGTGCGGGGGAGCTGCCACCGGTCGGCCCACAGCGACTCGTCGGGCGACCGGAAGTATGCCTGAGGGCGACCGGCGACACCGGTGGATTCCAGCAACCCGAGCAGGAGGGAACTGCCGGTGCGCGGGGTGCCGCAGACGAAGTACGAGTTGACACGCTGCGTTGGCATGACCGCACACAATCGCAGCCCGGGTGTCCCGCGCAACCGCTTTTGTCAGCCGACCACGGCGGTCAGTCGAGGGCTCGCAGCGCGGCCGTGACGACGACGAAGAGCGCGATCAGCGCGCCGGAGACGATCCGCACCTGTCGGGACCGGCCGAAGACGCCCACGACCAGTGCCGCACCCAGGCCCAGCAGCCAGTGGCCGGCCTCGGGGTGCTGGTCGGGATCGAAGCCGAGGTGACCGAGGGCGGCGCGCCCGTAGCCGACCAGCGCGGCGCCACCGGCCCAGACGAGCAGGGTCCAGCCGCAACGGATGCCGGGGCTCTCGGTCAGCCGCGACCCGTGCCGGGTGAGCGTGCCGAGCAGGTAGGTCACGGTAAGCAGCGCCGCCACGCCGGCGAGCAGCACGGCGTGCACGCCCACGAAGAGGGCGAACAGCACCCACGGCCCGCTGGTGGTCCCGCGCAGGAACAGGGCGGCCGCAGTGCCCACCACGGCCATCTGCCCCACCGTCAGGCGCCCCGGGTTGGCCACCCGTCGTGCCGTCGGTGCCAACCGTGCGGTCGACTGCTCGGCCACGTCGTCTCCCCCGTCGTGCCGGCCCGCCGTCCGGGTCAGGCGGGCGGGTCGGTGGTCAGCGTGGCACGGGCGGGCGGTGCCCCGCTGTCCCGAATCCGTCCGTCGGGGGTGGGCGTACGGACCCGCCGTCACGCGGAGGTCGCGGCGACACAGAACTCGTTGCCCTCCGGGTCGGCCATGACGACGTGGTGCCCCGTGAAGTCCTCCAGGACGGTCCCGCCCGCCCGCACCAGCCGCTCGGCCTCGGCCCTGATCCGGGCCCACCGCTCAGCCGGGGTGCCATGTCCCGGCACCCGGACGTCGATGTGCAACCGGTTCTTCGCCGTCTTCGGCTCGGGAACCCGGAGGATGGAGAGCGCAGGCCCGACGCCGTCGGGATCGCACAGCCATGCCGCGTCGTCCACCGGGTCGTCGTCCGGCAGGTCGAGACTCGCGTGCCACTCCTCGCGGGTGCGGAAGGGAGCGGGCGGGGGCTCGTCGACGTAACCCAGCGCCGTCTTCCAGAACTCACCGAGGCGCTTCGCGTCCTCGCAGTCGAGGGTGAGGCTGATCCTGGCTGCCATGGCGGGACCGTACTGCCCACCTCCGACAGTCGCGGCGGGAGCCGGCGGAGCGTCGCGACGACGACGCTTGCGGCCTTGACGTCCGGGTGGTTCGTCCTGCTCCGGCGCTAGACACGCGCGCTCGGCGACCTGAGCCGCACGCACCTTCGCCGCCAGGTGCGAGGAGGCGTCGGGGAGGGGCCGCCCGCCGCCAGGATGGTGGCGGGGGCCACGAGTCGCCCGGCGTCACGCCTTGCCGTCGGTGCGGCAGGCGTCCGCGCAGTCCGATCCCCGGTCGGCTGAGGGCAGGGGCGCGCAGTCGTCACAGTGCTCACCGCGCCAGGCTTCGAGGCCTTCCTTCACCGCGACCCCGGCGATCACGAGCGCGGCGATCGGATCCGCCCACGACCAGCCCCAGGCCGCGTTGAGGAGCAGACCGACCAGCAGCACCGCGGACAGGTACGTGCACAGCATGGTCTGCGTCGAGTCGGCCAGGACCGTCGCCGAGCCGAGTTCCCGCCCGGTGCGCCGCTTGGCCCGGACGAGCAGCGGCATCACGATCAGCGACGCGACAGCAAGACCGATACCCACCGGGCTGGCGTCGGCGTCCCCGCCGGTCGACAGCGAGCGGACGGCGTCGAACGTCACCCAGGCGGCCAGGACGAAGAACGACACGGCGATCAGCCGCAGCGCCAGCCGCTCCCGGTCCTCGGGCACCCGCGAGCGGAACTGCCAGATCAGCACGGCCGCGCTGGACACCTCGACGAACGAGTCCAGGCCGAAGCCGACCAGCGCGGTGGACGAGGCGGCGGCCCCGGCGGCGATCGCGACCAGGCCCTCCAGCAGGTTGTAGCCGGCCGTGGCGTAGGCCAGCCACAGGCTGCGTCGCGACAGCACCGCCCGACGCTGCGGGGTCAGCAGTGACACGCTCACGCGGTCGCCTCCGCCGCACCGGTCGGTGTGCCGTAGACCGGGCACAGGGCGACCGCCTCGCCCGTGGCAGCCAGAACCTGTTCCGCCGAGCGCAGCAGATCCAGCAACTCCGGCCGCGTCAGGGCGTAGAACGACTGGCGGCCCTCCACCCGGTAGTCGACGAGGCCGCAGTCCCGGAGACACGCCAGGTGCTTCGACACCGTCGACTGCGCCAGGCCCAGCTCGTTGGTCAGGTCCACCACCCGTGCCTCTCCGGTCGCGATCCGGCGCAGGATGGCCAGCCGCGTGGGATCACCGAGGGACCGGAACAGCGCCACGGCAGGAGCCAGCCCGGGAGTGCAACCAATCGCCATTGCACGATGATAGCCAGATGTGGCGATCGGTTGCGGGGAGGTGTCGCGGGCGGCCCGGCCCCGTGGGGTCCCGGCGATCCGGCCGACGAGCGAACAGGGCGGTGATCGGCGGCCGGGATCGGGTCGGGCCGGCGCTTGACGGCGCGCACCCACCTTCCGGCGGTCGTCAGCCGCCGTCCGTCTCGTCGAAGAAGTCGCGGGCGGAAGCGACGAGGTCGGGGTTCGGGTGGCCGTCGTTGAGGAGGTCGATGCTGCGGACCGTGAGGTGTGCGTTGCCATCCGTGTCCGTGACGAACAGCACCGGGTGCCATGCGGGGTTGACGTCGGCGATGCTCGCCCGGACGCGCGGGTCGCCCAGGGCGTCCTCCAGCGTCGCGCGGGCCCGGACGCACCATTCGCCGTGAGCCTCGTGGTCGTCGCCGAGGGCGAGGTGGGTGTCGTACATGTCCCGGCTGATGTGGGTCATCGACTCGACGCCGTGCTCGGGCGCCCCGTGGTCGTCCGCGACAGCCCACTCGTCGGGCCACCAGCGGTAGCCGTCGGCGTACGCGTCGTCGGCCTTGGTGAGTACGTCGAGGGCCTCTTCGGTGTGCGTCACCAGGTTCACGGTGATGACGTCGCTGTCCGTGGTGAGCGCCACCGCGTACAGCTTCTCCGATGCGCGTCGCTTGAGCGTCGGGCCGATCGTCGCGCAGATGTTCGCGACGATCCGCTCGTGCAGTGCGGGCATGTCGACGGTGGGCACCGCGCTCCTCCCCGGCCTGGTCCTCGTCCCGGGCGCCGGGACCCCGGCCGCCCCAGAAAGACGCAACGTAGCAGGGAGGGCCGTCGCATCGGGGGCTGCCGGAGGCGCGGCCCCGGGGGTGACCTGTGCGCGACCGCGCGTCGCGGACGCACCCTGCACGCAGAAGCGCCGACCGGCGTTTCCGCTGGTCGGCGCTTCAGTAGCCCGGCGAAAGGCTATGTGGCCAGGGGCGGGGTCGAACCGCCGACCTTCCGATTTTCAGTCGGACGCTCGTACCAACTGAGCTACCTGGCCGTGTTGCTCGGTTCATGCTACCCGCACGGCGGGTTCTCCGCCGGGAGGGTCGCGTGCCCCGATACGCAGAACGCCGCGCTGGGCGCGGCGTTCTCCGCTGGCGGTCCTGACGGGACTTGAACCCGCGACCTCCGCCTTGACAGGGCGGCGAGCACTCCAACTGCTCCACAGGACCTAGCTTTGTTGCCTCCGGCCGAAGCCGGACCGTGCCCCCAACGGGATTCGAACCCGTGCTACCGCCTTGAAAGGGCGGCGTCCTGGGCCGCTAGACGATGAGGGCGGCCCCGCCATCATTGCACACTCGCAACTTCAAGCGGACTTGCTCCCATCCGGCCCCGCCGGAGGCTTGGATAGCTTACGTGATGATCGGCCCCTCGACCAAACCGGTATGGCCCCAGCCGCAAGGTTCCACATAACCGCAGGTCAGAGGGGCTCTAGCGGAGCCGGGCGATGCCGAAGCGGCGCTTCAGGTCGGTGATCAGGTGTGGGCAGGCGGCCAGCGTGGCCTTCCGATCGCCGCCCCCGTCGTGCAGCAGCACGACGGAACCGGGCCGGGCCGCGGCGCGTACCCGCTTGGTGATCGTCGCGGCGGTCGGCTTGCCCCAGTCCTGCGGGTCGACGTTCCAGTGCAGCGACCGCATGCCGAGCTGCCTGGCGACCGTCACCACCTCGCTCGTCCACCGGCCGCCCGGCTGCCGGTAGAACGGCACCTGGGCACCCGGCACGGCCGCACGGATGGCCGCGTTGGTGCGGGTGAGGTCCCGCCGGATCTCGGTGGCCGGCCGTCGGGCGAGGTCCAGGTCGTGGTTCCAGCTGTGGTTGCAGAGCTGGTGACCCTCCCGCACGATCCGCCTGACCAGTTCGGGGTGGCGCCGGGCCTGGGTGCCCACCACGCAGAACGTGGCGGTGACCCGGGCCGCGCGGAGGCGGTCGAGGACCTGCGGAGTCCAGCTCGGATCGGGCCCGTCGTCGAAGGTCAACGCCACTGTCCGCCCGCCGGTCGTGCGTCGTAGCCCCGCGGGCAGTTTGGTCGGCAGCGGGCGGACCAGGCGCCTGGGCGGGGTGGTGCGGGTCGGTCGCGGGCTGGCCGACGGCGCCGGCTCGGCCGGCAGCGGGGCCGAGGCGACGGGGTCGGGACCGGCGGCCCGCCGGCCGACCGCGGTGCCGTCGCCACAGCCGCCGAGGAGGAGGAGCAGGGCCAGACCGGTGGCCAGCACGGCGCGTGGGCGCATCGTTCGCTCCCGGAGGGATCGGGGTCGGCGGACCTCACGACGCTAGTGGACGACGTCGCGCCCCGGGACCCCCGGTCAGTCTGCCGATGCCTGGTCCAGCGAGTCGCGCAGCGCGAGCGCCAGCGAGACCGCCTCGGTGAGGTCGACCGGCCGGACCACCCCGGCGGGCAGCGAGTCCGCCAGCCAGCCCGGCCCGGCGGCGAGCACCAGCAGCGGCCGGCGGGGCGCGGCGAGCAGGGCGTTGAGCTGGGCCGGGTCGGCCGTGGCCCGGGTGTGCGACCAGATCACCGCCGCGGCCGGTCCCGTCCGGTTGACGGCCTCCAGCAGCGCGGGCAGCGGCATCCGGGCGCCGAGCATCCGGTAGCCGACCCCGGCCTCGGCGAGCGCGGCGGCGAGCGCCTCCAACGGCAGGGTGTGCTGCTCCTCGTCGGCGCAGGAGAGCACGATGCGCGCCGGGCCGGTGGGCGCGGCGGCCCGGGCGGCCACCGCGAGCGCCTCCGAGACGCAGCGCGACATCAGGTGCTCGACCTCGATCAGGGCGCCGGTGGCGGCGTGCCGCTCCCCGATGCCGGAGAGCACCGGACGCAGCAACCCGTCCCAGGTGGCGATCACACCGTCCGCCTGGAGAGCCCGGGCGATCGTCTCGCCGATCGCCACCGAGTCCAGCCGCATGGCGGCGCGGGCCAGTCCGCGGGCCACCGGCCCGGCCCGGCCGACCGGAATCGTCGACCCGCCGCCGTCCCGACCACCGAAGGTGCGCGCCCGTGGGCGTACGCCGGCGTCGGCGGGCACGGCATCCGGCGCCCGGCGGGCCCAGCGGGCCGCCTCCGCGGGGGTGACCCCCTGGGTGGTGAGCCGACGCATGATCTCCAGGCGTGCGAGGTCGGCCGGCGTGTAGCGCCGGTGGTGCCCGGGTACGTGCTCGCTTGGCCCGAGGCCGTAGCGCTGGTGCCAGGTGCGCAGGGTGGTCACGGCGACGCCCAGCCGCCGGGCGACCGCCCCCGCGCTCAGCGCCTCATCGGCCACCCGACCGCTCCGACGCGTCGTTCGCCGGTGGCCCGGGCACGGTGGCGGCCGGACCGGGCGGGCCGGCGGCCGGCCCCGAGGGGGCGGGCAGCCGGTTCACCACCCCGCCCAGCCACGGTGCGTACGCGCGGGGGTCGGCGTCGAGGTCGGCCACCAGCGCGACGGGGTCGACCCAGCGCAGCTCGGCCACCTCGTCGGGGTCGGGCAGCAGCGGGTCGCCCGGTCGGAACTCGCCCCGCAGGACGTGGTCGTACTCGTACTCGACCCGCCCGGTGGCCGGGTCCTCGGCGTAGTAGAGGTACACCCCGACCTCGGTCAGCTCGACCGGGCCGGCGCCGAGCTCCTCGCGCAGCCGGCGGTTGGCGGCCTCGACGAGGGACTCGCCCGGCGCGGGGTGGCCGCAGCACGCGTTGGCCCAGCGCAGCGGGAAGCGGGTCTTCACCGGTGCCCGCCGTTGCAGCAGCACCCGGCCGTCGGGGTCGACGAGCAGCACGGAGAAGGCGCGGTGGAGCCGGCCGGGGGGCTGGTGGGCGGCCGACACGGTGGTCTCGCCCCGCGGACGCCCGGCGTCGTCGACGAGCTCGACGAGGTGCTCTTCGCGGGTGGTCACGGCAGGTGTCTCCCGGTTGCGAGGGAAGGCCATCAGAGGCCCCCGGTGATGCGGCCGGCGGCGAGCTTGCCGGAGATGAGCACCATGGGCACGCCGACGCCGGGCTGGGTGCCCGAGCCGACGAAGACGACGTTCGACAGCGTCCGGTGCAGGTTCGACGGGCGGAACGGGCCGGTCTGGAAGAGGCTGTGCGCGGCGGCGAACGGGGTCCCGGCGGCCATGCCCTGCTCCGCCCACTCGGCCGGGGTCACGGCCCGCAGCACCTCGACGCCGGCGCCGAAGCCGACGTAGCCGCGCTCCTCCAGGGTCCCGACGAGCTGGTCGGCGTAGCGCTCGGTGAGGTCGCCCCGCCAGTCGAAGGGCGCCCGGTCGAGGTTGGGCACCGGGGCGAGCACGTAGTAGGTGTGCCGCCCGGCGGGCGCCACCGACGGGTCGGTCCGGCTCGGGTTGGTGACCAGCAGGGACGGGTCGCTCATCAGCTCGCCCCGCCGGATGACCTCATCGAAGGTGCCCTTCCACGACCGTCCGAAGTGGATGTTGTGGTGGGCGATCTTCCCATACCCCTGCGTCGAACCGACGTGCAGGACCACGCAGGAAGGGGAGTAGGTGAGCCTGCGTGGCCGGCTCGGCGGCAGCAGGTCGCGGTAGGCGACCGGGAGGTCGGGATTGAGCACGACCACGTCGGCCGGGATCAGCTCGCCGTCGGCGGTCAGCACGCCGGTGGCCCGGCCGTGCGCGGTCTCCACCCGGGTCACCGTGGTGTCGTAGCGGATCTCGACGCCGTGCTTCTCGGCCGCACCGGCCATGCCGCGGGAGACCGCGTGGATGCCGCCGCGCGGGAAGTAGACCCCGGCCACCGAGTCGAGGTACGCGATGACCGCGTAGATGGCCAGCGCGTCGTGCGGCGCGAGGCCGGCGTACATCGCCTGGAAGGAGAAGATCCGCTGGGTACGCGGGTCCCGGAAGAACTGGTTGATCTTCGTCTGGAGTCTGCGGAACGCGCCGCCGGCCAGCAGTCTGACCAGGTTGCCGGTGAGCAGGTCGGTGGGCGCGTCCAGGTTGCGTTCGATGAAGTCGGCGCGTTCCCACTGCCAGAGCTTGCGCGCGTAGTCGACGAAGCGCAGGTAGCCGTCGGCCTCGCGGGGGCCGCACACCCGGGCGATCTCGGCGGCCATCCGGGTGGTGTCGGTGATGACGTCCAGCGTCGATCCGTCGGGGTAGTACGCCCGGTAGGCCGGGTCGAGCGGGGTGAGGTCCAGCCAGTCGTCCAGCTCCTCGCCGACCGCGCCGAGCGCCTCGGCGATCAGGTCGGGCATGGTGAGCACGGTGGGCCCGGTGTCGAACTCGTAGCCGTCCGCGCTCAGCCGGCCGGCGCGGCCGCCCGGCACCGGCTCGCGCTCCAGCACGGTCACCTGCCGACCGCTGCCCGCCAGGTGCAGCGCACAGGCCAGCCCGCCCAGCCCGGCGCCGACGACGACCACCCGGTCCGTACGCCCGTCAACGGTGCGCACGCGACCACCTCCTTGTGCGAAGTTGCCCATCATGCCCGCCGGTTGGTGGCGGCGGTGGCGAGACCGGTCAGCGCGGTGCGCGCCGTCTCGTCGATCGACGCGGTGCCGAGCGCGGTCAGCGCCTCGTCGACCCGGTCGGAGATCATGCGCTCGACGCGGCCGACGGCCCCGGTGTCGGCGACCAGTTCGGCGAGGCGGGCGATCTCCGCGTCGCCCGCGTCGGCGCCGAGGCCGTCCAGCGCGCGTCGCTGGGTCGCCGTGGCGAGCTGCCGGGCCAGCATGAGCAGCACGGTCGGCTTGCCGGTGCGCAGGTCGTCGCCGGCCGGCTTGCCGGTGGCCGCCGGGTCGCCGTAGACACCGAGGAGGTCGTCGCAGAGCTGGAACGCCTCGCCGACGGCGAGCCCGTAGCGGGTGTAAGCGGCGGTCAGCGGGGCGTCGTCCCCGACGCCGGCCAGGCGGGCGCCGAAGAGCAGTGGCCGCTGCACCGTGTAGCTCGCGGTCTTGTAGCGGGCGACCCGCAGCGCCCGGTCGGCCGACCAGTTGGCCGCGTCGCTCTCGCCGAGCACGTCGAGGTACTGCCCGGCGATCGTCTCCACGCGCATCTGGTCGTAGCAGCGACGCACGTCGAGCAGGCGGGCCGGCGGCAGCGCCGCGTGGGCGAGCAGCCGGTCGGCCCAGACCATGCAGAGGTCGCCGACCAGGACGGCGACCGCCTCGCCGAACCGACGCGGGTCACCCCGGTGGCCGGCGGCGACGTGCCGGGCGGCCAGCGCGGCGTGCACGCTCGGCTGGCCGCGGCGGGTCGCGGAGGCGTCCATCACGTCGTCCTGCACGAGGGCGAAGGTGTGCAGCAGCTCCAGGGCGGCGAACGCGGGCAGCACCGACGGCAGCGGCCCCGTGCCGCCCGGCACGCCGCGCCATCCCCAGTAGGCGAACGTGGGGCGCACCCGCTTGCCGCCGGCCAGCACGCAGTCGCGGGCCGTCGCGGCGAATCCGCCCATCGCCGCGTCGATCTCGGCCAGCGCGGCGACCTCGGTGGCCAGGAAGTCGGCGAGGGTGCCCTCCACCGCCGTGACCAGGTCCTTCGTGTACGCGGCCAGGACCGCGCGAACCGGATCGTCCCCGTCGGCCGGACCGGCGGGAACGACGCGGAGCGAGTTGCCCGCAACTGCGTCGTTGGCCATGTGACCGAGCGTACCCTAGGCTTACGAGTTGCGTCGATTTGTGCGTCGATATTTGAGGAGGGCCGGTGGAAACCGATCTCACCGAGGCCTATGGCCGCTGCCGTGAGCTGCACAAACGGCACGGTCGCACCTACTATCTCGCCACCCGGCTACTACCCGCTTGGAAACGACGTCATGTGCATGCGTTGTACGGATTCACGCGCTACGCCGACGAGATCGTCGACCGCACCGAGGAGTTGCCCCCCGCCGAGCGCGCCGCTCGGCTCGACGACTGGGCCGGTCGCTTCGTCGCCGGTCTGCACGGCGAACCGGTGGACGACCCGCTGCTGCCCGCCGTCCTGCACACGATCGCGGTCTTCGATCTCGACCGGGACGACTTCGCGTCGTTCCTGAAGAGCATGGCGATGGACCTGACGGTGACCTCGTACCGCACCTACGACCACCTGCTCGACTACATGGAGGGCTCGGCGGCGGTGATCGGCACCATGATGCTGCCGATCCTGGGCAGCGCGGACGCGCCGGCGGCCCGGGAGCCGGCCCGCCAGCTCGGCTTCGCCTTCCAGCTCACCAACTTCATCCGGGACGTCGCCGAGGACCTCGACCGGGGGCGCACCTACCTGCCCGACGACGACATGGCCCTGTTCGGCGTCACCCGCGACGAGTTGGCCGAGGCGCGCGCCCGGGGGCGCGCCACGCCGCGGATCCGGGAGCTGATCGCGTACGAGGTCACCCGCGCCCAGGCGCACTACGCCGCCGCGGCCCCCGGAATCACCCTGCTCGCGCCCGCCTCGCAGGCCTGCATGCGCACCGCGTACGCGCTGTACGGCGGGATCCTGGACGAGGTGGCCGCGCGCGACTACGACGTCTTCGCCGGCCGTGCGCTGGTGCCGCAGCGCCGCCGGATGGCGGTGGCCGCCCGCGCCCTGCTCACCTCCGTCGGCACGCCGGTGGTGATCCCCGGACCCGCCCTGGTGCCCGGTCCGCTGGCCGTGCCGGCCCCGTGACGGCCTCCCGCCGCTGACCGTTCGCCCCGCGCGCGCCCATCCCGGGCCGGCGGGGTCGGGGCGGTCGGCGGTGGCCGGCGGTCGGCGGCGGTCAGAGGCAGGAGTGCAGGGCGTCCACCAGGGCGTCGACCCGGTCGTGGTCGGCCAGGTGGGAGGTGGCGTAGGCGAAGGTGTAGCCGCGCCCGGGGTCGGCCCAGGCGGAGCTGCCGCCGATCCCGCCCATGCCCCAGCTGCCGTCCTCCTCCCGCTGCATGCCCAGCGTCCACCGGGTCCGCCGGCCGAGCAGCAGGTCGTCGCCGTCGTACTGGACCCGGGTCGCCTCGGCCACCAGTTCCCGGCTGAACAGCCGCACGCCGTCGAGGACGCCGCCGGCGAGCAGGCCCGCGTAGAGGCGGGCCAGGGCCCCCGCGGTCGAGTGCAGGTTGACGGCCGGCACCTGCGCGCCGCGCCAGAGCGGGCTGTTCACCACCGACAGGTCCCGGCCGCCGGGCGGATTGTCCAGCGCCCGCGCCCAGAGCGAACCCGGCTCGCCGGCCACCCGGTCCGGCCACCCCGGATCGCCGTACCGCAGCTCGGCGCAGCGCCGCTGGTCCGCCTCGCCGAGACCGAAGCCGAGGTCCAGCCGCCACGGACCGGCGATCTCCTCGGCCAGGAAGCGGCCCACCGGCCGCCCGTCGATCCGCCGCACCAGCTCGCCCACCAGGTGCCCGTACGTCCAGGCGTGCTCGCCC
This sequence comes from Micromonospora sp. CPCC 205546, assembly GCF_036902715.1. Classification (NCBI taxonomy): domain Bacteria; kingdom Bacillati; phylum Actinomycetota; class Actinomycetes; order Micromonosporales; family Micromonosporaceae; genus Micromonospora; species Micromonospora sp. CPCC 205546. Next base: position 250,066 of record NZ_JBAKHL010000004.1, read on the forward strand.
GCGACGGACCCGGGCGGCCACTCCGGATCGGCGGCGGCGAGGTCGGCGCAGAGCAGGTCCCAGTCGGCGACGGCGGCGGCCGGCCGGGGCACCGGGAAGACGGGCAGCCCGGCGGTGTGCGCCAACACCTGGCGGACGGTGGCCGGCGCGCGGAAGCCGGGCCAGTGCTCGGCGACGGGGTCGTCCAGGTCGAGCCGGCCCCGGTCGACCAGCGCGAGCAGGCACAGGGCGGCGACCGGCTTGGCGACGGAGTACACGTTCACCAGCGTGTCCGGCAGCCACGGCCGCCCCGGTGACCGCTCGCCGCCGACGACGTCGACCACCGGCTCGCCGTCGTACCAGATCGCCAGGCCGGCCCCGCTCTCCCGGCCCTCGGCGAGCAGTTCGGCGAAGCGGTCGTGGACGGCGGAGAAGCGGGTGCGCATCCGGCCACGGTAGGAGTTCGGGACGCCGACGGGCAGCGGATTTGCGGCGCGACCCGCTGGCCGGCCGCCGGGCGGTGCGCGATGCTGACGGCATGGCTGATCCGGAACTGGTGGACGTGGTCGTGATCGGGCTCGGGGTCGGCGGCGAGGAGGTGGCCGGGCGGCTCGCCGAGGCGGGGCTGAGCGTCGTCGGCGTGGAGCGCGACCTGGTCGGCGGGGAGTGTCCCTACTGGGGGTGCGTGCCGAGCAAGATGATGATCCGCGCGGCCAACGCGATCGCTGAGGCCCGCCGGGTGGACGGGCTCGCGGGCACCGTCGAGGTGCGGCCCGACTGGGCGCCGGTGGCGAGGCGGATCCGCGAGGAGGCCACCGACACCTGGGACGACACGGTCGCGGTGCGGCGGTTCACCGGCAAGGGCGGGCGGTTCGTCCGGGGCACCGCCCGGCTCGACGGCCCCGGCCGGGTCCGCGTCGGCGAGCGGGTCTTCCAGGCCCGGCACGGGATCGTGCTCGGCACCGGCACCAGGCCGTCCGTGCCGCCCGTCGACGGGCTGGCCGGCACGCCGTACTGGACCAACCGGCAGGCGATCGAGGTCGAGGAGCTGCCGGAATCGCTGCTGGTGCTGGGCGGCGGCGCGATCGGGCTGGAGTTGGCGCAGGTCTTCGCCCGGTTCGGCGTACGGGTCACCGTGGTCGAGGCGCTGGACCGGGTGCTCGCCGTCGAGGAGCCCGAGGCGTCCGAGGTGGCCGCCGCCGCGCTGCGCGCCGACGGGGTGGAGATCCGGACCGGGGTGCGGGCGGAGCGGGTCGGCCACGACGGGCGCGCCTTCACCCTGCACGCCGCGGGTGGGGCGGAGTTCACCGCCGGGCGCCTGCTGGTGGTGACCGGTCGCCGGGCGCACCTGGACGAGCTGGGCCTGGACACCGTCGGGGTGGACGCCGGCCAGCGCTACCTGGCCGTGGACGACCGGTTGGGCGTCACCGAGGGGATCTGGGCGGTCGGCGACGTCACCGGGGAGGGGGCGTTCACGCACGTCGCGATGTACCAGGCGGGAATCGTCGTCGCCGACGTGCTCGACCACGTCCGGCGCGCCGACGGCGGGACCGACCCCAGCGGCACCGCGAGCGCGACGGGAGGCGCGGCGGGTGCCACCGGGGCGGGCGGTTCCGACCGTGCCGTGCCGCGCGCCGACTACCGCGCGCTGCCCCGGGTCACCTTCACCGACCCGGAGGTGGGCGCGGTCGGCCTCACCGAGCGGCAGGCCCGCGAGCGGGGCGTCAACGTGCAGGTCGGCCTCGCTCGGTTGCCGTCGTCGGCCCGGGGCTGGATCCACAAGGCCGGCAACGAGGGCTTCGTCAAGCTGGTCGCGGACGCCGACCGGGGCGTGCTGATCGGCGCCACCTCGGTGGGGCCGGCCGGCGGCGAGTCGCTCTCCGCGCTGGTGGTGGCGGTGCACGCGGCCGTCCCCCTCGCCCGGCTCCGGCAGATGATCTACGCGTATCCGACCTTCCACCGGGCGATCGAGGACGCGCTGCGCGAGCTGTCCTGACGACCGGTGCCGCACGTCGGATGCCGGATGACGGGCAACGCGCGGCAGTGGAAGGCAATCACGCGACAGATGGCTGCCCATTTCTTTCATCCGCGTGACGTACGATTGCGGCCGTGACGAAACGGTTGACCGAAGTTGCCAAGAAGGCGGGCGTCAGCGAGGCCACCGTCAGCCGGGTGCTCAACGGCCGGGACGGGGTCTCCGAGGCGACCCGGACGGCGGTGCTGACCGCGCTGGACGTGCTCGGCTACGAGCGGCCCACCAAGCTGCGCGGCGAGCGGGCCCGGCTGGTCGGGCTGGTGCTGCCCGAGTTGCAGAACCCGATCTTCCCGGCGCTCGCCGAGGTGGTCACCGGCTCGCTCGCCCAACGCGGGTTCACCCCGGCGCTCTGCGCCCGCACCATCGGCGGCGTCTCCGAGATGGACTACGTGGAGATGCTCCTCGACCACCAGGTCTCCGGGGTGATCTTCGCCGGTGGCTCGTACGCGCTCGCCGACGCCCGGCACGACCACTACCGCCGACTGACCGACCGGGGCCTGCCGGTGGTGCTGGTCAACGCGGGCGTGGACGAGCTGGGCTTCCCCCGGGTCTCCACGGACGACGCGGTGGCGGTGGAGCAGGCGTACGGGCACCTGCGCTCGCTCGGGCACGAGCGCATCGGGATGGTGCTCGGCCCGGAGGGCCACGTGCCGTCCCGGCGCAAGCTGGACGCGATGGCCCAGGCGGCGGGCTGGGACGACGACACGGCGTACGTCGAGCGCTCCAGCTTCTCCATGGAGGGGGCGCGCGTCGCCGCCGGCAAGCTCGTCGAGCGCGGCGTGACCGGCATCATCTGCGCCAGCGACGTGCTGGCCCTGGGCGCCATCCGCGCCGCCCGGCGGCTCGGTCGGGTGGTGCCGACCGACGTGTCGGTGGTGGGCTTCGACGACTCCGCGTTCATGACCTGCACCGACCCGCCGCTGACCACGGTGCGGCAGCCGATCGAGACGATGGGGCAGGCCGCGGTGGACCTCCTGGTCACCCAGATCGAGGGCGCCGGCGTGCTGCACGACGAGTTGCTGTTCGAGCCCGAACTCGTCGTACGCGGCTCCACCGCGCCCGCCCCGGGTCGCTGAGCCGGATCCGCCCGGCCGGTCACCGGCCGCCGTCTCCCGCCACCGACCGATCCCCCTGAACGCCGACCGGCCCCTCCGGTCGCGGGCTGCCCGCCCGGCCATCTGACGACGCTCCGGCCGTCGACCGCTGCTCGCGGTCGGCGGCCGTTTCGCGTCGCCGGGGTCGGTTTCGCGTATCCCGGCGGCCGGTTTCGCGTATCCCGGCGGCCGTTTCGCGCCGACCCGCACCAGGCTCGGGCCCGGATCAAAGGGATGAAAGGCCCTCGATTCGGCCGCGTTCCAAGATCCTGTTTGAATCTGACGTGGCAGTGTCGCCTCTTTTCAATCTGAGGTTGGAACCTTGCTGGAATCAGTCCACATAGCTACAGTGGCTCCACTCACACCTGGCCCCGACGCACCTGGCGGGGGCGGGTCGCATGGCAGACGCAGATCAATGACGGCGCTCGGCCCGGGTGGCGACCACCTCGGCTCGGCGCGCGTCATGGAGACACCCGTTCCCGAAGGGATGGACAGATGTCCGTACCGCAGTACCGGAAGGCAGCGGCCTTGGCGCTCGCGGCCGGCCTGGGGCTCACCCTTGCGGCTTGCTCCACCAAGAGCGACGACGCGGCGAGCGAGGCCGGTGGCAAGGTCACCATCACCGTCGACTGTCAGCCGGTCGGCTCCCAGAAAGAGCTGCTGAAGAACTGGAACGACGACGTCGCCGAGTTCCAGCGGCAGAACCCCGACATCGTCGTCAAGAGCGTGAGCGTCGGCGAGCAGTGCAACAACCCGCCGGACTTCACCGCCCGCCTGGCCGGCGGCACCGTCACCGACCTGTTCTACGGGTACATGACCGACCTCCAGCAGGTGCTGGACTCCGGCCAGGCGATGGACGTCACCGAGTACGCCAACAAGGACACGATCCCCACCTGGGACAGCGTCGACCCGGCGCTCAAGGAGGTCTTCAGCGACGGCGGCAAGCTCTACGCCGTCCCCACGAAGAACTACTCGATGGGCCTGGTCTACAACAAGGTGCTGTTCCAGCAGGCGGGGCTCGACCCGAACGCCCCGCCCAAGACGTGGCCCGAGGTGCGGGCGGCCGCCAAGAAGATCTCCGCCCTCGGCAACGGCATCGCCGGCTACTCGGAGTACAGCGCCGGCAACACCGGCGGCTGGCACTTCACGTCCCTGCTCTACTCGCAGGGCGGCCAGGTGCTGACCGCGGACGGCAAGAAGGCCGACTTCAACAACGCGATGGGCAGGCAGGTCCTGCAGAACCTCAAGGACATGCGGTACGGCGACAACAGCATGGGCAGCCGCCAGCTGCTGCAGTGGGGCGACCTGCTGACCAACGCCGCCGCCGGCAAGGTGGGCATGTTCGTCGGCGCACCGGACGCCACCCAGGCGATCGTCAGCCAGTTCCAGGGCAAGTTCCAGGACTGGGCGATGGCCCCCCTGCCCGGCCAGGACGGCCCGGCGAAGGCGACGCTCGGTGGCGGCGAGGGCTACTACTTCAAGAAGGGCCTCTCCCCGGAGCAGGTCAAGGCCGGCCTGAAGTGGATCGCGTACCAGAAGCTGACGCCCGGCAAGGGCCAGTTCGACTACGTGCGGGCCAAGCCGCAGAACTACCCGGTCGGTCTGCCCCAGCCGCTGCTCTTCGCGAACGGCAGCGACGCACAGAAGCAGGAACTCGACCTGCGCAAGGCGAACGCGAACGTCGACACCGCGAACTTCGCGATCTTCGAGGCCGGCCCGGTCCCGATCAAGGGCGAGCCCCGTAACGCGCAGGCGATCTACGCCGTGCTCGACGCGGCGATGTCCGGGGTCCTCACCAACCCGAACGCCGACATCGACGCGCTGCTGAAGACGGCCGAGGAGAAGGTCAACAAGCTCCTCGCCGCCGAGAGCTGACCCGACGGGCGTGGGGGCCGGTGCGCCGGCCCCCACCCCCTCGGCGGCACACGTCCGGTCACCGATTCACCAGGAGTTGCCTTGGCGATCCTCTCCGCCCCGGGGACCACCACCTCAGACACGGGTCGTCCCGCGGCGCCGCCGCCGGCGGGACCGGGGCGTACGAGCCTCGGCCGCAAGGTGCGGGACAACCTCACCGGCCACGCGTTCCTCGTCGGGGCGGTGCTCTGCTTCACGATGTTCTCCTGGTATCCCATGATCCGCGGCGTCGTGATGAGCTTCCAGCGCACCCGACGCGGCGAGACCACCTGGGTGGGCTGGGACAACTACACCCGCATCATCGACGACCCGAGTTTCTGGACCGCCTGGAAGAACACCTTCTCCTTCACGGTTCTCGCGCTCGTCCTCGGCTACGTGGTGCCGTTCTTCGTGGCGATCCTGCTCAACGAGTTCCGCCACGCCAAGGGCTACCTGCGGATCCTGGTCTACCTGCCGGTGATGCTGCCGCCGGCCTCGGCGCTGTTCCTGTTCAAGTTCTACGCGTACGACCCCAGCGACGCGGGGCTCTTCAACGCGATCCTCAAGGCGCTGCACCTGCCGACGTCGCAGTGGATGCAGTCCCCCGAGATGACGATGCCCGCCATGGTGCTCGCGTCGACGTGGATGAACATGGGCAGCGCGGTGCTGATCTACCTGGCGGCGCTGCAGAACATCCCCGGCGAGCTCTACGAGGCCGCCGAGCTCGACGGCGCCGGGCTCTGGCGGCGGATCCTGCACGTGACCGTCCCGCAGACCCGGCTGATCCTCGCGCTCCTGGCGATGCTGCAGATCGTCGCCACCATGCAGCTCTTCATCGAGCCGCTGATCCTCGCCAACGGCGCGGGCGCGGAGGACTCGGCGACCTCCGTCGCGTACCTCATCTACCAGCACGGGTTCTTCCAGAACGATCTCAACGGCGCCGCCGCGCTCGGCGTGATCATGCTCGTGGTGCTGGCCGGCTTCTCCGCCGTCTACGTGCGGCTGACCGCGAAACAGGACTAGGACGGACGAGGAATGGCACAGGACTCCGGAACCCGGACACTCGTCTCCCACGCCCAGCTCAGGCGGGGGCGCGGCAGGATCGTCTACTGGGCGCTGCTGGCCGTCGTCGTCGCGGGATTCACGCTCGTCTTCCTCGGGCCGCTCTACTGGATGGTCACCGGCGCGCTCAAGTCCGGCCAGGAGATCGCGCAGACCCCGCCGTCGCTGTTCCCGCAGGACCCCCAGTGGCAGAACTACGCCGACGCGTGGCACAACCTCGACCTCGCCAAGCTGCTGTTCAACACGTTCTACTACGCGACCGGCGCGGTGCTGTTCCAACTCGTCCTCGACACCGCCGCGGCGTACTCCCTGTCGAAGCTGCGGCCGATCTTCGGCAAAATGATCCTCGGCCTGATGCTGGCGACGCTGATGATCCCGGCGATGGTCCTCATCGTCCCGCAGTACGTGACCGTGATCGACCTGCCGATCCTGCGCGTCAACCTGCTCGACTCGCCGTTCGCGATCTGGCTTCCCCTGGTCGCGAACGCGTTCAACATCTTCCTCCTGAAGCGGTTCTTCGACTCCATCCCGGAGGACCTGATGGCGGCGGCGCTGATGGACGGGGCGACCCCGCTGCGCACGCTCTGGTCGATCGTCCTGCCGATGTCGCGCCCCATCCTCGGCGTGGTCTCGATCTTCGCCGTGACGGCGGTCTGGAAGGACTTCCTCTGGCCGAAGCTGGTCATGCCGTCGCCCGAGACGCGGACGGTCAGCGTCGGCATCTACGCCTTCTCCGGCGGTACGCCCATGAACGTGGTGATCGCCGCGTCGGTCATCGCCGCCATCCCGACCGTCGTCATCTTCCTGGTCTTCCAGCGCAACATCATGTCCGGCCTCACCACGGGCAGCCTCAAGGGATGACCCCGGCGCAATCTCCCGCGGCGGACAACGACCGTCCACCCGGGGCCACATCAAGGTCCGGCGAACCCGCCGACGCACTGACGCAGAAAGCAGGTGCTCGTGTCCACAGCAGACAAAGGTCCGTGGTGGCGTGGAGCGGTGATCTACCAGGTGTACCCACGGAGCTTCGCCGACGGCGACGGCGACGGCATCGGCGACATCGCCGGCATCCGGTCCCGGCTGGACCACCTGTCCGCGCTCGGCGTCGACGCGATCTGGTTCAGCCCCTGGTATCCCTCCCCGATGGCCGACGCCGGCTACGACGTGGCCGACTACCGCGACATCGACCCGGTCTTCGGCACGCTGGCCGAGGCGGAGGCGCTGATCGCGGAGGCGCACGCCGTGGGCATCAGGACCATCGTCGACGTGGTGCCGAACCACTGCTCCGACCGGCACCCCTGGTTCCAGGCGGCACTCGCCGGGGGGCCGGGCGCACCCGAGCGGGAGCTGTTCTGGTTCCGCCCCGGCCGGGGCCCGAACGGCGACCGGCGGCCCACCGACTGGGTCGGTGAGTTCGGCGGCGAGACGTGGACCCGGACCACCGACCCGGACGGCACTCCCGGGGACTGGTACCTGCACCTGTTCGCCCCCGAGCAGCCGGACTTCAACTGGGAGCACCCCCGGGTGCGGGCGGAGTTCGAGGACATCCTGCGGTTCTGGTTCGACCGTGGGGTCGACGGCATCCGCATCGACTCGGCCGGACTGCTGGTCAAGGACGGGACGCTGCCGGAGACCCTGCCGGACCGGCCGCACCCGTTCCGCGACCTCGACGGGGTGCACGAGATCTACCGCGACTGGCGGCGCATCGCCGACGAGTACCCCGGCGACCGGGCACTGATCGGCGAGGTGTGGATGCCGGACCGGCAGCGGTTCGCCAACTACCTGCGGCCCGACGAGCTGCACGCGGCGTTCAACTTCGACTTCCTCGGCTGCGCCTGGGACGCCTCGGCGCTGCGCGAGAGCATCGACGGGACGCTGAGCGCGCACGCGCTGGTCGGCGCCCCCGCCACCTGGGTGCTCTCCAACCACGACGTCACCCGGCACGTCACCCGCTACGGCCGGGCGGACACCACGTTCAGCTTCGCCGCCAAGCGCGAGGGGATCCCCACCGACCTGGAGCTGGGCACCCGCCGGGCCCGGGCCGCCGCGCTGCTGTCGCTGTCGCTGCCCGGGGCCGCCTACGTCTACCAGGGCGAGGAGCTGGGCCTCTGGGAGGTCGAGGACATCCCCCGTGAGCTGCGGCAGGACCCCATGCACGTCCGCTCCGGCGGGGTCGATCCCGGCCGGGACGGCTGCCGCGTGCCGATCCCGTGGTCCGGCGAGACGCCGCCGTTCGGCTTCAGCCCCGACGCCGCGACGGCCGCGCCCTGGCTGCCCCAGCCGGCCGACTGGAAGGACCGCACCGCCAGCGCCCAGACCGGCGACGCCCACTCGATGCTGGAGCTGTACCGGGCGGCCATCGCCATCCGCCGCACCGAGGCGGCGCTCGGCGACGGCGAGCTGAGCTGGCTGCCCGCCCCCGCGGGGGTGCTCGCCTTCCGGCGGGCACCCGGCTTCGCCTGCCTCGTCAACCTCTCGGACGCGGCGGTGCCACTGCCGCCCCACACCGACCGGCTGCTGGCCAGCGGGCCGCTCGACCACGACCGGTTGCCCCCGGACACCGCCGTCTGGCTGCGTACCGCCGAGGCGACACCCGCCCCGACGGCCGCGACGGACACGCGGCCCGCGCCGGCCTGACCGACGGTCGCCGGCGGCCCGTCCCGGCCGCCGGCACCGCCCACCCCGCCGGCCCGCGCCGGCCGAGGCCGACAGGGAGGTACGCGCACCGCACGCACGACACGGGGGACCTGGCCATCCAAGGAAAGGGAGCGCCGCTCATGGCCGACCACACCACCGCGCACCACCTGCGAAGACACCGCATCCGCGCGGGGCTCGCCGCCCTCGCAGGCACCGCCCTCGCCGCCGCCTCGATCTCCGTCGTCGCGCTGACCACCACCGCGACGCCGGCCCGCGCCGCGGGCCTCTCGCCGTTCGACATCCCGGGGCGGGGCGCCACCGTCCCGTTCGTCGAGCAGGAGGCGGAGGAGGTCGCGCACACCGGCACGAGGATCGGCCCCGACCGGCGCTACGGCACGCTGCCGTCCGAGGCGTCCGGCCGGGAGGCGGTCACCCTCGACGCCGTCGGCGAGTACGTCGAGTTCACCCTCACCGCGCCCGCCAACGCGGTGACCTTCCGCTACAGCCTGCCGGACAACGCCGCCGGCACCGGCCGGGACGCCAGCATCGACCTGCGGGCGAACGGCACGCTGGTCAAGGCGGTGCCGGTCACCTCGCGGTACGGCTGGTACTACGGCGGATACCCGTTCAACAACAACCCGGGCGACACCAACCCGCACCACTTCTACGACGAGACCCGGACCATGTTCGGGACCACCCACCCGGCCGGCACGAAGATCCGGCTCCAGGTCTCCTCGACCGCCCAGTCGCCGACGTTCACCATCGACCTGGCCGACTTCGAGCTGGTCGGCGCGCCCATCGCCAAGCCGGCCGGCGTGCTCGACGTGGTCACCGACTTCGGGGCCGACCCGACCGGCGCGACCGACTCGACCGCCAGGTTCCAGGCGGCGGTGGACGCCGGCCGGGCCCAGGGGCGGGCCGTCTGGATCCCGACCGGCACGTTCACCCTCTTCGACCACGTCGTCGTGGACGGGGTGACCCTGCGTGGGGCGGGGCCGTGGTACTCGGTGCTCGGCGGGCGGCACCCGACCGACCGCAAGCGGGCTGCCGGCATCTACGGCAAGTACGTCCCCGGCGGCGGCTACAGCGGCGAGATCCGGCCGCACGAGGCCGGCGGGCCCAGCCGCAACGTCACGCTGCGCGACTTCGCCATCATCGGCGACATCCGGGAGCGGGTCGACGAGGACCAGGTCAACGCCATCGGCGGGGCGATGTCGAACTCCGTGGTCGACAACGTCTGGATGCAGCACACCAAGGTCGGGGCCTGGATGGACGGCCCGATGGACAACTTCACCATCCGCAACAGCCGGATCCTCGACCAGACCGCCGACGGGGTGAACTTCCACTGGGGCGTCACCAACTCCACGGTGACCAACACGTTCGTACGCAACACGGGCGACGACGCCCTCGCCATGTGGGCGCAGAGCGTGCCGAACGTGAACAACTCCTTCACCCGCAACACGATCGGCGTGACGATCCTCGCCAACCACCTGGTGACGTACGGCGGGCGGGACATCAAGATCACCGACAACGTCACGGCCGACTCGGTCACCAACGGCGGCGGCATCCACGTCGCCAACCGCTACCCGGGCGTGACCGGCCCGACCGCCGTCTCCGGGACGATCACCGTCGCCCGCAACACGCTCATCCGCAACGGCAACTCGGACTACAACTGGCGCTTCGGCGTCGGCGCGATCTGGTTCTCCGCGCTCAACGAGCCCATCCAGGGCGCGGCGGTCAACGTCACCGACACCGACATCCTGGACAGCTCGTACGCGGCGCTGCACTGGATCGAGGGACAGAGCAGCGGGATCAGCTTCACCAACGTACGCATCGACGGCGCGGGCACGTACGCCCTCCAGGTGCAGGCGCCTAGCCAGGTCTCCTTCACCAACGTGCGGGCCACCGGGATCGCCCAGCCCAACCCGATGCACAACTGCGTCGGCAGCGGGTTCCAGATCACCCAGGGCACCGGCAACTCCGGCTGGTACTCCTCGACGCCGTACTGCGGGCCGTGGCCCGAGCCGCAGTGGGGCGGCGGGCCCACCAGCCCGCCCCCGACGACCGCGCCCCCGACCACCCCGCCGCCCACCACGCCCCCGCCGACCACCCCGCCCCCGACCGGCGGGAACCTGGCGCAGGGCCGACCGGCGACCGCGACCAGCGTCAACCAGAACTACGGCGCGGCGAACGCGGTGGACGGCAACGCGGGCAGCTACTGGGAGAGCGTCAACAACGCCTTCCCGCAGTCGCTGACCGTCGACCTGGGCGCGGCGCGCACCGTCGACCGGGTGGTGCTGAAGCTGCCCGCCGGCTGGGAGCGCCGGACCCAGACGCTGTCGGTGCTCGGCTCGACCGACGGCTCCTCGTGGTCGACCCTCGCCGCGTCGGCCGGGCGCACCTTCGACCCGGCCGGCGGCAACGCGGTCACGATCGGTGTGCCGGCCGGCGAGCGCCGGTTCGTCCGGCTGACCGTCACCGGCAACACGGGCTGGCCGGCGGCCCAGCTCGCCGAGTTCGAGGTCTACGGCGGTGGCCCCACCACCCCGCCCCCGACCACGCCGCCCCCCACCACGCCGCCCCCGACCGGGAACCTCGCGCTCGGCCGCCCGGCCGCGGCGACCAGCCACGCCGACGTGTACGGGGCGGGCAACGCGGTCGACGGCAACCCGAACACCTACTGGGAGAGCGCCAACAACGCCTTCCCGCAGTCGCTGACGGTGGACCTGGGCGCCAACCGGACGGTGTCCCGGATCGTGCTGAAGCTCCCGCCGTCCTCGGCGTGGCAGACCCGCACCCAGACGCTGTCGGTGCTCGGCTCCACCACCGGCTCGTCGTTCAGCACCCTGAAGGCGTCCGCCGGCTACACCTTCAACCCGGCCAGCGGAAACACGGTCACCGTGACCTTCGCGGCGACCAGCCAGCGGTACCTGCGGCTGACCTTCACCGGCAACAGCAGCTGGCCCGCCGGCCAGCTCAGCGAGTTCGAGGTCTACTCCAGCTAGCCCGGTGGCCCCCGCCCGTCGCGGGCGGGGGCCATCCCGGTCCGGGCGGCCCGGCGCAGCGCCGCCCCGACCCCGTCCCGCACCGTCCCCCACCTGTCGCGGCACGACGGGCGTACCCCTGTGCCCGTCGCCGGGCAACGCACCACACACCACCCCCGAAAGAGGTGTAGCCACCCCATGTCCAGACTCGGCACCAGACAGGGCACCGCGTCCCGTCCCGTCCCCCGATCCGCCCGCCCGGCCCGCCGACGGCTGCTCGCCGGCGCGCTCGCCGGGCTGCTCCTCGCCGCCGTCCCCGCCGTGACCCCGGCCGCCGCCGCACCGCCGGCGGATCCGGCCGCGACCGCAGCCCGCGCCGCCCTGCTCGCCGGGCTCTCCGCCACCATGAGCGCCAGCAGCCACAACCAGAACTACGTGGCGGGCAACGCCAACGACGGCAACGCCGACACCTACTGGGAGAGCGCCAACAACGCGTTCCCGCAGTGGATCCAGGCCGACCTCGGCGCCACCGTCAGCGTCGACCGGGTGGTGCTCAAGCTGCCGCCGTCGTCGGCGTGGCAGACCCGCACCCAGACGCTGTCGGTGCTCGGCTCCACCAACGGCACGTCGTTCAGCACCCTGAAGGCGTCCGGCGGCCACACCTTCAACCCGGCCACCGGCAACACCGTCACCGTCAGCTTCACCGCGGCCAGCACCCGGTACGTGCGGGTGCAGGTCACCGGCAACACCGGCTGGCCGGCCGCCCAGCTCTCCGAGGTCGAGGTGTACGGCGCCGCCGGCAACCCCGACACGCAGGCGCCCAGCGTCCCCGGGAACCTGGCGTACACCCAGCCCGCCAGCGGGCAGATCCGGCTGACCTGGTCGGCGTCCACGGACAACGTCGGGGTGACCGGCTACGACGTGTACGCCAACGGCGCGCTGCGCGGCAGCGTCAACGGCTCCACCCTGACGTACACCGACAGCCAGCCGAACACGGCCACGGTCTCCTATCACGTCCGGGCCAAGGACGCCGCCGGCAACCAGTCGGCGAACAGCAACACCGTGACCCGGACCGGCACCGGCAACCCGCCCGTCGGCACCAACCTGGCGGTCGGCAAGCCGATCACCGCCTCGGGGCACGTGCACACGTTCGTGGCGAGCAACGCCAACGACAACGACGTGGCCACCTACTGGGAGGGCAACGGCAACCCGAGCACGCTGACCGTGCAGCTCGGCGCCAACGCCAGCCTCAGCCAGGTCGTGCTGAAGCTGAACCCGGATTCGGCCTGGGGGGCGCGTACCCAGAACATCACCGTCCTCGGCCGGGACCAGGGCTCCTCGACCTTCACCACCCTGGTCGGCGCCGCGAACTACGGCTTCAACCCGGCCAGCGGCAACACGGTGACCATCCCGGTCTCCGGCGCGGCGGCCGACGTGCGGCTCTCCATCGCCTCGAACACCGGCGCCCCGGCCGGGCAGGTCGCCGAGTTCCAGGTCATCGGCACCCCGGCGCCGAACCCGGACCTGACCGTGACCGGCATGTCGTTCAGCCCGTCCGCGCCCGTCGAGACGAGCACGGTGACGCTCTCGGCCACGGTCCGCAACGCCGGCTCGGCGGCCTCCGGCGCCACCAACGTCAACTTCTACCTCGGCACCAACCGGGTCGGCACCGCGCCGGTCGGCGGCCTGGCGGCCGGCGCCTCGGCCACGGTCTCGGCGAACATCGGCACCCGGGACGCGGGCAGCTACCCGCTGAGCGCGAAGGTCGACGAGTCGAACACCGTCGTCGAGCAGGACGACACCAACAACAGCTTCACCAACCCGAGCCGGCTGGTGGTCAGCCCCGTCGCCAGCTCCGACCTGGTCGCCGCCGCGGTCGCCTGGTCGCCGGGCACCCCGGCGGCCGGCAACACGGTCAGCTTCTCGGTGTCGATCCGCAACGCCGGCAGCATCGCCTCCGCGTCCGGCGCGCACGGCGTCACGCTCACCGTGCTCAACGAGGCGGGCACGGTCGTCCGTACCCTGACCGGCTCGTACTCCGGAGTGATCAACGCCGGGGCCACGGTCGGCCCGGTCAACCTGGGCACCTGGACCGCCGCGAACGGCAAGTACACCGTCCGGGTGGTGCTCGCGGCCGACGGCAACGAGCTGCCGGTCAAGCAGGCCAACAACACCAGCGACCGCGCGCTCTTCGTGGGGCGCGGCGCCAACATGCCCTACGACATGTACGAGGCCGAGGACGGCGTGGTCGGCGGCGGCGCCAGCGTCGTCGGGCCGAACCGGACCGTCGGCGACCTCGCCGGTGAGGCGTCCGGCCGGCGTGCGGTGACCCTCAACTCGACCGGCAGCTACGTCGAGTGGACCACCCGGGCCAGCACCAACACGCTGGTCACCCGCTTCTCCATCCCGGACGCCCCGGGTGGCGGCGGGATCAACTCGACGCTGAACGTCTACGTCAACGGCAGCTTCCACAAGGTCATCGACCTGACGTCCCGGTACGCCTGGCTCTACGGCAACGAGGCCAGCCCGGGCAACTCGCCGAGCGCGGGCGGACCGCGGCACATCTACGACGAGGCCAACGTCATGCTCAACGGCACGGTGCCGGCGGGCAGCAAGATCCGCCTCCAGAAGGACCCGGCCAACACCACCACGTACGCGATCGACTTCATCAACACCGAGCAGGTGGCGCCGATCGCGAACCCTGACCCGGCGCGCTACGTCACGCCGACCGGCTTCGGCCACTCCGACGTGCAGAACGCCCTGGACCGGGTGCGGATGGACACCACCGGCAACCTCGTCGGGGTGTACCTGCCGGCCGGCAACTACACCACCGCCTCGAAGTTCCAGGTGTACGGCAAGGCGGTCAGGGTGACCGGCGCCGGACCCTGGTACACCCGGTTCAACGCGCCGTCCGGCCAGGACAACACCGACATCGGCTTCCGGGCCGAGAACTCGGCGGCCGGATCGTCGTTCGCGAACTTCGCCTACTTCGGCAACTACACGTCACGCATCGACGGGCCGGGCAAGGTGTTCGACTTCTCCAACGTGTCGAACATCGTGATCGACAACATCTGGAACGAGCACATGGTGTGCCTCTACTGGGGCGCGAACACCGACCACATGACCATCAAGAACTCCCGGATCCGGAACATGTTCGCCGACGGCATCAACATGACCAACGGGAGCACCAACAACCTGGTCAGCAACAACGACGCCCGGGCCACCGGCGACGACAGCTTCGCGCTGTTCTCGGCGATCGACGCGGGCGGCGCGGACATGAAGGACAACGTCTACGAGAACCTGACCTCGACCCTGACCTGGCGGGCCGCCGGCGTGGCCGTCTACGGCGGCTACGGCAACACGTTCCGCAACATCTACATCGCGGACACGCTGGTCTACTCCGGCATCACCATCAGCTCGCTCGACTTCGGCTACCCGATGAACGGCTTCGGCGCCAGCCCGCCCACGCGGTTCGAGAACATCTCGATCGTGCGGGCCGGCGGGCACTTCTGGGGCGCGCAGACCTTCCCGGCGATCTGGGTCTTCTCCGCCTCGAAGGTGTTCCAGGGCATCCGGGTCAGCGACGTCGACATCGTCGACCCGACCTACAGCGGCATCATGTTCCAGACCAACTACGTCGGTGGGCAGCCGCAGTTCCCGATCACCGACACGGTCTTCACCAACGTCTCCATCAGCGGCGCCCGCAAGAGCGGTGACGCCTACGACGCGAAGTCCGGCTTCGGCATCTGGGCCAACCAGATGCCGGAGGCGGGGCAGGGCCCGGCCGTCGGGTCGGTCACCTTCAACAACCTCCGCCTGAGCAACAACGCGGTGGACATCCAGAACACCACCTCGACGTTCGTCATCAACCGCAACTGACCCACCCCGGTCGCCCGGGCGGCGGCCGGTCTCCCGGGCGGTGCGGCCACTGGACACCCGGTGGCCGCACCGCCCGGCCCGTCGGGCCTCCCGCCGGCCCCGTCGGCCGGGCCACGCGCCGGCCGGGACTCCGCCCCGGTCAGTGGGCCGGGGCGCCGTGCCGGCCCGCGCCGGCGGCGAACCGGGCCGCGCCGGCCGCCGCGTCGGCGGCCAGCGACTCCATCCCGTACGCCAGCTCGCCCGCCATCGCCTCAGGCTCGGGCAGGCCGGCGCCGGCGAGCAGCGCCGCCCGGTCGTTGCGCAGGCAGGTCTGCGGGTGCCGGGCGATCTCGGCGGCCAGCCGCTCGGCCGCCGCCCGGGACTCGCCCGGCGCGACCAGCCGGTTGACCAACCCCATGGCGTACGCCTCCTCGGCCGGCACCGGCCGGCCGGTGAGGATCAGGTCCATCGCCCGGCTCTCGCCGATCAGCCGGGGCAGCCGGACCGTGCCCCCGTCGATCAGCGGCACCCCCCAGCGGCGGCAGAACACCCCGAGCACCGCGTCGGACTCGGCGACCCGCAGGTCGCACCAGAGCGCCAGCTCCAACCCGCCGGCCACCGCGTGACCGGAGATCGCGGCGATCACCGGCTTGCCCAGCGTCATCCGGGTCGGACCCATCGGGCCGTCCCCCTGCGCCTCGACCCGGTTGCCGCTCGGGGTGCCGATGGCCTTCAGGTCGGCCCCGGCGCAGAACGTGCCGCCGGCCCCCCAGAGCACGGCCACGCAGGCGTCGGGATCGGCCTCGAAGGCGCGGAAGGCGTCGGCCAGCGCCCGGGCCGTCGGCCCGTCGACCGCGTTGCGGGCCGCCGGGCGGTCCAGGATCACCGTGGTCACCGCCGCGGCGCGTTCGACGCGTACCCCCATCCCGACAGCATGCCCCCGGCGGTGCCGGCGGCGCCAGGGGCGTCAGCGCGCGGCGGGTCGGGCCGGGCGGACCAGGGTGGCGCCCAGCGCGGCGCCGACCACACAGGCCACCCCGGCCGCCTGCGTCCAGGCCAGCAGCTCGCCCAGCAGGACCAGCCCGACCAGCGCGCCGATCGCCGGCTCCAGGCTGAGCAGGATCGCGAAGACCCGGGCCGGCATCCGCCGCAGCGCCGCCATCTCCGCCGAGTACGGCAGCACCGACGACAGCAGCGCCACCGCCGCGCCCAGCGCGAGGGTCCACGGGTCGAGCAGGGCCGTACCGCTGCCGGAGACCCCGAACGGCAGCACGGCCAGCGCGGCGACGGCCATCCCCAGCGCGAGGCCCCGGCTGCCCGGCACCCGGGCGCTGACCGCCTTGCCGAGCAGGACGTAGCCGGCCCAGCCGACCGCGACGGCCACGCAGCACAGCAGCCCCAGCCGGTCCACCCCCGTCCCGCCGAGCCCGCTGATCAGCAGCACCCCGCCGCCGGCCAGCCCCGCCCACGCCACGTCGGCGGGCCGGCGGCTGCCGGCGAGCGACACCAGCAGCGGCCCGGCGAAGCCGATGGTGACCGCGACGCCGAGCGGCACCCGTTCCAGGGCCGCGTAGAAGGCGAGGTTCATCACCGCCAGGGCCAGCCCGAACGCCCCGACCAGACCGGCGGTACGCCAGCCCAGGCGCAGCCCCGGCCGGACCAGGACCAGCAGGACGAGCGCGGCGAAGCCGAGCCGCAGGGTGGTGGTGCCGCCCGCGCTGGTGCTGCCGAAGAGCTGCTTGGCGACGGCCGCCCCGACCTGGGTGGAGAGCATGCCGAGCAGCATCAGCAGCGGGGGCGGCACGGCCCGGGGCTGCCCCAGCGCGAGGGTCAGTCGGGTCGCCGGTCGACCGGCCGGCAGCGGGCGGGAGGAGAGTGCGTACACCCGGACCACAGTGGTCCCGGAACGCGCGGCCCGCGACCGGATTTCCACTGCCTGTGGGCGCGCCGCGCGGCCCGCCGGGCCGGGGCGGGCCGGGCGGCGCTAGCATCCCCGACGGCACGATCATGTGAGGTGCCCCGCGCGAGCGGGGAGAATCGGGAAGCCGGTGCGAATCCGGCACGGGCCCGCCGCGGTGACCGGGGAGCCACCGTCCACGCGTACGCGCAGCCACTGGCCCGCCCGGGCCGGGAAGGCGGACGGCCAGGCGTCGATCCGGGAGTCCGAAGACCGGCCTCGCGTCCGGTGCCCGCGTCCGGTGTGGCGTGGGCCGAGCGCAGCGGGAGCCTGCCTTGGATCTGTACGACGTCATCCACCGCCGCCGGGACGTACGCGCCCAGTTCACCGGCGCGCCGGTGCCGGAGGAGACGCTGCACCGGGTGCTGTCGGCGGCGCACGCCGCGCCGAGCGTCGGCTACTCGCAGCCCTGGGACTTCGTCGTGGTGCGCGACCCGGAGCTGCGTCGCCGGTTCCACGAGCACGTCCACACCGAGCGGGACGCCTTCGCGGCGACGCTCGACGGGGAGGCGGCCGAGCGGTTCGCCCGCATCAAGATCGACGGGGTCCTGGAGTCGACCCTGTCGGTGGTGGTCACCCACGACCAGGCCCGGGGCGGCCCCGCCGTACTCGGCCGGCACGCCATCGCCGACACCGGGCTCTACTCGACCTGCCTCGCCATCGAGAACCTCTGGCTCGCCGCGACCGCCGAGGGGCTCGGGGTGGGCTGGGTGTCGTTCTACCGGGAGCCGTGGCTCGCCGAGCTGCTCGGCATCCCCGACGGGATCCGACCGGTGGCGTGGCTCTGCCTCGGGCCGGTCACCCACTTCGAGTCCGTACCGGACCTGGCCCGGCACGGCTGGCGGCAGAAACGCCCACTGGCCGACGCGATCCACCACGACCGCTGGTCGGCACGCTGACCGGCGGGGCGTCCCGTTACGGGCCGGCGGGGCCCTGATCACGTACCGCTGCGGATCCGTCACCGCCGCCCGGTTTGCGACGGCTCCTGCCGGGAAGTCGGTACGGGTGCGAGCACTCTTGACGAAGATCGAGCAGGCATCCGGTCTGGACCGGGTCGGCGACCGGTTGCAGCGCGCCGTCCAGGCCACCCTCCGACCGCAGCGGGTCCGCGACCTGCTGCACGGCGTCTGGCTGGGCCATCCGCTGCATCCGGCGATGGTGCAGGTGCCGGTCGGCGCGTGGATCAGCACGGCGGTGCTGGACCTCATGCCGGGGCAGCGCCGGGCCGCCACCACCCTGTGCGCGGTGGGCACCGTCAGCGCCCTCCCGGCCGCGGTCGCCGGCCTCAACGACTGGGCGGCCCTGGCCCGTGACCAGCGCCGCGTCGGCCTGGTGCACGCCGCGTCCAACAGCGTCGGCCTGGCGTTCTACGCCGGCTCGGTGGCCGCCCGGATGGCCGGCCGGCACAACCTCGGCCGGACGCTCGGCTTCCTCGGGCTGGGCGCCGCGAGCATGGGGGCCTACATCGGCGGGCACCTGGCGTACAAGCAGGGCGCGCAGGTCAACCAGAGCATCTCCGAGCTGCACCGGATGAGCGACGGCTGGCACTCCATCGCCGACATGTCCGCCCTGCCGGAGCGGCAGCTGATCACGCGGGAGGTCGACGACGTCTCGGTGATCCTCTACCGGCACGGCGACGAGGTCACCGTCATGCTGGAGCGCTGTCCGCACCAGAGCGGCCCGCTGGGCGAGGGCGAGGTGCAGGAGATCGACGGGCACGCGTGCGTGGTGTGCCCGTGGCACGGCAGCGCGTTCCGCCTCAACGGGGGCGAGGTCGTGCACGGCCCGTCCGGCAACGACCAGCAGGTCCTGCCGACCCGCGTCGTCGACGGCGTCCTGGAGACCCGCCTCCCCTGACGGGCGCGCTCCAACCCAACGTTCCCCGACCCGGCGCTCTCCGGTCCCGGCTTCCGCTGTCGATCAAGAGGTTCGGGTCGGGTTCGATCTCCTGCCGTGCCCGAACCTCTTGATCACCCGAGCGGGGGTGTGGTCAGAGGCGGCGGTGACGGCCGATCGGGGTGTCGCGGGTCGGGTGCGGGTGTGACCGGTCGTGGCCGGCCAGCCCGCCGTCGTGGGTGCCGGGGGCCGTGCCGGGGAGGGGCGCGCCCGCGCGCTCGTTGCCGCCCGGGGACGCGGAGCCGTGACCGGTCGGGTGTGCGGGTTCCCGGTCGTCGGTGTCAGTACCGCTCCGGTCGGCTCCGATCGCGCTGCCGCGCGGGGTGGTGCCGGTGTCCCGGCGACCCGCGCCGCGCCCGGTCGTGGTGCCACGGCGCGCGGTGGTGCCACGGCGCGCGGCGGCCGTGGCCCGTGCCGCCCCGGCCGGTACGTAACCCGGTCGGCGGCGTAGGCCCAGGACCGCGCCGATCTGCGCGCCGACGATGCTCGCCACCGCCAGGACCGCGGAGACCGCGAGGGGCCGGTTCACCCGGTCGGGCTCGCCGGCCCGGGCGGCTCCCACCGTCAGCGTCGGGGCCTGACCGGCGCCCTTCTGCGCCGGTGGCGGCACCGGGGCCTCGGCGGCCGGTGGCGGCGTCGCCCGCTCGGGAGCGACCTTCCCGGGCACCGGCTGCGGGGCCGGCCGGGCGGGCGCGGGCGGGGTCGGGCGGGCGACGAGGCGACCGTTGGCGTGCCGGCGGGCACCCCGGTCCTCGGCGTCCCCGGGAAGCTTCAGCAGTTGACCCGGGTGGATCCGGTCGGGGTCGCCGAGCCGGTTCAGTTCGGCCAGGTCCCGGTAGTCGGCGAACCCGTCCAGGTAGCGCTGGGCGACGGCGCCCAGGTGGTCGCCCCGGACCACCCGGTAGACGGCCACGCCGTCGCCCGGGTCGGTCGGGCCCGGCCAGGCGGCCTCCGCGACAGCCGGCTGCGTGGCCGTGGTCGCTGCGGCCGGCAGGGCGTACGGGCCGGTCATCGCCGTCGCCGCGCTCGCCGCCGGGCTGGCCGCGAGGATCAGCGCGACCGAACCGATCAGCGCGGCGGCGGCCCGCTGCTGGCGACTGATCCCCGGCAGCCGGGGCGCGGGCCGGCGCAGCGCCTGCGCGCAGAGCTCGACCAGCACCGAGAAGGCGAAGGTGGCCCAGCCGAACCAGCCGGCCAGCGCCAGCGCCCGCAGGAAGAGCCGCCCGTCGTCGCGGCTGGTCAGCGTCGAGCCAATCTCCGCGACGGTGGGCAGGTGGTCGGGCAACGGGTTGCCGGCGAGGGCGAGCAGCGCCACCGGCGCGCCGACCAGCACCGCGCAGAGCACGACGAGCGCGCCGGACCCGGTCAGGATGCGTCCGGTCCGCCGTACGGCGGAACGACCCGATGCGGCCATGGCTGCCTTCCCTTCCTACGGTGCCCCGGTGAGCGGCCGCGCGGTCGCCTCGCCGGAGACGGTGACGGTCCCGTCGAAGCCGAACAGGCCGAGCAGCGATCTGCGGTGCGTGACGGTGACGCGTACCCGGACCCGGGTCTCCCCGTTGACGACCGGGAAGCTGACGGTGTGGCTGGCGGCGCCGGCGGCGGCCAGGTAGTCGGCGACGGCCCGGCGGGCCTGGGGACGGTTGATCCGGGGCGGCCCGCCGGCGATGGCGGTGGCCCGGTCGATGGCCTGGCCGCCGGTGCGGGCGGCCTCGGCGGCGAGGTTGTCGGCCCGCTGCAGGGTGCGCAGCTGACCCGCACCGTCGACGGCCATGCCGATGACGGCGAGGATGCCGACCATCGCCACCGCCAGGAAGATGCTCACCCGGCCGTGGTCGTGCCGGCCGGCGAGGGCGGTCATCCCCGGCTCCGGTAGCGGTCCAGCGGCGACGTGAAGCTCGCCGACACGCGGTCGCCGGCCGGCATCGACGGCAGGACGGAAAGGTGCAGGTCCCCGTAGGAGACGGTGCACGCGATGCGGACGGTGACCGAGGCGTCCTGCCCGGCCGGGCTGCGGAACGCCGCGTCGAAGCTGGTGGGGGCGCCGCGTACCGCGCCGCTGAACGTCACCTCGGGGGTGCCGGCGCAGTTCAGGCCGCGCCAGTCGAGCTGCCGGCGGGCCGCGTCCCGGGCCGCGGCGCGGGCGGTGCGGGCGTCCCGCGAGATCGAGGCGGCGCGGGCGGCGTCATGGGCGGCGGCGTCGATCGCCTCGGCCGCCACGGCGGTACGCCCGGCGACGCCGGCCAGCACGATCAGCGCGATGAACGCCGGGGCGAGCACCGCCACCTCGATCGAGACCGAGCCCCGCTCGGCGGTACGGCTCACGGCGTGGTCCACCGTTCCACGGTCCCGTGCGCCGTCTGGCGCACCGGGAAGCTGACCCCGGGCACGACCGACAGGGACCGCCCGCGCACGGTGCAGGTCACCTCGGTCGTGGTGCTCTGACAGCTCGGTGCCGGATCGTCCCAGCCGACGAGCCAACCGCCCGAGGCCCGCAGGAACCGGACGGCGCGGGCCTCGCCGGCCCCTGACGGCGCCTGGTGCAGCCGCTGCGCGTTGACCCCGCTCTGCGCGGCGTTGAGCGCGGTGGAACGGGCGACGAACCAGGCCGCGGTCTGGATCGAGGCGAAGAGCAGCAGCAGGATCGCCGGCATGGCCACCGCCAACTCGACCGGGTTGGCTCCCCGGTCGACCCCGCCGGCCGTGAGCCGCCGGGCGGCGGCCGGGACGAGCCGTCGGGCGGCAACCGGAAGGCCGCATCGGGCTGCTGACCGGACGGGGCACCGGGTGGCGGGCACGACGGGACGCCGGGCGGTGGTGGCCGCCCGGCGTCTCGGTACGGAGTCTGCTCGGCGCACGGCCCGGTGCTACTTCGGGGCCTTCGGGATGTTGCTCATCCAGTCGTTGGCGGCGCCGAGGGCGGCGGCGGTGACCGCCATCGCCACGGCGACCAGGCCGAAGATGATCACGGCGGTGGGTACGGGGCTGTCGCCCCGCTCGCCGTCCTCGCGCAGCTCGGCCAGGCGTGTGGCCATCGCGACGTGCAGGCGGGTGATGACGGACATGACGTGCTCCTTCTCTCGGGTCGGATCACAGACGGGCGATGAACGGATAGACGGCGAAGCCCAGCAGGACGAAGACGAGCAGCGCCCCGGGGATGTCGAGCCGGCTCGTCACTCCCTCCGCCCGGGCCAGGTTGTCGGTGCGGATCTGGTCGCGCAGCGAGTCGGCGCGGCTGCGCAGGGTCTCGTGCACCTGCGCGCCCTCGCTGCCGGAGGCCCGCATGATCGCCCCGACGTCGCCCAGCTCCGGGATGCCGATGCGCTCGGCGAGGTCGCGCAGCTCGTCCCACGGCGAGTGCATCTGCATCTGGGCGATCCGCAGGGACTCGGAGATGCGGTCGAAGACCCAGCCGTCGCAGACCGCCGCCGCCCGCTCCAGCGACTGCACCGGCCCGTGCGCGGCGGAGAGCTGCAGGGCGACCAGGTCCAGGTAGGTGCAGACCGCCTGGCGGAACTCGTCGCGCGCCCTGTCCGCCCGGTCCAGCACCGACCGGTGCGCGACCAGGGCGCAGAGCAGCGCCAGCCCGAGGCTGCCGAGCACGGGTACGACCACCGGCAGCCGGACGCCGACGGCGAACAGGGTGGCGCCGAGAAGCGTCGGCGCGGCGAGCCCGATCAGCGCGGAGAGCAGCATCGACAGGGCGTACTGCTCGGGTGTCCGGTCGATCAGGGCGAGCTGCCGGTGCGGTGGCCGCAGCCAGCGGGACAGCTCGGTGAGCCACTCCAGGCGCCGGTCGGCCGGCGTGCCGAGCTGCCCGACGCCGCCCGGCTGGTGCAGCCGGCGCAGCGCGGGCCCGAGCGCGGGGGTGGCCGGCACCAGCTCGCGGACCACCAGGAAGGCGCCCAGCCCGACCGCCGACCCGCCGCAGACGGCCACCGCGAGCTGCCAGTTGATGACGACGCTCACGGGGCCGGCCTTTCGTTTGCGACTGCGGGGCTCGCAAGCTCACTCCTCGCGCTCACGGGGCTGGCCTTTCGTTCGCGACTGCGGGGCTCGCAAGCTCACTCCTCGCGCTCACGCGAGCACCTCCTCCGGGTCCGGGGCCGGCAGGAAGCGCGCCGGCCGGCGGGGCTGGCTCATCGACCGCACCCAGGCCAGCAGGCCGACGAAGGCTGCGCCGAGCGCCGCCATCACGAGCTGCCCGAAGGGCGTGCCGTACGGGCGGATGTACTCGCTGTTGAGCAGCCCGTACGCGACGGTGGCCACGGTCATCCCGGTGAGGAAGCGGACCGCGAAGCGGGGCTGCGTACGCTTCGCCTCGATCTCCCGGCGGGTGGCGACCTCGGCCGCCGCCGCCTGCGCGATCGAGCCGAGCACGTCGCCCAGGCGCTCGCCCCGGTCGGTCACGTGCAGGATCAGCGCCGCGACCACCTGGTCGCAGACCGGGTCGCCGATCTCGTCGGCGAACGCGAGCAGCGCGGAGCGGGCCAGCCAGCCGGCCTGGAGGCGGGCGGCGAGCAGCCGTACCTCCTCCTGGATCTCCTCGGGTGCGGTGCCGACGGTGCCGATGACGCTCTGCTGGAGCCCCTGGCCGGTGGCGGAGACGTCCTTGAGCCGGCGGGTCCACTCGCCGACGGCCTCGATGCGGGCGATGGCCCGTTGCTCGGCCTTGCCGACGGAGAAGAGCCACGGGATACCCGGTACGGCCACGGCAACCAGCAGGCCGACCACCGGCAGGCCGGTGACCAGGAAGGCCAGCGCGCCCGCGACCACGGCGCCGACCAGCAGCGCCTGGTGCGCCCGCTGCTCGCGCGGGTTGGCGCTGGGGCCCTTCCACGGCCGGTCCAGGCCCCGGCCCGCGCCGGGCCGGCCCGGCGGCTGGCGGGTGCCGACCAGCGCGACGACCGCCAGCAGCAGCCCGGCGACGCAGGAGGCCCCGGAGACCACCGCGACGAGTTCGACGTTGTCCGGCACCGACGTCACCGCCGTCCGAGCCGGGTGTGCCGGGGGCGGCGCCACGCGCCCGTGCCGGCCTCGATCCAGCGGCTGAGCAACCGGGCGTCGTAGCCGACGCGGAGCAGTTGGGCGCGTACCCGCTCGGGCAGGTGCCGGGGCACGGCCCGCCCGTCCGGTCCGGGCCCGAACACCTGGGTGGTGGTGATCCGGTTGCCGTCGCCGACCCCGATGACCTCCTCGACGTGCGAGACGAAGCGGTGCTTGCGCCCGCCGATCGCGGTCTCGTCCTCGACGGTGACGTAGACGATCAGGTCGAGCGCGTTGCCGGCCATCCGGCGCGCCTGGTCGACGGTCATCTCCCGGCCGTGCGCGAGCGCCAACTCGATGATCCGCTCGCTCACCCCGGCGGGCGTACGCGCGTGGATGGTGCACATCGAGCCGCGGCTGGTCGTCATGGCCTGGAGCATCGGGACGATCTCCCGGGACCGGACCTCGCCGACGATGATCCGCAGCACGCCCATCCGCAGCGAGACCGGGATCAGGTCGGCGATGCTCACCTCACCGGCCGGGCGGCCGTCCGCCCCGCGTTCGCCGTGGCCCTCCCGTGCCTCGAAGCTCATCACCGCCCGGTGCTTGAGCCGGCGGCGGGCCGGCAGCAGCTCGCGGCTCTCCTCCAGCAGCACGTACGGCTCGTCGGCTGGGATCTCGTCCATCAGCGCCCGGATCACGGTGGTCTTCCCGGCGCCCGCGAGGCCGGCCACCATGATGTTCAGCCCGGCGCGCATGGACGCGCGCAGGAAGTCGCGCACCAGCGGGTCGATCATCTCGTCCAGGTCGTCGCGGCTCCCGGCGAGGTCGTCGAGGCTCACGTCCAGCGTGTTGTGCTTGCGGATCACCGCGTACGGGCGGTGGCTGACCAGGAACACCGCGGCGAGCCGGCTGCCGTCGGGCAGTTGCAGGTCGAGGGTGGGCTTGGAGGTCGACAGCGAGCGCTCGGTGGCCCCGGCCCGGCGTGCCGCCGCCTGGAGGATCTCGACCAGCTCGTCGTCGCTGTCGGCGATCGGCTCCACCCAGTCGACCCCGCCGCCGTGCCGGGTGACGCGCACCTGGTCGCAGCCGAGGATGTGCACCTCCTCGATGGTGTCGTCGACCAGCAGCGTCTGGAGGCGGCCGAGCCCGGCCAGCTCGGCGGTCACCTGGTCGAGCAGGACGCGCTCCTCGCCGGCGGCCATCGGCGTGCCGGCCCGGCGCACCGCGTCGGCGTACTCGGCCACCACCGCCACCGCGAGCCGGGCGCGCTCGGTGTCCTCCTCGTCGACGGTGAACTCCCGGCCGCGCTGCCACAGGGCGAGCCGTTCACTGAGTTCCCGGCGCAGTTCGCGGACCACCTGGAAGTCGACGCGGGGCCGAGGCGGCGGCTGCTCCGGGCGCGGCGCGGTGACCGGCACCGGCAGCGGGACGGGGTGCTGCCGGCCGGTGGGCGGGACCAGCGGCGGCGCGATGGAGGTGGCGCCGGACGGCTGCCGGCGCGGGTCGCCGGAGACCGGCTCAAACCGCATCCGGCACCCCCTGCGACACGGGCCAGGCCAGCCGGGCGCGCCGGCGTTCCAGCAGCGCCCCGACCGGCACCTCCAGGGCCCCGGCCGCGCGCATCAGGGGCCGACCGGCCCGCACGGTGCCGCCCAGGCAGAGCACCTCGGCCGTACGCGGGTCGTGCGGCAACCGGGCGATGACCGGCAGCCGCAGCGCCCTGCTGACCTCCCCGCTGCCGTGGCCGTCGCCGACCAGCAGCAGCCGCAGGGTGCCCGGCGGCACCCGGTGCTCGGCGAAGTCCCGTTCGATCGTCCTGACCATGGCCCGGGTGCCGGAGAGGTCGGGCAGCCGGGCGCCGCTGACCAGCAGTACCACCGAGGCGGCGCGCAGGATGGGCCACGGCGGACCGACGACGTGCAGCCGCCCGCAGTCCACCACCACGTCGTACGGCGGGTCGCCGCCCTCCAGGCCGCCGAAGAAGTCGGCGAACCGCTGCCAGAGCGGGGTGACGCTGCCGGCCTGGGCGGGGTCGACGACGCCGGGCAGCAGCAGCCGCTCCCGCCTGGGCGCGTCCAGGTCGACCAGCTGCGACCAGAACGCCGAATCCAGGTTGCCGTCGCGCAACTCGCCGACCGCCAGTTCGCCGATGCCCCGGGGTCCGTCGAGCGCGCCGCCCAGGTAGCCGGCGAGGATCGACCCGCCGGCCGGGTCGCACTCGGCGAGCACCAGCCGCCGGTGCCAGGTCAGGGCGCAGGCCAGGGCGGAGGTGGTGACGCCCGGGGAGCCCTTCGCCGACACCAGCGCGATGATCGCCATCCTCAGGCCGCCTCGGTCAGGACGACGGCGAGCCGCTCCTGGCTGGACAACGCGACGACGGCCGGCACGTCCCGCACGGCGAGCGCCAGGTAGAGCACCACCTCGTCGTCGTTGTCGGAGGTGACGGCGTCGATGACCGTCGCCGCGAACCGGGTGGCGGCGCCGACGGGACGGTCGTCGTTGTCGTCCGGCGTGCTCACCAGCAGGACCTTGTCGCCGGGGTGGAGCCTGCGGGCGGGCACCTCGGCGGGACCCAGGCCCAGCGCGAGCTGCTGCTGGCCGGGGCCGAGCAGCGGGTCGTCGGTGAGCTGGGCCATCGTCAGTAGCGTGCCGGGGGTCAGGGACACGGCGGCCCGCTTGCCGATCACCTCGTCGAGCCGGCCCGCCGGCACGGGGGACAGCCCCCGACCGCCGGCCACCTGCACCGGGACCAGGTCGTCGGCGCTGACCTGCCGGCCGACCTCGACCGGCCGGGCCACCGCCAGGTAGCTGCCGGTGGCGCGTACGGAGGTGACCGCGAACGCGGCCCCGAGGCCACCGAGGGCGATCAGCAGCACGGCCAGGCCGAGCAACCCGGGGCGCATCCGGCGCTGCCGGACCACCCTGGGCGGGGCGACCGGCGCGTCCACCGGGCCGGTCCCGTTCCGGGTCGCCACACTCACCGGGCCATCTCCGTTCGCGACTGCGGGGCTCGCAAGACCGGCTCACTCCTCGCGCTCACTGGGCCACCACCTGTAGTTCGTTGATCCGGACCGGGACCGTCCCCGTGCTCCGGTTGACCGGGATGACGCCGCTCTGCCCGCCGCCCTGCCAGGTCACCGTCCAGTACGTCGTGGCGCGCACCCGGTAGTCGCCGGCCTTCGGGTAGCCGCTGTGGTAGCCGCAGTCGGGGGACCGGCGGCCGGCGAGCGGGCCGTCGGCCCGGTACGGGGTGCCGGCGTCGGAGCAGGTGACAGTGCTGCCGTTGCCCATGTTCCAGACGATCCGGTCGAACCTCGCCGTGATCTCCACGGTCAGGCCCCGCTCGCTCTCCGACGCCCGCTGGGTCGGCCCGAAGTACTTGGGGTCGTCGTCGCGGCCCCACATCCAGACGGGCAGTCCGACCAGGCCGGGCCCGTTGCTGCGGCGGGGGGCGACCGCGATCCGGGGCGCCGCGATGGTGATCTTCGCCAGCGCCCGTCGGGCGAGTTCCTCCGGGTCGGGCGGCGCGCCGAAGCCGGGCGGCGGGGCGTCGCGCAGGACCGTGGTCTGGGAGCCGAGGTCCCCGCCGTTGCAGGTGCGCACGTACCACTGCTGGCCCTCGGGGGCCTCGGGCTGAGGTTGGGCGAGCTTGTAGTAGCAGCCGTCGCCGTTGTTGAACCAGCCGAGCACGTCGTCGTAGCACTTGATGGTGCGGCCGTTCCACTGGCACTTGCCGCCGCCGCCCCCGCCGCCCGGGTCGCCACCCCCGCCGTCGTCCCCGCCGCCGCCGGGATCGCCCGGGGCGCCGGGATCGTCGTCCCAGACGCTGCAGTCGCTCTGCCCCGGCGGGCACTCCGCGCCGGGGTCCGCGCGTTTCGCGGCGATCGCGGGCACGGCCGCCGCGAGCGTCAGCAGCAGGGCCAGGCCGACGCCTGCGAGCGACCGGCGGGCCGTCCCGCTCCGGCCGCCACCGTCGGCGGTACGGACGCGTTCCGTCCCGGTGCCCCGTCCCGCCCGCGTCAGCACGGCAGGTCCTCGTGGGCGGCGCCGGCGCTGATCAGCCAGCGGCCGTCCGGGTAGCGGGTGGCGGTGGCGGTGGCCAGGTGCCGCGTACCGCCGGTGCCGGGCACGACCCGCTTGTCCCGGGCGTAGACCAGCCGGTAGCCGGTGGCGTCCAGGCAGTCCTGGATCTCCACGGTTGGCGGGCTCGAATCCAGGCTCACCGAGGTCACGGTCGGGTCGGAGACCAACGTGCCGGTACGCATCGCGCCGTGCTCCTTCGCCTCGCGGATGGTCAGCCGGACCCGGGTCAGCAGCGGGTCGGCGAGGAACCGGGACAACTCCGGATGGTGGGGATCGCCGCGCCCGCTCGCCTTGCGGGAGGCGGCGAGATAGCCGGCGTACGCGGCCAGCGCCGCCTTCTTCGCCGCCTGCTCGTCGACGGCCCGCGGGGTGGGGGCGGGAGCGTCCCGGGCAGTCGCCGCCCGGGGGGCCGTCGTGGGCTCGGCGCCGCAGGCCGGGGCCGCGCCGAGCGCCGCGATGGCGAGCAGGCAGGTTGCCCATCGGCTGAACCGCCGTCCGCGCACGTCGTGCCTCCTCGGTGGCCGTCCGGGGCCGGTCTGGCGGCCTCCGGGCATGCGACGGCGCGACCGAATGGGGTCATCCGGACCTGTCGGAAAGCGCCGGTGCATTTGTCGTTGCTGATCTCTACAAAGGCGATGTCCCGCGTCGTCCCGTCTTTTCGCTGTGGGTTGCACCACACCCAAGGGGCGAGCATAGGCTGACGTTCGCCGATGCAACAGAGGCAATTCGCGCAAACACGATGAGTGATGACAGGTGGTGGTGGCGGGTGTCGTCGGCTGGTGCGGACGGGTCGGGCGGCGGGGATCGGTGGGTCGGCGGCGTGGGAAGCGCGCAAGGTGGGCAGGGCGTCGTCGCGGTGGCGGGCGGTTGTCCCGGACGTGGCGTCTGGTCCGATCCGTCCCCCGCGCCGACGCATCGGTATTTCGCCAGAATGGGATTCCCGCCTATGCGTATGCGCCATTTCCGCGCGCGATACCGCGCTTTGTGGGGC
Organism: Micromonospora sp. CPCC 205546; assembly: GCF_036902715.1. NCBI lineage: Bacteria > Bacillati > Actinomycetota > Actinomycetes > Micromonosporales > Micromonosporaceae > Micromonospora > Micromonospora sp. CPCC 205546. Next base: position 279,524 of record NZ_JBAKHL010000004.1, read on the forward strand.
AGGGGTGCGGGCCGTTCCGCCCGTTACCGGTCGACACTGGACGCACTACCCAGCGTGGTCGTCGCCGGCGCCGGCCCCCGGGGGCGATCGTGACGCTGACCGGGCCGCCCGCGGTGGCGGAGCCGGCCGCGCCGAAGGCCGCCGCGCGCGGGGCGCGGCTGCTGGCCGTACTCGCGCTCGCTCCGACGCTCCGGCTCGCCGTGATCCGGCACGCCGTACCGCCGGGGGCGGCGACCCGGACCGGCTGCGACGCCTGCGGCGCCCCGATCGGGCTGGCCCGACCCTGGCCCGCGCTCGGCCCGGCCGCACGGTGCGGGCGGTGCGGGACGCGCGTCGGCCCGCCGCCCGGCACGGTGGAACTCGCCCTCGCGGCGGCCGTCGGGGCGCTGGTGCTGCTCGGGCCGCCCGGCGTCGTGCTGGCCGCCACGGCCTGGTGGCTGGGCTGGGCGATCCCGCTGGTCTTCGTCGACGCGGCCGTGCGCCGGCTGCCGGACCGGCTCACCCTGCCCGCAGCGGCCGGCACCTGGCTGCTGCTGGGGCTGGCCGGCGTCGCGGGACCCGGCCCGGAGCCCTGGGTGCGTGCCACGGCCGCCGGCACGGCGTTGGCCCTCTTCTTCGCCACCACCACGCTGCTGCTCGGCCGGCGCGGCTTCGGTCTCGGCGACGCCAAGCTGGCGCTCGGCGTCGGCGCGCTGCTGGGCTGGTACGGCTGGGCGGCGCTGGTCGCCGGGCTGGTGTTCGCCCTGCTGCTGGCCGGGCTGGTCGGCGTCGCGCTGCTGGCCGCCCGCCGGGTCGGCTGGCGCAACCACCTCCCCTTCGGCCCGTTCCTCGTCCTCGGCACCCTCGCCGCCCTGGCCGCCCTCCTCACCTGACCCGGTCGGCCTTGGTCCAGGCAAACTCCACACCCGGGCGGGTTCCGCCGTTCCCGTGGGCGGTCAGCGGCGGGACGTCGGGGTGGCCGGGTCGCGGACGGGGCGCTCGGCCTGGCGGGCGCGGCGGTGCAGCAGCCCGGCGGCGGGGCGGGCGAACAGTGGCGTGAGCAGCGCCGCGAACAGGGCGCCGAGCAGGACACCGGCGAGCACGTCGTGCGGGTAGTGCACGCCGACGAAGGTGCGGGAGAACGCGGCCAGCGCCGCCAGCGGCAGCGCCACCAGGCCGACCCGGCGGGACAGCAGCAGCGTCGCCACCGCCAGGCCGCCCGCGATCGTGGAGTGGTTGCTGGGGAACGACCAGTCGCCCGTCGGCGGGCACTCGCCGGCGACGATGGCCAGCTCGGTGGCGAGCGCTCGGCAGGGGCGCTCCTGGTCCACCACGATCTTCAATAGTTCGCTGCACCCGTACGCGAGCACGACCGGCGCCGGCGACACCAGGGCGTACGCCCGGTCGCGCGGCCCGCCCCGCAGCCGGGAGACGGCCGCGACCAGCCACAGTGCCCCGAGCAGCAGGATCGCGCCCTCGGTGAAGTGCTCGGCGAACCACTGCACCGGTTGCGGGGTGTCGGCGGCGAAGTCGACGATGTCCTGGTACCACTCGACGCTGATCTCCGGGACGCCCGGCGGGTCCGCATCAATCATGACTCACCTCACCTATCGTTCATACCTCGTTTACCACGCGGACAACCATGGAACACCTGGAAGCCGGGCGCAGTGTGCGTTGGTCGGGTGGTGACCCCGACCTTCGTCTCAGCGGCCTCTCAGCCCGCTCTGCTTCGATCAACCGGTACGTCGGACTCCCTGGAGGCGCAGTGCACGACACCCCCACCGCCGATCGACCGCCGACCGCGCAGGCCTCGGGGGACGACGAGGCGTGGCGGATCCGGCGTACGCAGGCGGACATGGACCGCCTCGCCGAGACCGAGTCGATCTTCGCGTTGGGCAACGGCTGGGTCGGCTGGCGCGGCACCCTGGACGAGGGCAGGCCCTACGGGATGCCGGGCACCTACCTCAACGGCTTCCACGAGCGGCGTGAGGTCGACTACCCCGAGGACGGGTACGCCTTCCCGCAGTTCAGCGACACGGTGATCAGCGCGCCGAACGCGGCCCTGATCCGGCTCTGGGTCGACGGCGAGCCGCTCGACGTGCGCACCGGCACCCTGCGCACCCACGAGCGGGTGCTCGACCTGCGCGCCGGGGTGGTCGAGCGGCACACCGAGTGGACGTCGCCGGGCGGGCACGGCGTACGCGTCCGTAGCGTGCGGCTGGTCTCCCTGCCCCGCCGTCCGGTGGCCGCCGTCCGGTGGTCCGTCGAGCCGCTGGACGGGGCGGTCGAGGTGCGGGTCTGCGCCGACCTGCTCGCCAACGAGCGGGTGCCCGAGCGCGCCGACGACCCCCGCGCCGCCTCCGTGCTCACCGACCCGCTGACGGCCGAGTACCGCCACCACGACGGGCACGACGGCGTCCTCGTCCACCGCACCGGGCACAGTGGGCAGCGCGTCGCCGTCGCCGTCGCGCACGAGGTGGCGGCCCCGGACGGCTTCGCCTCCGGCGTCGACTGCACCCCGGACCGGCTGCGCCTCACGCTGTCCGGGACCCTGCGTCCCGGCGAACGGATCGAGCTGACCAAGTTCGCCGCGTACGAGTGCACCCCGGTGGACGCCATGCCCCCGGCGGAGCTGGCCCGCCTGGTCGTCGCGGAGGCCGACGCGGCCCGCGCGGAGGGCTTCGACGCCCTGCTCGCCGGCCAGCGCGCGGCGCTGGACGTCGCCTGGCGGACCGCCGACGTGCAGCTCGACGGCGACGACGAACTCCAGCAGGCCATCCGGTTCTCGGTGTTCCACCTGCTCCAGGCGGGCCGGGCCGACGGCGACCGGACCATTCCCGCCAAGGGCCTGACCGGCAACGGCTACGACGGGCACGTGCTCTGGGACACCGAGGGCTACGTGCTGCCCGTGCTGACCTACCTCGACCCGCCGCTGGCCCGCTCGGCGCTGCGCTGGCGGCACGCCCACCTGCCGGAGGCCCGCGAGCGCGCGGCGGAGCTGCGGCTGACCGGGGCGAGCTTCCCGTGGCGGACCATCGGCGGGCAGGAGTGCTCCGGCTACTGGCCGGCCGGCACCGCCGGGCTGCACCTCAACGCCGACATCGCCGACGCGGTGCTGCGCTACGTCGCCGCCACGGGTGACGAGGAGTTCCTCGCCGGGGCGGGGCTGGAACTGCTGGTCGAGACGGCCCGGCTCTGGCACGGCTTCGGCCACTGGTCCGACACCGGCACCTTCCACCTGCACGGCGTGACCGGCCCCGACGAGTACAGCGCCCTGGCCGACGACAACCTCTTCACCAACCTGATGGCCCGGCGCAACCTGCGCGGCGCCGCCGACGCCGCCGAGCGGCACCCGGAGGCGGCGGCCCGGCTCGGGGTCGACCCGGCCGAGGTGTCGGCCTGGCGCGCCGCGGCCGACGCGATGTTCATCCCGTACGACCGCAAGCGCGGTGTGCACCAGCAGTCGGCCGGCTTCACCGAGCAGCCGGAGTGGGACTTCGCGCACACCTCCGACGACGACTACCCGCTGCTGCTGCACTTCCCCTACCTGGAGTTGTACCGCAAGCAGGTGGTCAAGCAGGCCGACCTGGTGCTCGCCATGCAGCGCTGCCCGGGGGAGTTCACGGCGGACGAGAAGGCCCGCAACTTCGCCTACTACGAGGCGCGCACGGTGCGGGACTCGTCGCTGTCGGCCTCCCCGCAGGCCGTGCTCGCCGCCGAGGCCGGGCACCTCGACCTCGCGTACGACCTGTTCGCCGAGTCGGTGCTGCAGGACCTGGCGGACCTGGGCGACAAGACCGGCGACGGGCTGCACCTGGCGTCGCTGGCCGGGGCGTGGCTGGCGCTCGTGCAGGGCTTCGGCGGGATGCGCGACGACCGGGGGGTGCTCTCCTTCGACCCCCGCCTGCCGGCGGCGATCGACCGGCTCTCCTTCTGCCTGCGCTGGCACGGCCACCGGCTGCGGGTCACCCTGACCGGCGACGAGGCCCGCTACGAGCTGCCCGACGCCGACCCGGAGACCGGCGTCGAGGTGTGGCACCACGGCGAGCCGCTCCGGGTCACCGGGGCCGGGCCGGTCACCCGGCCGATGCCCGAGGTGCCCGACCCGGGGCCGGAGCCGCCCTCCCCGCCCGGTCGCCGCTCCACCCGGCGCTCCGCCGGCGAACGCTGAGGTGCGAGGGTGGCGTGGTGTCCGAACTCCAGCGGCTCGCCGCCCACCACGCCGACGCGCTGCTGCGCTTCGAGCGCGAGAACCGGGAGTGGTTCGCGCGCTCGGTGCCGGACCGGGGTGACGCGTACTTCGCCGACTTCGCCGCCCGGCACGCGGGACTGCTCGCCGAGCAGGAGAGCGGCGGCTGCCACTTCCACCTCCTGGTCGAGCCGGACGGGGGCGTGCTGGGCCGGTTCAACCTGGTCGACGTCGCCGACGGGGAGGCCGAGCTGGGCTACCGGGTGGCCGAGCGGGCCGCCGGGCGCGGGGTGGCGACCGACGGCGTCCGCCGCGTCGTCGCACTGGCCCGGCAGGCGTACGGGCTGCGCCGGCTCACCGCCGCGACCACCCTGGACAACGCGGGCTCGCGTGCGGTGCTCCGGCGCACCGGGTTCACGCCGATCGGTGAGGTGTCACTCGACGGGCGTCCCGGGCTGCGCTTCGCTCGCGGGCTGACGGCCGACGACTGACGCGCCGGACATCCGCTGTCGGACGGTCTCCAGCGCCTCGAAGGCGTACGCCCAGTTGTGGCACTTGAAGCTGCGCAGCCCCTCGATCGCCGTGCGGCAGTCGGTGCAGCGCACCCCGGCGATCGCGTCCGGGACCTCGGTGTTGACGTACCTGCGGTCGCCCAGGATGACCGTCGCGATCATCATCCGGTCGTGCACGCCGGAGAGGGCGGACGAGACGATGTCGTACCAGTTCACCCGGCGGCCGCACTTCGGGCAGTCCGGCTGGTCGCCGCTGACCCACAGGGGGGCGCCGATGCTGCGCAGCGGCATGCCGAGCAGCTTCTCGATCCGGCGTACGTCCGACTCCGGGGTCGTCCACCGGTGCCTGCCCGGCAGCGAGGCGGGCGAGTCGTAGACGGCACGGAACAGGACCGGGTCGACCTCCACTGTCTCGCGCTGACTGGTCATCGGCGTGCCTCCTCCACGGTCGGTGCCCGCACGCGGGTGGGGCGGGTACGACCGGATCAACGACGACCGTCGTCAGTCGTTGCAGGCCGCAGGCCGCGCAGCGCGGTGTCCACCACCTGGTCGGTGTATTCGGGTGTGAGCGGGCCGGTGCGCTGGAGCCACCGGTTGAGCACCGGTCCGAACAGCAGGTCGACGGCCACGTCGAGGTCGACGTCCCCGGCGAGTTGCCCCGCACGCCGGGCGGCGCGCAGGCGCTCCTTCTTCAGCTCCCGCATGGGCCCGTCGAGCCGCTGCGCGTAGTCGGCGGCCAGGGCCGGGTCGTGGACGATCTCGGTGTGCAGGGCGCGCATGGGCTGGTCGTAGCGAGGGTCGTTCAGCTCGTCGACGATGGCCCGCAGGACCAGCTTCAGGTCGGCGGCCAGGTCGCCGGTGTCGGGCAGGGCGCCGCCCCGGCCGTCCTGCCCGCCGTCGGTCGTGAGCGCGAGGAAGGCGTCGAAGAGCAGCGCGCCCTTCGAGGGCCACCAGCGGTAGATCGTCTGCTTGCCGACGCCGGCGGCGGCCGCGATGCCCTCGATGCTGAGCTTCGCGTAGCCCAGCTCGCCGACGAGGTCGAAGGCGGCGGCGAGGATGGCGCGGCGTGCCGTCTCGCTGCGACGGCTGGAGTCGGGGGCGACCTTCTGCGTGGGCACGGGCCGAATCTAGCAAGACGATGAGACGAGACGGTCCGTCTTGACAGAGGCGCCCGGTCGGGTAGGGTCACCCGCATCGACAAGACGAGACGGTCCGTCTCGCGAGGAGAGGGGTGCCCATGGAAGCCGCAGCGGCCGCCGTACCGAAGGTCTGGTTCATCACCGGGGCCAGCCGCGGCCTCGGCCGTGCCTTCACCGAGGCCGCGCTCGCGGCCGGCGACCGGGTCGTCGGCGCGGCCCGGGACGTCTCGCCGCTCGACGGCCTCGCCGCCCGGCACCCCGACCGCCTGCTGACGTTGCGACTCGACGTCACGGACCGCGCCGAGGTCTTCGACGTCGTCGCCCGCGCGGTACGGCACTTCGGCCGGCTCGACGTCGTCGTGAACAACGCCGGCGCGCTCCTCATGGGCATGGTGGAGGAGTTCACCGAGGCCGAGGCGCGCGCCCAGCTGGACCTCAACTTCTTCGGCGCGCTCTGGGTCAGCCAGGCCGTCCTGCCGCACCTGCGCGCCCAGTGCGGCGGACACGTCGTGCAGATCTCCAGCATCGGCGCGCTCGGCGGCTTCCCCAGCACGGGGCTCTACAGCGCGAGCAAGTTCGCGCTGGAGGGCATGAGCGAGGCGCTGGCCGCCGAGGCCGCCCGGTTCGGCGTCAAGGTCACCATCGTCCAGCCGGGCGGCTACTGGACCGACCTCTACGCCAGCAGCACCGCCGCCACCCCGAACCCCGCCTACGACCCGCTGCGGGAGGAGCTGGCGCGGCAGTGGGCGCAGGGGTCGGTCGACAGCGAACCCCGGCTGGCCGGCGAGGCGCTGATGAAGCTCGTCGCCAGCGACGACCCGCCGCTGCGGCTGCTGCTGGGCAGCATGGTCTACGACCTCGCCTTCGACATCTCGAGGCGACGCATGGACGTCTGGGCCGGCTGGGAAGAGGTGAGCCGCGCCGCCGAGAAGGCGGTCCCGGCCCCGGGCGCCGGGCCGACCTGATCCGACCGTGACGATCGCCACGCGGGTGGAACTCTTCCGTAACGGAAGAGTAGGGTCCGTTGGGCCGCCGCGCCGCGCGACTCCGTGCGCGGCGACCGGGCGACGACGCCCGGACGACGTCGGCGGCCGTGAGTCCGTACGCGATGCGAGCCTGACCGACCCCGCCCGACCCGGTGGGCGCGGTGCGTGCCTGTCGACGTGCCCCGCCCGAGTGGAAACGGCTGTATGTCCTCCATGCTCTCCGCGGTCTCCCGCCCGCGCCTGCCCCGTCCGTCCTGGCTGTCGCCGAAGGTGTTCCGCACCGAGGTCCTCGCCGGCCTGGTCGTCGCCCTGGCGTTGATCCCGGAGGCGATCTCCTTCTCGATCCTGGCCGGGGTCGATCCCCGGGTGGGCCTCTTCGCCTCGTTCACGATGGCGGTGACCATCGCGATCTGCGGCGGTCGACCGGCGATGATCTCCGCAGCCACCGGCGCGGTCGCCCTGGTCGTGGCGCCCCTCGCCAAGGAGTACGGCCTCGACCACCTGATCGCCGCGGTGATCCTCGGCGGCGCGATCCAGATCCTGCTGGCCGCGCTCGGGGTGGCGAAGCTGATGCGGTTCATCCCGCGCAGCGTGATGGTCGGCTTCGTCAACGCCCTGGCCATCCTGATCTTCGCCGCCCAGGTGCCGCACCTGCTCGGAGTGCCGTGGCTGGTGTACCCGCTCGTGGCGGTCGCGCTGGCGATCATGGTGGGGCTGCCCCGGCTCACCCGGGCCGTCCCGGCGCCGCTGGTCGCCATCGTGGTGCTGACCGTGGTCACGGTCGCCACCCACGCGGCGGTGCCGACCGTTGGCGACGAGGGGGCGTTGCCGGACAGCCTGCCCACGCTCGGCCTGCCGCAGATCCCCTGGACCATGGACACGCTGACCCTGATCGCCCCGTACGCCCTGGGCATCGCACTGGTCGGCCTGATGGAGTCGCTGATGACCGCGAAGCTGGTCGACGACATCACCGACACCCCCTCCAGCAAGACCCGTGAGTCGTGGGGGCAGGGCGTGGCGAACATCGTCACCGGGTTCTTCGGTGGCATGGGCGGCTGCGCGATGATCGGCCAGACGATGATCAACGTGAAGGCGTCGGGCGCCCGTACGCGGCTGTCCACGTTCCTGGCCGGCGTCTTCCTGCTGATCCTGGTGGTGGCGCTCGGCGACGTGGTGGCCGTGATCCCGATGGCCGCACTGGTAGCCGTGATGGTCATCGTGGCGGTGTCGACGTTCGACTGGCACTCGGTCGCCCCGGCCACGCTCAGGCGGATGCCGTACGGCGAGACGATCGTCATGGTGACCACCGTCGTCACCACCCTGGCCACCCACAACCTCGCCGTCGGCGTCGTCGTCGGCGTGCTCACCGCGATGGTCGTGTTCGCCCGCCGGGTCGCCCACCTGGTGGAGGTGACCAGCGTCCTCGACCCCGAGGGGACGAGCCGGATCTACTCGGTGCACGGCGAGCTGTTCTTCGCCTCCAGCAACGACCTGGTCGGCCAGTTCGACTACGCGAACGACCCCGACAGCGTGGTCATCGACATGACGCACGCCCACGTCTGGGACGCCTCCTCCGTCGCCGCCCTGGACGCCGTCACGACCAGGTACGCCGCGCGCGGCAAGACCGTGGAGATCGTCGAGCTGAACCGTCCGAGCGCCCACATCCACGGCACCCTCGCCGGCCGGCTCGGCGTCGGGCACTGATGGCCCCCGACAACCGTACGGCCGGGTCGCAGCCCGTCCCCGACCCGGTCGCGGCGCCCGCCCCCGATCCGGTCGTGGCGCCGGCGCCGGCCCCCGACCCGGTCGTGGCGCCGGCGTCCGCCCCCGGCGAAGGGCGGCTGATGCAGATCGGCGAGGCCGCCGAGCGGGTCGGGCTGAGCGTCCGCACGATCCGGCACTACGAGGACGTCGGCCTGATCGTCCCGTCGGCCCGCAGCGACGGCGGCTTCCGCCTCTACACGGCACCCGACCTCGACCGGCTCGCCGTGGTCAAGCGGATGAAGCCGCTCGGCTTCACCCTCGACGAGATGCGCGACCTGCTCGCCGTCCTCGACGCCCTCGACACGGCCGAGGGCGCCGACCGGGCCGCCCTGCTCGACCGGCTCGGCACGTTCCACACCGCCGCCACCGCACGCGTCGGCGCGCTGCGCGGCCAGCTCGCCATGGCCGAGGACTTCGCCGGCACGCTCCGCGACCGGCTCGACCAGCACGGCGGCCCGCCCACCTGACCGGGCCAGCGCGCCGCCTCATATCGCGGGCCTGGCCCGGCCCCGGCGCCCCGACCGTGTCGGACCGCTCCGCTAGCCTGCGGCGGCGGTCGACACCGAGGAATCCAACACCGCAACGAGGTGGCCTCCCCGGTCTGCGCGGGGGTGGCTCGGGCAGCGATCCGGGCCCAACCGGCGTCCGGGCTTCGTCGAGGGCCGAGGTGGCCTGTCAGCGTCGACCGCGCACGACGTGGGGGCGGGTCGGGCGGCGAGCCGGTTCGCCCCTACGTCGCTGCTCACGGATTGAGCAGGACCTTGACTGCCCGACGCTCGTCCATGGCCCGGTAGCCCTCGGCGGCCTGATCGAGGGCGAGGCTGAGGTCGAAGACCCTGCCGGGGTCGATCTCCCGCTTGAGGATCAGGTCGATCAGCTCGGGCAGGAAACGACGCACCGGGGCGGGGCCGCCGTGCAGGTGCACGTGGGAGAAGAACAGCTCCTCGCCCGGCAGTTCGACGCCGTGCGCCACGCCGACGTAGCCCACGTGCCCTCCGGCACGGGTGGAGCGGATGGCCTGCATCATCGACTCCTGGGTGCCGACCGCCTCGATGACCGAGTGCGCGCCGAGGCCGTCGGTGAGGTCCTTGATCCGCGCCACGCCCTCGTCGCCGCGCTCGGTGACGATGTCGGTCGCGCCGTAGTGGGCCGCCAGCTTCTGGCGGGGCTCGTGCCGGCTGACCGCGATGATGCGTTCGGCGCCGAGCTGCTTCGCCGCCAGCACGGCGAGCAGCCCCACCGCACCGTCGCCGACGACCGCCACGGTCTTGCCCGGCCCCACCTCGGCGGCCACCGCGCCGAACCAGCCCGTGCCGAGCACGTCGGAGGCGGCGAGCAGGTCCGGGACCAGGTCGGCGGAGGGAAGGTCGGGCGTGGCGACCAGGGTGCCGTCGGCCAGCGGTACGCGCAGGTACTCGGCCTGGGCGCCGAGCCCGCCCACCGGCTCCCGGTGCAGGCACGAGGACTGGTAGCCCGCGCGGCAGACGGGGCAGGTGTTGTCGGAGGCGAAGAAGGAGCCGACGACGAACTGGCCCGGCTTGATCTCCTTGACCTCGCCGCCGACCTCCTGGACGACGCCGACGTACTCGTGGCCCATCGGGGACGGCCCGTCGACCGCCTCGATGCCGCGGTACGGCCACAGGTCAGAGCCGCAGACGCAGGTGGCGGACACGCGGATGACCGCGTCGGTCGGCAGGAGGATCCGCGGATCCTCACGCTCCTCCACCCGTACGTCGCGAGGGGCGTGCAGGACGACACCACGCATCAGGTTCTTCCTCTCGTCTCGACCCGGCCACACCGCGACCTGGCCGCTCACCCCTACGCGTACCCGGACAGGCGTGGAAGTACCGCCCTCAGGGCTGCCCGGCGAAGCCCGTCGGGGCGTCGACGCGGGAAGGCCAGGGTGCTGCGGTGGATGGCGATCGTCGTACGCTGCCGACTTCGCTGTCCGAAGCCCGTGAGGTCGGCTTCGACGACAGGGACGGCGCCGGTGTCGGCTCTTCGAGCCGTATCGGATTCCGCTTTCCGCGGACCACGTCGAGCCGGTGCAATGCGCGCCGGGTCGGCGTTCGGGCCGGTCGCGGGACCACCGGCAGGTGATCAACGGGATACTGTGCAAGCTGCTGACCGGGGCGCCGTGACGGGACCTGCCCGAATGCGTCCTTGCCTCTCACGGGAACGGGGTCACGGTGACGAAAAGCGACTACGACAGATTTTCGGACGCCTATTCGACGGAGAACGAGTCCAACCTGTTCAACGCGTACTACGAGCGACCTGAGATGCTCCGTCTCGCCGGCGACGTACGAGGTCGCCGGATCCTCGACGCGGGGTGCGGTTCCGGCCCGTTGTCAGCTGCGCTACGCGCCAAGGGAGCCGTGGTCACCGGCTTCGACGTGAGTGCGGCCATGGTCGACCTGGCCCGCCAGAGGCTGGGCGAGGACGCCGACCTGCACGTGGCGGACCTGAGCGCGCCACTGCCGTTCGCGGACGCCGAGTTCGACGACGTCGTCGCATCCCTGGTCCTGCACTACCTGGAGGACTGGTCCGGTCCCCTCGCCGAGCTGCGTCGCGTGCTGAAGCCGGGCGGCCGCCTGATCCTCTCGGTCATCCACCCCGCCGTCTATGCGATCGCCTATCCGAAGGCCGACTACTTCGCGCTGACGAAGTACTCCGAGGACTACGTCATGGACGGTCAGACTGTGTGGCTGACCTACTGGCACCGGCCGCTGCACGCCATCGCAGATGCTTTCGCCGCTGCGGGGTTCCGCATCGCGACGATCAGCGAGCCGCCCCCTTCTCCGGACACTCCTGCGGAACTGCTCCCACCCGACATGAACTCCGGGTCCTTCATGTGTTTCCTCTTCTTCGTCCTCGAGTCCGCCTAGGGCGCGTTTTCGTAGGTGGGTGTTGGCCGGGTGAGGTCTCGGCGTGGCGGTGATCGAGAACTGAAGAGGCCTCCGGTGGCTGGGTTGGCGACCAAGCAGACCTGAATACCACGAGCCTCGTGGCCAGCTGGCTGATGAGCTGCGCGGCCGACAGAGGTGACCTGCTCGACTTGTCCGCCAGAGTCCGCAGGCGTCCGTCTTCGCTCACTCGGTCACCACCCGGCCATCGGACTCGTCGGGACGGCCGACGCTCCTGGTTCCAGCCCAGTCGAAGGTTCCCAGCTGCGGCACTACGAACAACACCCTGGTCCACAAGTACCGCGATCGCTCGCCGTACGGTCGCTCGCGCGAGGCCGTACTCCTGCACCAACTGAGACTCGGACGGGATCGCCCGGTTGGGCTGCCAGTCGCCACGCTCGGTCCGGGCGGCGAGGATGCCGGCCAGTTGCCGGTACGGCGGCAGCGGGCCCCGTGGTCAATGCGGGCCCCCCGGGTCGATCTTTATAGCTCGACGGTAGAAGTCCTCCGATGACCGCCCTCAGCCTTCTACGTACCTAGACGTATGAGGAGCGGCTTCCGTGTTACGGTCCGGCACCCGGCGGACACCGCCACAGCGGCGCTCTTGACCTGACCCGGGACCGGCAGCCGAGTCGGCTCCTGGCCGATCGTCCCGCAGCCGGCCAGGGCAGGCCAGGCCGTGATGTCGACGACCAGGTGCCCCTGCGGCCGTTGGCCAACTTGGTGGCCGGTCGGCCACCGCCTCTGCGGACACGGCGGCGGGACGAGCCAGACCCCAGCGGCGTTCGGTGTTCACGGCGACGACGCCGGGTTGGCGGGGGTCGTCGTGACTGAGCATGTCGCCGGTTTTTCCACCGAACGCCGCTGGTGGCTGGCTGTCCTGAGGCTTAACGTCGGCTAGCAGTTGGTGGTGGTGTCTCCTGTGTCAGCAGTGCAGGTGTCGGTGCCGAGGTTGCCGTTCGCGGTGTCACCGCCGGTGCCGTCCTGGATGTTGATGTTGTCGTTGCCGAGGCCGCCAGACATGCTGTCGGTGCCGTCGGTGTCGACGAGAATGTCGTTGCCGTTCTGGCCGTCGAGGTCGTCGTTGCCGGGTCCGCCGTAGATGTGGTCGGAGCCGTTGTCGAACAGGTGCAGCAGTGACCCGAGGAGGGTCTCGCCGTAGTTGGTGTCGTTGCCGGGTCCGCCGTAGAGGTGGTCGGCCCCGTTGCCGCCGCCCATCACGTCATCACCCGTGCCGCCGTGGAGCACGTCGTCGGCGTTGCCGCCGTCCATGATGTCGATGCCCGTGCCGCCGTAGAGGACGTCGTCGCCGTTGCCGCCGTTGATGGTGTCGTTCCCACCCAGGCCGCAGATCACGTCGGCCCCGTTGGTGCCGGTGAGGGTGTCGTTGCCGGCGGTGCCGGTGATGGTGCAACCGAGGCCGTTGGTCACGATGGTGGATTCGACGTCGGTGTTGTTGGCGCTGACCGGGTCAGACTCGGTGGCCGACACCATGGAGGTGGCGGTGATGGTGCCGGCGGCCTGCGGCTCGACGGTGACGGTGACGGTGGCGGTGGCCGCGGTGGCGAGCCCGCCCAGGGCGCAGGATACGGTCGGGGCGGTGACCGTGCAGGAGCCCTGCGAGGCAGAAGCCGACACGATGCCGGCGGAGGTCCCGGACAGGGTGAGCGCCGTGGTGGCGCCGGTGGCGGGGTCCGCGCCGTTGTTGGTGACCGTGGCGGTGTAGCTGTAGGTGCCGCCGAGCGCTGCCGGGTCGGCGGAGTCGGTGACGGCCACGGCCAGGTCGGCTACGGGCGGCGGGGTCTGGACGGTGTAGGTGCCCTGGGCGTTCTGGACGCCGGCCCAGTCGTAGTTGGTGACCGTCCCGGCGGTCATGACCGTTCCGGTGGGTGCTGCCGGGTCCATCAGCAGCCGCACGCCGATGGTGGCGACGCCGGGCCAGAAGAAGCCGGGCAGGGTCCCGGTCTCCGGACAGGTGAGGGTCTTGGCGTCACCGCTGAGCCCGCAGGACAATGCGCCCGGCCCGCCGTTATAGGTGTAGGACGTGCGGGCGAACGTCGTGTTCGCCGGAGCCGTAAAAGCGATCTTGCCGACCGGGTCGTTGGCGTTGGCGTCGAGGGTGAAGGTGACCTCGCCGGATGCCCCGCGTGCGAGGGTCGGCACGGTCGGCTGGGAGATCGTGATCGTCGCCAGTGCCGGGGTGGCGGTGACGACCAGCGCCGCCACGACGAGCGCGGCCGTGGCTCCCGTCTGCCGGAGTCGACGTGACAACCGTCCCTGTGGTCGTGACAGGGTGAGGGATGAGAGGACAAGTCGCAATGTGGCTCCCTTGTGCTGGTGTTAGCCCGACGAGGCGACGTCGGGACCACACGGTGGGAAGCCGCTGCCTCCACCGCCAGGGCGACCGTGTCCCGACCGGCAATGAACGAGACACAGCGTATATCGATCAACTCCACTCAGTAGTCAGTGGAAGTGGCGGATCGGCGACAATGAGCGCAACCTCAAGCACGCCGCTCGCAGCGCTCCGGCGTCGAATAACCGTGGCTCGCCCTCATCGATCCCCGGGCTACGCACCGTCTCTGACCTGCAAGATCAGGTTGAAGAGGGCTCACTGTGGGGCGGATCTGCTCGGCTCTGCCTGTGACGACGGTGACGGGATGGCTCCCCTCAACCACCCTCCACCGCGACCCCTGGTCCACCCTTACCATCCTGGAATTTGAGGCCCCCGCCGGAGGCGCGCTCTGACCTGACGCGCGACTTCTTCGCCACCACGCTGATGAGCAACGGCGTGGAGCCTCAGGAGGTACAGAAGGCGCTGCGCCACGCCAACCTGCGGATCACGTTGGAGACCTACGTTCACTGGATGCCGAAGAAGGGCCGGCCGCGCGGCCTGGTCGGCGGCCTCCTGCGGGACGCGGATAGCACCCGGCGGGAACCTCGCGCGGACCAAGATCGGAGTTGTGTTGTGCCCTGGTTGTGCCCGATGATCTTCGTCCGGCGTTCTCACAGCTCAGGGGCGGTTTGTGGTGGGCCGCCAGGGACTCGAACCCTGAACCTATGGATTAAAAGTCCACAGCTCTGCCATTGAGCTAGCGGCCCGCGCGCTCAGGTTACCGGAAGGCGGCCGGTTGCGACTCTCGGCTTTCGTGCCGCCGGGCGACCGGCAGCTCAGGGGAGCAGCGAGCGTCGCAACCCGCCCACGACGGCACCTGCGGGCGTACGGACGCCAACTGCCCTCGCCGGCCGGGTGCCTCAGGTCGCCGGCACCTTCTGATCTTCACGGGCCGGGGGCCAGTCGTGGTCCGGCGCGCGACCCCGGAGGAGGCCAGCCGGCCTCCGCTGGGACCATACCGGAGGGTTGGCTCTGGTGGTGTCCCTGCCCGTCGTCGAATCGGCTCGCCCGACGCGTCCGCAGGCCGACCAGCGCCATGATCAGCGCTTTTACCAGGGCCGTTGGGTTGGTCGAAGTAGTCTCGGAAGCGGCGCCACGGGAATGTAACAACTTGGGAACAACGCGAGCCTGGTTCTTGTCCGCAGTTTGTTAGCCACCTGTACTAACCGTGTGACGTGCATTGATGAGACGGGAACCACACCGCCGGAGCCGCAGGGCCGCGTGGTGGGGACCCTGCGCGGGGACCGGGTTCCGGCCCGGGTCCGCTCCGGCGAGAAGGTGCTCCCGGAGCAGGCCCGCGTGCACAACCGTGAGTTGCTGCTGCGCATGCTGTACCGGGAAGGGCCGCTCAGCCGGGCGGATCTGGCGCGACGTACCGGGCTGACGAGGGTCTCGGTCTCGGACGTCGTGAGTGATCTCCTCGCGGACGACCTCGTGGTCGAGGTGGGTACGCGGGCGGGGACACGGCCGGGGAAGCCGGCCATGATGCTCGAGTTCAACGAGCACGCCTACCAGGCGGTCGCCGTGGACCTGAGCCACTCGACGCTCTACCGGGGGGCCGTGTTCGACCTCGGCGGCTCGGTGGTGGCTCGGCGGCAGGTCGAGATCGAGGGCAGCACCGGAGCCGAAGCCCTGGCGAAGGTCGTCGGTCTCGTCGGGGCGTTGCGCGAACAGGTGACAGCGCGGCTGCTCGGCATCGGCATCGGCACCCCGGGAATCGTGGACCTCGGTGGCGTCGTCCTCAGCGCACCCAACCTGGGGTGGAAGGACCTCGACCTCCAGTCGGTGCTGACCGAGCGCTTCGTCTGCCCCGTGGTCGTGTCGAACGATGCCAACGCCACCGCGCTCGCCGAGCGCAGTTACGGCGAGAGCGCGGCGGACACCCTTCTCGTGCGGGTCGGTGTCGGCGTGGGGGCGGGTCTGCTGCTGGGCGGCACGCCCGTCCTGGGCAGCAGGTTCGCGGCCGGCGAGATCGGCCACGTGGTCGTGGACACCCGCAGCGAGCGGGCCTGCGTCTGCGGAAAGCTCGGCTGCCTCGAGACCTGGCTGTCGACCCGACGCATCCAGGAAGACCTCTCGGAAGCTCGTACCGACGCGGAGCACACCCGGGTCCTCGCCGCCGCGGGCGAGGCACTCGGTGCCGTGCTGGCCCCGATCGTGGCCGCGATCAACGTCTCGGAGATCGTCCTCAGCGGGCCGCGCCGGGTGCTGGAGGGACCGCTGGCCGACGCGGCGATGGAAACCATCCGACAGCGCGCCCTGACGGAGGTCCACGGCGACATCGTCCTGCGGCTCTCGGAGCTCGGCGACGACATCGTCCTGCGCGGTGCGACCGCCATGGTCATGAGCCAACAACTCGGGATCGCCTGATCCGCTGATCCGATCCCCGTCACCCAGAGCGACGCCGACCGGCGCTGGCTTTGCAGCAGCAATAGAAGGGAACACGGTGCAACTGACACGCAGGCTGACGGCAACGTTTGCCGTAGTCGCTCTCGCCCTCGCCGGTTGTAGCGGTGGCGGGCAGGCGAATGAAGCAGGCTCGTCCCAGCTCGTACTGGGCAACAACGGCGACGTGCTGACCTGGGACCCCGCCGAGATGAAGGAAGGCGCGGTCATCCACTACGCGGAGGCCGTCTACGACCCGCTGCTCCGCAAGACGCCCGAGTCGAAGATCGAGGGCAACCTGGCCACCGGGTACGAGTACAACGCCGACCTCACCGAACTCACCCTGAAGCTGCGGGACGGCGTCACCTTCAGTGATGGCGCCACCTTCGACGCCGATGCGGTGAAGGTCAACCTCGAGGCACGCAAGAAGGGGGCGGGCAGCGCCTCCGAGGCGGCCAGGGCGATCGAACGCGTCGAGGTCGTGGACAAGGCCACGGTGCGCCTGCACCTCAGCGAGCCCAGCCCCGGCCTCCTGGCCGCCCTGGCGACGTATCTGGGATACATGGCGAGCCCCACGGCGCTCAGCTCGGGCGGCATCGCCTCGAACCCGGTGGGCTCCGGGCCCTACACGTACGACTCGGGCGCCTCCGAGAAGGGCGTCAAGTACACGTTCAAGGCACGCGACGGCTATTGGAACCGCGAGGCGTTCCCCTTCGAGAGCGTCGTGATCCGCCCGTACGAGGAGTTCACCGCCCGGTACAACGCGCTCGCCACCGGTCAGATCCAGTTCATGTACGGCACCTCCGACATGGTGCCGAAGGCCAAGACCGACGGGCTCACCGTCAAGACGGTGCCCGGCGAGTGGCAGGGCATCATCCTGCAGGACCGCGCCGGCAAGGCGTCGCAGGCACTCGGCGACGTGCGGGTGCGGCAGGCGATCAACCACGCGCTCGACCGCAAGGCCATCCTCGACACCCACTACGGCGGCTTCGGCCAGGTCTCCACCCAGACCTTCAACCCGTCCAGCGAGGCGTGGGTCCCGGAGCTGAACGCGCGATACCCGTACGACCCGGCGAAGGCACGCGAGCTGCTGGCCTCGGCGGGCTACGGCAGCGGCTTCAAGATCAAGGTTTCGTACAGCGAGGGCTTCATGTCCCCGCTGGTGCCGATCGTCACCCAGTACCTGGGCGACGTGGGCATCACGGTCGAGCAGGTGCCGGTCAACGGCTTCGCCAACGGCGGCCTGGAGACCCTGAAGGGCCAGCCTGCGTTCATGCTCTCGTTCTCCACGAACATCCCGGCGTGGACGGACGTGCTGAACAAGCTCACCCCGACGTCGCTGTGGAACAACTTCAAGTACACCGACGAGACCGTCACCCGGCTGCTCAAGGAGATCCCGGCCGCGCAGGGTGACAAGCAGGCCGCCCTCTACAAGGAGCTGAACACCCACCTCGTCGAGCAGGCCTGGTTCGCGCCGATCGTCACGCAGGAGAACGTCTACCTGTTCAGGTCGGACATCGACGTGACCATGCAGCAGGCGCAGCTCATGCCGAGCCTCCGCTTCTTCGCCCCGGCGAAGTAACCGCCGATCGACCCCGGATGGGTCGGCGACCGAGCCGACCCATCCGGTGGATCACTACAGGTCATCTAGGAGGTAGCAGGCATGCTGGGCTTCATCGGTCGGCGGTTGGCCACGGGCCTGCTGCTGGCGTTCTCGGTCGTGACGGGGATGTTCTTCTTCCTCATGCTCACCGGCTCCGATCCGGCTCGGGGCGCGCTCGGCCTCTATGCCACGGAGGAACAGGTCGCGGTCAAGCGGGAGCAGCTCGGCCTCGACCGGCCGGTCGTCGAGCAGTATCTGAGCTGGCTGAGCGGGGTCGTACGCGGTGACCTGGGGGTTTCGTCCGCGCAGAACGCCGACGTGAGCGACCTCATCGTGACGCGGCTGCCGGTCACCGTCTCCCTCGCGTTGGGCGCCGTCCTGGTGGCCGCGGTCCTGGGGGTCGTGCTCGGGCTGCTCGCGGCGACCCGACCCGGAACGTTCGACCGCGTACTCCAGGTGTTCATGGTGTTCGGTTTCAGCCTGCCGAACTTCTGGGTCGCGATCATCCTGGCCCTGGTCTTCGCCGTGCAGCTGGGCTGGTTCCCCGCCACGGGCTACGTCCACCTGGGTGACTCGCCCAGCGGCTGGCTCTGGTCCATCACCCTGCCGGTCGTCGCGCTGTCGATCGGTTCGATCGCCGCCATCGCCCAGCAGCTGCGGAACTCCGTGATCACCGTCAACGGCCAGGACTACGTCCGTACGCTGCGCAGCCGCGGCCTCTCGCAGCGAGAGATCCTGCTCACCCACGTCCTGCGCAACGCGGCTCCGCCAGCGCTGACGATGCTCTCCCTGCAGTTCATCGCGGCGATGAGCGGGGCCGCCATCATCGAGCGGGTGTTCGGCCTGCAGGGCATCGGCGCCGTCGCCATCAACGCCTCGGGCAACAGCGACATCCCCGTGATCATGGGCGTCCTGCTCTTCACCGTGCTGGTCGTCGTGCTCGTCAATCTCGCGGTCGACATCCTCTACGCCGCACTGAACCCGAAGGTACGCAACGCATGAGCGCCGACGTGACGGCCCGCGCGGGCCTGACAGCCAGGAGATTCCGCTCCTTCCTGCGTAACCCCATGGGCGTGGTGGCGGGGGGTGTCCTGCTGGCCATCGTCGTGGCGAGCATCCTCGCGCCGCTGCTCTCCCCGCAGGACCCGAACCTGGTGGTGCTCTCGGAGGCGCTCCGACCGCCGAGCGGCGACCACCCGCTCGGCACGGACGGAAACGGGCGGGACATCCTGAGCCGTCTGCTGTGGGGCGGGCGGGTGAGCCTCCAGGCGGGCGCGATCATGGTCGCCGTCGCTCTCCTGTGCGGGATTCCCGCAGGTCTTCTCGCCGGCTATCACGCGAAGCGGTTCGACGGGGTGTCGAGCTGGATCTTCAACATGCTGATGTCCCTGCCGGAGATCCTCATCATCATCGTGGTCATCGCCTCCCTCGGCAGCGGCCTCGCCCCGACGATGATCACCCTTGGTGTGCTGGCGTCGCCGGACATCTTCCGGCTGACCCGCAGCGCCGTGATCGCGGTGCGCGAGGAGCTATACCTCGACGCCGCCCGCGTCGCGGGGCTGTCCGACCTGCGCATCATCTTCCGCCACGTGCTCTCCGTGGTGCTGGGGCCGGTCCTCGTCCGGTCCTCGTTCATCTTCGGCATGGCGATCATCGTCCAGTCCGGCCTGGAGTTCCTCGGCTTCGGCGACCCGCAGCGCCCCAGCTGGGGTGGCGAACTCAGCAACGCCTTCCAGAACTTCCAGCGTGCGCCCGAGCTGGTCATCGCACCCGGCGTCGCCATCGGCTGCACGGTCATGGCACTCGTGCTCTTCGGCACGGCCCTGGCGGATTCGCTCGGGGTCGGCCGCAAGCCCAAGGCCAAGCGGGCGGCGCGGTCCGCCCGCCGGGACGACACGACGGTCGTCCAGGGCGAAACCGACCGTACGCCCGCGACCGCCCTCCCCGCGGACACCCTGCTCCGCGTCGAGGACCTGTCGGTGCGGTACGTGGCCGAGGACGGAGCGGCCAAGGACGTGGTGCGGGGCGTGTCGCTGCACGTGGCGCGGGGAGAGGTGCTCGGTCTGGTCGGGGAGTCCGGCTCCGGAAAGTCCCAGACGTCCTTTGCGATTCTCGGACTCCTGCCACCCGACGCCTCCGTGTCCGCCCGGCACATCTCCCTCGACGGGCGGTCCCTCATCGGGCTGCGCGAGGGCGAGTTGCAGAAGCTGCGCGGGCCGAAGATGGCCTACGTGCCGCAGGAGCCGATGTCCAACCTGGACCCGTCCTTCACCATCGGCGCCCAGTTGACGAAGCCGATGCGGCGCAAGCTCAACCTGTCGAAGAAGGCCGCGACCGAGCGGGCCCTGCACCTGCTCGAACGCGTCGGCATCCCCGACCCCGGCCGCACGCTCACCGCCTACCCCCACCAGCTCAGCGGAGGAATGGCACAGCGGGTGCTCATCGCGGGCGCGGTCTCCTGCGATCCGGAGCTGCTCATCGCGGACGAGCCGACCACCGCCCTCGACGTCACGGTCCAGGCGGAGGTCCTCGAACTCCTCCGTGACCTGCAACGGGAGCGCAACATGGGCCTCATCCTCGTCACCCACAACCTGGGTGTGGTCGCCGATCTCTGCGACCGGGTGGCGGTGATGCGCGACGGCCTCGTCGTCGAGCAGCAACCGGTCGCCGAACTCTTCGCCAACCCACAGCACGAGTACACCCGCATGCTCCTGGACGCGACCCTGGAGGACACCCCTCCCCGGCGTTCGCGCGACGACCTGCAGGAGGCGCAGTCATGAGCACCCGCAACGATTCCGGCGCACCACTGCTCGACGTCAGCGACGTCAACGTCGTCTATCGCGGGGCCCGGTGGCGCAGTCCCTCCTTCCACGCGCTGCACGACGTCTCGATGCAGATCCGGACGGGAGAGACGGTCGGCCTGGTCGGCGAGTCCGGCTCGGGAAAGACGACGCTGGGCCGTGCGCTCCTGGGGCTCGCCCCGGTCAGCGCCGGAACGGTCACGTTCGACGGCGCCGACATCACCCACGCGAACCGGCGCGCCCGCCGGGCCCTGAGCCGGGACATCCAGGTCGTCTTCCAGGATCCGTACTCGTCGCTCAATCCGGCGATGTCCGTCGAGAGCATCCTCGCCGAGCCACTCAGGGCGCAGGGGGTGCCCGGCGCCGAAGCCTCCGCGCGGATCGGTCAGCTGCTGGGTCAGATCGGCCTGGAGGCCGACGCCGGGCACCGGTACCCGCGCGAGTTCTCCGGCGGGCAACGGCAGCGGATCGCCATCGCCCGCGCCCTCGCACTGAAGCCCCGACTCATCGTCTGCGACGAACCGGTCAGCGCCCTCGACCTCTCCACCCAGGCGCGCATCCTCGACCTGCTCATCGACATCCAGGAGCAGACCGGCGTCGCGTACCTCTTCATCTCCCACGATCTGTCGGTGGTCCGCTACATCTGCCACCGGGTCGCGGTCATGCTCAAGGGCCGGATCGTGGAGACCGGCGACGGTGACACCGTCACGTCGCGACCGACCCACCCGTACACGAAACGGCTGCTCATGGCGTCGCCCATCCCTGACCCGGCACGTCAGGCGGAACGACGCCGCCAGTACGCCGCGCTCGCCTCCTGACCCCTCCGACCCAACCGACCGAAGGAAGTACCCGTGCAGTTCGGCTTCAGCTCCTACTCCTTCTACCAGCACCTGCGCACCGGCCGGATGAGCCTCCTCGAGGTGATCGACTGGATCGGCGCCAGCGACGCCACCCACATGGAGATCGCGACGGTGTCGCTCTCCCCGGAGATCTCCAACGACACCTCGACCCTCGACCAGGACCCCGGATTCGTCCAGGAGATCAAGAGCCGCGCGGCGGACCAGGGCGTCACCCTGTCCAACCTCGTCGTCCCCGCCGACCTCCTCGGCGAGGACGCGGAGGAGAACATGGCGCGGGTCAAGCGGCACATCGAGGTGGCGGCCGCGCTGGACATCACCCTGTTCCGCCACGACGTCGCCAAGTGGGCCCACCGGGCCAAGGACGTCGCCGAGTTCGAGGCGCTGCTGCCCCGCATGGTCGAGGCGTGCAAGGAGATCGCCCGGTACGCCGCCCCGTACGGCATCACCACCAGCGTGGAGAACCACGGGCTGCTGATGAACGGTGGTGAGCGCGTACGGCGGCTCATCCACCTCGTCGACGAGCCGAACTTCAAGACGACCCTCGACGTCGGCAACTTCATGTCGGTGGACGACAACCCGGTGGTGTCGGTCGCCGAGAACGCCCCGTACGCCAGCATCGTGCACCTGAAGGACTTCTACGTCCGCTCGCAGTACCCCGGCGACGGCTGGCACCACACCCCGGGCGGCACCTACCTGCTCGGCTCCATCGTCGGCTACGGCGACCTCGACATGCGCAGGATCGTGCGGGGCATCGTCGACGCCGGCTACGACGGCTTCGTGTCCATCGAGTTCGAGGGCATCGAGGAGTGCCTGATGGCCAACCCGATCGGTCTCGCCAACGCGAAGCGGCTCTTCGCCGAGGCGGAGGCGGCCAAGTGAGCCGGCTCGGCGTGGGCGTGATCGGCGTCGGGAGCATCGCGGAGATGCACCTGGGCGCGTACGCCGCCAACCCGGACGTCCACCTCGTCGGGGTGTTCGACGTCAACCACGAGCGGAGCGCGCAGAAGGCCGAGACCTTCGGCGTGACCCGCGTGCACCCGACGCTCGACAGCCTGCTCGCCGACCCCGAGATCGACGCGGTGAGCATCTGCACGTGGAACGACAGCCACGCGGAGATCGCCACGGCGGCGCTCGACGCCGGCAAGCACGTCCTGGTGGAGAAGCCCCTGAGTCGTACGGCCGGCGAGACCGAGGCGCTCGTCGAGGCCGTCGAGCGCAGCGGCAAGCACCTGGAGGTCGGCTTCGTCCGGCGGTTCGGCGCGAACGCCAAGGTCCTCAAGTCGTTCGTGGACAGCGGGCTGCTGGGCGACGTCTACCACGCCCGCGCGACGAACATCCGACGGCTCGGCAACCCCGGTGGCTGGTTCGCGGACCACAAGCGGTCCGGCGGGGGACCGCTCATCGACATCGGCGTGCACGTCCTGGACCTCTGCTGGTACTTCATGGGCACCCCCAGGGCCGTCACGGTCAGCGCGGTCACCCACGCCCGGCTGGGCAACCGGGCGAACGTCACGTCGCTGTCGCGGTACAAGGTCGCGGACTACGACCCGACCCGGAGCGACGTCGAGGACTTCGCCGCGGCCTTCATCCGGTTCGACAACGGGGCGTCCCTGACGCTGGAGACCAGCTACTCCCTGCACGCGCTCGAGGACCGCCTCGAAGTGGCGGTGTTCGGCGAGCGCGGTGGCGCGGAACTCGAACCGGCGCTCCGGATCGCCACCGAGATGCACGACACCGTCCTGAACGTGGGACCACAGATCGACCACCTCAGCTTCGACTTCGCGGAGGGGTTCGCCAACGAGATCGCGCACTTCGTCGCGCTGTGCCTGGGCGAGGCCGAGCAGGTGGCACCCGTCTCCCACGGCACGGAGATCATGCGCATGCTCGACGGGATCTACGAGTCGGCGCGGGCCGGCCGCGAGATCAGGCTCTCCTGAGATGTCCCACCTCGGAGGGTCCGTACGGGTGGGGGTCGTGGGGTGCGGAAACGTCAGTTCCCGCTACCTGGCCAACGTCGCCGGGGACCCGGCGGTCACCGTCGTCGCCTGCGCCGACGCCGACCCGGCGCGCGCACGGGCGCTCGGCGCCGCCCACGCGGTGCCGGAGGTGCACCCGGTCGACGCCCTGTTGACCCACCCGGACATCGACCTGGTCCTCAACCTGACCCCACCCAGGGCGCACGCCGAGGTGACCCTGCGCGCCCTGGAGCACGGCAAGCACGTCTACACGGAGAAGCCCCTGGCGACCACCATGGCCGACGGTCACCGCATCGTCGAGACCGCCCGGGCGCGGTCGTTGCAGGTCGGCACCGCGCCGGACACCTTCCTGGGCGTCGGGGCGCAGACCTGCGCGGCGCTGCTCACCGACGGCGCGATCGGCACCCCGACGTCGGTGAACGCCGCCATGATGAACGCCGGGCCGGAACGGTTCCACCCCGAGCCGGAGTTCCTCTACCAGGAGGGCGCCGGACCTCTGTTCGACATCGGTCCGTACTACCTCACGGTCCTGACCGAACTCATGGGTTCCGTCGTCCGGGTGGGGGCGCTGGGCGCGACCGCGCGTACCGAACGCGTCGTGTTGGCCGGACCCCGCGCGGGGTCGACCTTCAGCGTGCAGACACCCACCCACATCAACAGCGTCCTGGAGTTCGCCAGCGGGGCCATGGGCATGCTGGTGACCAGCTTCGACGTCGTGGCGACGCGTACGCCGCACCTGGAGATCCACGGCACCGAGGGCACGATCGTCGCGGCGCAGGCCAACTCGTGGGGCGGCCCCGTGCTGCTCAGGGCAGCGGGCAGCACCGACTTCGTCGAGGTGCTCCCCGGCCCACGCGACTCCGACGGATTCATGGGGATGGGCCTGGTCGAGATGGCCCGGGCCATCCTGGCGGGGCAGCCCGCGCTGGCCTCGGCGACACGGGGACTCCACGTCCTCGAGGTGCTCACGGCCATCGCCGCCGCCGCCCGCTCCGGCGGAGGTTTCACGACGATCAGTTCGAGGCTGGAGACCCCCGGTCGACGTGACACGGGTGCCGTCGGGTGAGGGCCGGCCGCGCGCAGGCGACCGCCGCCGGAGACGCCCGCCCGTCGTGGGCGGGCGTCTCCGGGCGTACGAGATGAGGCAGGCCCGACCGGCGGTGCGGGCGACGAACGGTGGGGGCGGGGGTGGGGTGCAGGCATGGCGCGGGCGCGTGGGGGAATCGTGTCCGTATGAGGATGAGCAGCACCCCGGCCGTGGCGGCGTCGAGCGAGGAGACGGGCCCGGACGGCGTACGGGGGCCGGCCGGCGAGGTGCACGCCTGGTTGCCGGGGCAGAACCAGACCGTCTGCGGGCTCCCGCTCAGCCGGACCCGGCTGCGCCGCTTCCCGCACGTGCGGTTCGAGTACACGTCGACGGACGTGCTCACCGAGGCGGATCCCGTCGGCCGGATCTGCCCGCGCTGCCTCGCCGCCTCGCAGGGCCGCCGCCGGAGCGGGCAGAAGAACTGGGTCCGCCACTCGCCCCGCCCCTGACGGGTGCGCCGCTCGCCGTACTCCCGACGGTGGGCGTGATCGACGATTGAGCCGGGGCTGACCGGGTACGGGGCGGGCATGCGGATCGTGGTGGTGGGGGCGACCGGCAACGCGGGCACCGCCCTGTTGCGCCGGCTGCGGCGGGAACGCGGAGTGGAGCTCGCCGGGGTGGCCCGCCGGCTGCCCGGGCCGGAGTGCGGCGAGCCGTACGACCAGGTGGAGTGGCACTCCTGCGACGTCGGCCTGCCCGGCGCGGCCGACCAGCTCGCCGAGGTCTTCGCCGGGGCCGACGCGGTGGTGCACCTGGCCTGGCAGATCCAGCCCAGCCACGACCAGCGCGTGCTGCACCGCACCAACGTGGGCGGCAGCGCCGCCGTGATCGACGCCGTGGTCCGTGCCGGCGTGCCGGCCCTGGTGTACGCGTCGTCGGTGGGCGTCTACGCGCCCGGCCCCAAGGACCGCCCGGTCTCCGAGCGCTGGCCGGCGACCGGGGTGCCCGGCTCGTCGTACAGCCGGGACAAGGCCGAGGTGGAGGCGCTGCTCGACCGGGCCGAGCGGGAGCACCCCGGGCTGCGGGTGGTGCGGCTGCGACCCGGCCTGAACTTCCAGCGGGCGGCTGCCACCGAGATCACCCGCTACTTCCTGGGCCCGTTCGCGCCCGTCCGGCTGCTGCGCTTCGGCCGGATCCCGCTGGTGCCGACGAACCGGCGGCTGCGGATGCAGGCGGTGCACACCGACGACGTCGCCGACGCGTACGCCCGGGCGGTCCTGGGTGACGCGCGCGGCGCGTTCAACGTCGCCGCGGACCCGGTGCTCACCCCGGAGCTGGTGGCCCGGCACTTCCACGGCTGGACGGTGCCCGTGGCCGCCCCGGTGCTGCGCGCCGCCGCCGCGCTGACCTGGCGGGCGCGGCTGCAACCGATCGACGCCGGCTGGGTGGAGCTGGCCCTGCACGCGCCGCTCATGTCGAGCGAGCGCGCCGAGACGGAGCTGGGCTGGCACCCGCGCCACGACGCGCTCGACGCGCTGAAGGAGCTCTTCGCCGGCATGGCCGACGGCGCGCACACCGCCAGCCCGCCGATGTCCGCGGCCGGCGACCTGCCGGGCCGTCCCGTCGCCCTGCTCCGCGGCCGCCCCGCCGGCCACGGCAACCCCTACTGACCCACGCCCCGAGCGCGAGGGCGGGTCAGAAGTCGGCGAAGACGTACGGGTGTTGGCGGGGGAAGAGACGGCGCAGTTCCGCCGCCGCGTCCGTCGACACGTCGCCCAGCCCCCGCAGGCCCACCTCGACCGGGTCCAGCACCCCGTACGCCAGGGCGGAGAGGCCGGCGGCGGTCAGCGTGGTGGTCGGCGGCGAGCCGGCGGTGGCGGCGGAGCCGGTGACCAGCTCCAGCACGCCGGTCGTGCCGTCCAGCAGGTACGAACCGGCCAGCCACCGGTCGTCGGCCAGCTCCACCCGCACCCGGCCCGGCCCGACAGGCAGCCCGGCCAGCGCGTCGATCGACAGCAGCCGGGCCATCGGCGCGGAGGAACCCGGCCGGGCCACCCGTGCCTCGACGTGCACGGCCAGGTCGGTCAGCCACAGCTCCGGCGCCTCCTCGACGGGCACCTGGACGGTGATCCGCTCCACCTGGTCGACGTGCCGGGCGAAGAACTGCAGCAGCAGCGCCCGGGCGAGCGGGTCGGTGGCGAGCAGGTCGCCGGCGGCGAGCGTGCCGCCGTGGTCGTCGATCCGGTAGATCACCGCGCCGGTGACCGTGCCGCCCGTGCGGGCCGTCAGCAGCCAGTGCTCGTCACGGTCGCGCAACCCCACGTCCCGGTAGCTGGGGAAGATCGCGAACCCGTGCCGCTCGTTCAGGCACCGCTCGGTGAACGCGCGCCAGTCCCGGTAGCCGTCGCTGATCCGCTCCCAGCGCACCTCGCCCGGCAGGTCGGCGCCGAGCAGCTCGCCCAGGTCCGCCGGCGAGAACGTGACCGTACGCGGCTTCGGCAGCCCCACGTAGCCGAACCGGGCGTAGAACGACGGCCGGAACGGGTAGAGCGCGCTGAGTTGGTGCCCCTCGTCGCGCATCTCGTCGAGGAGCCGGTGCATCAGCGTGCGTACGTGCCCGCGCCGGCGGGCCAGCGGATGGGTGGCGACCCCGGCGACGCCGGCCATCGGCAGCACCTCGCCGCGCAGGTTCTGCCGCATCGGGATCGCCGAGGCGGCGGCCAGCGTCGTGCGCCCCTCCTCGACGACCAGCGTCCGGTTGCCCTCGTTGTAGGGCAGGTAGCCGCGGAACTCCTCCGCCCGGGCCGCGCTGCGCGGCGACGCCTCGAACGCGTACGCGCCGAGCGCGAAGCTGGTGGACAGTCTTTCCTCTGCGTTCACCCGGCGGACGGTCATCCGCCCATCCCATCCCGCCCCGGCGGTCGCCGCAACCGCAATTGCCGGTGACCGACCAGCGGGCGGTCAGCCGATCGGCAGGTGACGCAGGTGCCGGCGGCGGCGTAGCCGGACGCTGAACACGGCCGCCACGGTGGCGATCAGCAGCGCGGTGACGGCCAGCCCGTGCAGCGAACCCCGCGCCAGGTAGCCGGAGTCGGTGTGGTCCACCGCCCACGTGGCGATCTCCCGGCTGGACCAGAACGGGGTCAGCTTCGCGCCGGTGCCGGCCGGGTCGATCAGCATCTGCACCGCCACCACGGTGAGCAGCAGCAGCGTCCCCTCCAGCTCGCGGGGGAGCAGCGCGCCGATCAGCATCCCGAACGGCGCGGCCACCCCCACGCAGCAGAGCATCGCCACCGCCACCCCGCCGTGCCGCAGCTCGGGTGCGTCCACGACGGTGAGCACGAAGAACGGCACGGACAGGATGAGCCCGGCCGCCCACAGGCCGAGCAGCCGGCCGAGGTAGAGGTCGTGCGGGCGGTAGCCGGCCAGCCGCAGCCGGGGCTCCAGCTCGCGGGCCGCGCCGGTGGCGAAGAGGGCGGCGGTGCTGACGGCCCAGCTGATGCCGAGCAGCAGCGAGCGTACGGACTGCCCGACGTGCGAGTCCCGCCGGATCAGCCAGAACGCCAGCGGCATCAACAGCAGCAGCAGGAGCACGCCCCGACGGCGCAGCAGCTCCCGCAGGGTCATCTCGGCGACGGTGACGAGGCGGTTCACGCACGCCCTCCCTGGGTGGCCGGGGTCAGGTCGAGCACCAGGTCGACCCGGTCGAGCTGGTTGAGCAGGTGGGTCACCACGACGATCGCCCGGCCCTCGTCGCGCAGCCGGGCGAGCTGGTCCCAGAAGTTGACGTACGTGCCCTGGTCGAAGCCCTGGTAGGGCTCGTCGAGCAGCAGCACGTCCGGCTCGCTGAGGGTGGACATGGTCAGGTTCAGCTTCTGCCGGGTGCCGCCGGAGAGGTTGCGGGCGAGGACGTCGCCGTCGGCCTCCCAGCCGAGGTGGCGGGCCGCCGCCCGACCGGCGCGGCGGGCCGGTCCCCGGGCCACGCCCCGGCCGGCGCCGACCAGCACGAAGTGCTCGTCGGGCAGCAGGAAGTCGGCGGTGCCGCCCTGCTGTGGGCAGTAGCCGACCCGGCCGGAGACGGTCACGTCCCCGGCGTCCGGGGAGACCAGCCCGGCGCAGACGCGCAGGAAGGTGCTCTTGCCGCAGCCGTTCGCCCCGATCACGGCGGCGATCTGGCCGGCCCGGACGGTCAGGGACGCGTCGCGCAGGACGGTGCGTCGCCCGTACCGCTTGGTGATGCCCCGGGCGTGCAGCCGGACCGGTCCGGGACGCGCGGCGGGCGAGGTGCCGATGGTCTCGACGATCGCCGCGGCGTAGTCCTGCGGCCGGCCGAAGACGGCCCACGGGTCGCCCCCGCTGTCGCGCAGGTGCGTGGCGGCCTCCGCGACCACGTGCCGGGCGGCGTCCGCCCGGACCCGGCGCCGGTCCAACTCGGCCGCGAACACCCGCAGCCACTCGTCGGCGTTCATCCGTCGACCCCCTTCGTGACGAGGCCGGTCACCGGGGCGACGAACGCGAGCCAGGCGCTGCCGCCCTGGCGCAGGGTCGCCCGCCCGCTGTCGGTGATCCGGTAGTACTTGCGGGCCGGGCCGGACGCGCCCTCCCGCCACTCGGCGGTGACCAGGCCGGTGCGTTGCAGGCGCAGCAGCACCGGATAGAGCGTGCCGCCCTGGATCGGCCCGATGCCGGCGGCCTCCAGCGCCTGGGCGAGCTGGTAGCCGTAGGACTCGCCCTCGCGCAGCAGGGCCAGGACGCAGAGGTCGAGCACCCCGCGCAGCCACTGCCCGCGCCGGTCGGAATCCACCCGAGGAACATAGCGGCACTACCTAGATGGCACAACTACCTAGCTGGCGGCGGCTGCCCACGACGGGAGCCGGGACGCGCTCAGACGGCGACGACGTCCGAGACCACGACGGTCACGTTGTCCGGCGCGCCGGCCTGGTGGGCGAGCTTGACGAGCTGCTCGCCGCACTGGTGGCGGTCGCCGTACGTGTTCAGCGCGGCGGCGATCGTGCCGTCCTCGACATAGTCGGAGAGCCCGTCGCTGCACAGCAGCAGCCGGTCGCCGGCGACCACCGTGAGCGCCCCGATCGCCGGCGGCGTGTCGGAGCCCTGCACCGCCCGGGTCACCAGGGACCGCTGCGGGTGGTGCCGCGCCTGCTCGGGCGAGAGCGCGCCCTGGTCGACCAGCGCCTGGACGAAGGTGTCGTCCCGGGTGAGCTGGGTCAGCTCCCCGTCGCGAAGCAGGTAGCAGCGGGAGTCACCCACCTGGGCCAGCACCAGCGAGTCCCCGGCGAGCAGGGCGGCGGTAAGCGTCGTACCCATGCCGTCGCGCGCCGGGTCGACGGTGATGGCGGCGTGGATGCGGCGGTTCGCGGTGCTCACCACGGCGCGCAGCGCTCCGGCGGCCTCGTCGGGGGTGGTCGGCGGGTTCAGCTCGTCCAGGATGCGGATGACGATCTCGCTCGCCACCTCGCCCGCGGGCAGGCCGCCCATGCCGTCCGCGACCGCGACGAGTCGGTCACCGGCGAGGGCGGAGTCCTCGTTGTTGGTGCGCACCAGGCCGATGTCGTTGATGATGGCCGAGCGGAGGATCAGCGTCATGGGGTCAAGCTTGCCAAGAACACCCTGCCGCCGTCTCTACGCACTACTGCGTAGGGTTGGGGAATGATGCCGGTGTCCATGGTCGGGCGCGCCGGTGAGCTGGCCGAGCTCGACCGCGCGTGGTCCACCGTGGTCACCTCCCGGCGGGCCGCGCCGACCGTGGCGGTGATCACCGGTGCCGCCGGGGTGGGCAAGTCCCTGCTGGTCGCGGCCGCCCTGGACGCCTTCGCCCCCCGGCCGGCGGTGGTGCTCTCCGGTGCCGCCCGGGTGCACAGCCCCGCCCCCTACGACTGGCTGGCCGCCGTGCTGACCGGCCGGGACACGAGCGGGCTCGACCTGCCGCCGGACGCGCTGGCCTGGCTCGCCCAGCAGCCGAGCGCGCCGCGCGAGCGCTACGCGCCGGGCACCCTGCTCCGCCTCGCGGTGCGGGTCGTCCGGCTGCTGGTCGGCGCCGGCCCGGCCGTGCTGGTGGTGGAGGACCTGCACGCCCTCGACCCGGCCAGCCTGAACCTGGTGGGCGAGCTGGCGACCGCTGCCGACCTGCCGGCGCTGCTGGTGGTGGCGAGTCGCCCCGCCGAGGACGCCGTCGCGCCGGACCTCGCGGTCCGCGCGCTGGCCCGGCTCTGCGGCGTCCGGGGCGCCGTGCGCCAACACCTCGGACCGCTGCTCCCGGCCGAGGTCGCCGAGGTGCTGACCCAGGTGTACGCGGACCCGCGCCCGTCCGGCCGGCTGGTGCACGCCGTCTGGCGGCGCACCGGCGGCAACCCGTACGCGCTCACCGAGCTGCTCGCCGCCCACGCCGGCCGGGGACCTGAGGCACTGCTCGTACCGGTGCCCGCCCCACGCCCCACGAGGGCGGCGCCGCGCCGCCCCGCCGACCCGCTCGACGCCGAGCTGACCGTTCGGGAGGTCGAGGTGCTGGGCTGCCTGGTCGCCGGGATGTCCAACAAGCAGGCGGCGCGGGCCCTCGGCATCTCCGTACGCACGGTCACCGTGCACGTGTCCAACCTGCTGCGCAAGACCGGGTCGGCGTCGCGCACCGAGGCGGCGATCTGGGCCGTGCAGCGGCGGCTGCCGGTGCCGACACCCGTCGACGGCTGAGCCGACGCGACCGGGCCGCACCGGTGGGGTGCCGCCGGCGGTGCTCAGGGGCGGGGGTAGCGGAGCAGGAGGCTGGCGGCGACCTCCTCGTCGCCGACGGCGGCGTACACGTGCGGCACGTCGGAGGTCCAGCGCAGGTGCCCGCCGGCGCCGGCGGTCAGCGGCGCGTCGACCGGGCCCGCGCGCAGGACGCCCGAGAAGACGGTGACGTGCTCGGTGACGCCCCGCTGGTGGGCGGGGGAGAGCTGCTCCGGGCCGGGCGCGACCAGCATCCGGTACAGCTCGTAGGTGGCGTCGCCGTCCTCGAAGACCTCCAGCAGGATGGCGCTGACCGCGGCGCCGCGGACGACCGGCCCGGAGGCCGGGCCGGAGAGCACGGCCGTCAGCGGTACGCCGAGCTGCGCGGTGACCGCGTAGAGCGTCTCGAGGGTCGGGTTGCGGGTGCCGTTCTCCAGGCCGGAGAGGGTCGCCTTTCCCACGCCGGCGAGCCGGGCGAGGGCGGACAGCGACATCCCCCGCTCCTCGCGCAGGGCGCGTACGCGGCGACCGACGGACTCGGCGCCCGGATCGGGGGCCGATCGGTGGACTGGTGGCGTCTGCGGCACCCCGCTATGGTGCTACAGGTTTCTGTTCCGTAAACGGAACGATCGGGGGAGGCGCAATGGCGGGACGGTCGCAGCCCGTGCTGGCGGGCGTGGTGACGGCGCTGGTCGGGTTCGCCAGCTCGTTCACGGTGGTGCTGGCGGGCCTGCGGGCCGTCGGCGCCTCGGACGCGCAGGCGGCCTCCGGGCTGCTGGCGGTGTGCGTGGCCTCCGGGATCTCCGCCGTCTGGCTGGGCCTGCGGCACCGGATCCCGATGAGCGTCGCCTGGTCCACCCCGGGCGCGGCGCTGCTGGTCGCCACCGGTGCGATGCCCCGCGGGTGGCCCGTCGCCGTCGGGGCGTTCCTCGTCTCGGGCGCGCTGATCGTGGCCGCCGGGCTGTTCCCCGCGCTCGGGAGGGCCGTCGCGGCGATCCCCCGGCCGGTCGCGGGCGCGATGCTCGCCGGGGTCCTGCTGCCGCTCTGCACCGCCCCGGTCCGCGCGCTCGTCGAGGTGCCCCGGCTGGCCGTTCCCGTGGTGCTGGCCTGGCTGGTGCTGCACCGCTTCGCCCGGCGTTGGGCGGTGCCCGGCGCGCTGGTGGTCGCGGTGGCGGCGATCGCGCTGACCACCCCGGTCTCCGGGCTCGGCGGCGCCCGGCTGCTCCCGGCGGTCGAGCTGACCGCCCCGGCCTGGGACGTCTCCGCGATGGTCGGCCTGGCGCTGCCGCTCTTCCTGGTCACCATGGCCGCGCAGAACGTGCCGGGGATGGCGGTGCTGGTCGGCTACGGCTACCGGCCGCCCTTCGGCGCTGCGCTGCGCGCCACGGGGCTGACCACCCTGGCCGCCGCGCCGGCCGGCGGACACGCCGTCAACCTGGCGGCGATCACCGCCGCGCTGGCCGCCGGCCCGGACGCCCACCCCGATCCGGACCGTCGCTGGATCGCCTCGGTCACCGCCGGGATCGGGCTGGCACTGCTGGGGCTGGGCGCCGGGGCGGCCACCGCGCTCGTCGCGCTCGCCCCGCCGGTGCTGATCGAGGCGGTCGCCGGGCTGGCGCTGCTGGGCGCGCTGGCCACCGCGCTCGCCTCGGCGCTCGCGGAGCCGGCGGCCCGCGAGGCCGCGG
Source organism: Micromonospora sp. CPCC 205546 (assembly GCF_036902715.1). Lineage (NCBI taxonomy): Bacteria > Bacillati > Actinomycetota > Actinomycetes > Micromonosporales > Micromonosporaceae > Micromonospora > Micromonospora sp. CPCC 205546. The sequence continues at coordinate 312,448 of NZ_JBAKHL010000004.1, forward strand.
TGGTCACCTTCGTGGTCACCGCCTCCGGGGTGACCCTGGCCGGCGTGGGCGGCGCGTTCTGGGGACTGGTCGCCGGCGGGGTGATGCTCCTGCTCTTCCGCCACCGCTCCGACGGGCCAACCGCGCCCGGGCCGGCGCCCGGCCCAGCGATCGCTTCGCCCGGGTCGTCGGTCGCGTCACCCGGCCCGGATGCGCCCGGACCGGCGCTCACTCCTCGGGCGGCAGGTCCCGGGCCGGAACGTCGAGGCGTACCCGGTCGTCGCTGACGGCGGCGATCTGCTCGGCGAGCACGTAGACCGCGCCGGTGCGGACCAGGTCGGTGGAAACCTTCAGGTAGCCGCTGTGCAGCAGCCGGGCCGCCAGGTCGGCCGGTACGTCCGGCTCCTCGACCGCCGTCGACTCGATCAGCTCGTCCAGGCTGCCGCCCGGGTCGGCGGTCGGCGCCTGCACGGTCACCGCGTTCGGGTCGCCCCGCTGCACGAGGTCGACGGTGCCGAACTCGGTGCCGTCGACGTCGACCACCCGCATGCCCGTGGTGACCCGGGAAACTGTCGCCTGCCGCTCGGTGCCCTGCTGCTCCATCCTCGCGCGGTTCCCGGCCCCCGCTGCGGCTAAACCATCGTCAAGATCTTGACAGTTGTCGCTCGGGTCGAACGGGAACTGTCCAAGATCTCGGTGGTGGCCCGATCACACCTCCGGGGACCAGGCGGTCGGGGGGCGGGGGGAGAGTTCGCGCCACGTGTCGGTGCCCTGGAGCAGCGCCCGGACCGTCTCCTCGGCCTCGTCGGCGGTGTCGTGCTCGTAGAACCGGGAGACGCCCTCGGAGCCGCCGGCGCGCTGCTCGACGTGCCACCGGTCGGCGTCCACCCGAAGGAAGACGTCGCGCCGGGCCAGCCGGCCCCATTTCCCGTTCCACCAGTGCTTCCGCTGCTCCATGGCGGGACTCTATCGAACAGGCGTACGAAAATGCGCAGCCCCTGCGGGATTCCCGCAGGGGCTGATGTGCGTGCGTCGGGTTCAGCGCCCGGTGGGCGGTTCGTCCCGGCGACCGAGCACCTCGTCGAGCGCGCCGCGTCGCTGCCCGGGGGTGGAGTGGCCGGCGGCCACCAGGGCGTCGCGGATCTCGGTGAGCAGCCTGACCTCCTCGCTCGGCGCCTTCGGCGGCGGCTCCTCGCCCCGCTTGCGCCGCTCGGCCAGCTTGTTCATCGGGAACACCACCAGGAAGTAGAGGGCCGCCGCGGTGAGCAGGAACGTGATCAGCGCGTTGACGAACGCGATCCAGTCGAACGGGATGCCGCGGAACGTCGGCGCGGTGCCGGCCAGGCCCTTGTCGCTGCCGGTGATGAGCAGCACGAAGGCCCGGATCAGCGGTTCCAGGAACGACTTGGTGAGCTGGGTGACCACGCCCGTGAACGCGGCGCCGATGACGACACCGACCGCCAGGTCCACGACGTTGCCGCGCATGATGAATTCTTTGAAGCCCTTGAGCATCCGTACTCCTGAGGTGTCCGGTCTTTCGTCCGGCACAACCTATGCCCCGGGCGCGGGCTCCAGAAAAGCGCCGGCCTCGATCGCCGCGCGGCCCGGGTCGCCGGCCCGGATCGCCTCGACCAGCCGGGAGTGGTCGACGTAGCGCTCCGGCTCCAGCGCGCCGCCCATCGACTGGGCGATCGTGCTGTGCAGCGCGGTGCCGACCGAGGCGTACAGCTCGGCGAGCATGCCGTTGTGCGCCGCCGCGACCACGGCGGTGTGCAGCGCCGCGTCGGCCGCCACGAACTCGTCGAACCGGCCGTCGCGCCAGGCCGCCTCGCGGGTGGCGAGCGCGCCGTCCAGGGCCGCCAGGTCCTCCGCCGTACGCCGCAGCGCGGCGAGCCGAGCGGCCTCCACCTCGAAGGCGCGGCGCACCTCGACCACCTCGGCCATCCGGTCGGCGGTGAGCCGGCGCGCCACCACCGGGGCCAGCTCGTCGGTCGACACCACGTACGTCCCGGAGCCCTGCCGGCACTCCAGCACGCCGGAGTGCACCAGCGCCCGCACCGCCTCGCGGACCGTGTTGCGCCCCACGCCGAGCGCCGCGACCAGCTGCGGCTCGGTGGGGATCCGCCCACCGACCGGCCACTCGCCCCCGAGGATGCGCTCCCTGAGCTGCGCGATGGTCTGCCGCACCCGGTGCCCCCGGGGCGGCGCGGCGGCGGAATCAACCGACGGTGGCACTGGTTACAACACCTGCCCGGAATTCATCCCATGATTGTAGGTTCAGACGCATGACCCCGCCAACCGCCGCCCTGCCGGCCGCTCGCCTCGACGCCGGCGTCCCGCCGGCCCCCGCCGGCCCGGCGCCCGCCGGCACCCGGCCGGACGGCGTAGCCACCCCGGCACCGGCCGGACCGGTCACTGGTGGCCTGCTCGTGCTCGTCGGGATGCTGCTCGTGGCGCTCAACCTGCGGGCCGCGATCACCAGCCTGGGCGCGCTGCTCGACGAGGTGCGCGGCGGCCTGGCCCTCTCCGGGGCGCTGGCCGGGGTCGTGACCACCCTGCCCGCGGTGGCCTTCGCCGTCTTCGGGTCGCTCACCCCGCGGCTGGTGCGCCGGCACTCCCCGGCCCGGGTGCTGGTGGTGGCGATGCTGATCCTCGCCGCCGGGCAGCTCGCCCGGGTGGGGACGGACTCCGCCCTGGTCTTCATCGCCGGCAGCGCCCTCGCGCTGGCCGGGATCGCGGTGGCGAACGTCCTGCTCCCGCTCCTGGTCAAGCAGTACTTCCCGCACCGGGTCGGGCTGGTCACCGGGGCGTACTCGATGGCGTTGACGGTGGGCGCGACGGTGGCCGCCGCAGCGGCGGTGCCGGTGGCGCACCTCTTCGGCACCTGGCGGGCCGGGCTCGCCGTCTGGGCCGGGCTGGCCCTGGTGGCCGCGCTTCCGTGGGTGCCGCTGGCGCTGCGGGCGCGCGCGGCCCGACGGGCGGCGCCCCCGGCGGTGGTGGCGCCCCGTCCCCGACGCATCCGGCCCGGCCGGACCCGGCTCGGCTGGGCGATGGCGGTCTACTTCGGGATGCAGTCGCTGGGCGCCTACGCGATCATGGGCTGGCTGGCCCAGCTCTTCCGCGACGCCGGCTACCGACCGCAGGACGCGGGCCTGCTGCTCGCCGGCGTGACCGCGCTGGGCGTGCCGATCGCGATGCTGATGCCGACGCTGGCCGGGCGGCTGCGCACCCTGCACCCGCTGGTGCTGACGCTCTCCGCCGCGATGGCCCTCGCCTACGTCGGGATGGCCGTCGCGCCGCACGACGGGGCGCTGCTCTGGGTGGTGCTGCTCGCGATCGGGCAGAGCGCCTTCCCGATGATCCTGGCGACCATCGGGCTGCGCGCGCGGACCGCCGAGGGGACCGTGGCGCTCTCCGCGTTCAGCCAGAGCGTCGGCTACCTCATCGCCGCACTGGGACCGCTGCTGGTGGGCATCCTCTACGGGACGACCGGCGGGTGGACCGTCCCGATCGGCTTCCTGCTGACGGCGCTCGCCGTGCAGACCGGGGCGGGCATGGTGATCGCCCGTCCCCGACACATCGAGGACGAGGCGTGAGGGGGGAGCGTCAGGAGGTGGCCGGCGTGGGGTCGCCGGCCACGGCCTGGTCGACCGTCGGGTAGGTGTGCAGCACCTCGACGAGACCGCTCACCTCGAGGATGCGCAGTACGCCCCGCTGCGGGGCGGCCAGCCGTACCACGCCGCCCGCCTCGTCGCAGCTGTTCTTGGCCCGGACGAACACCGACAGCCCCGTGGAGTCGCAGAACGAGACGTTCGCCAGGTCGAAGACGAGCCGGCTGCGGCCCTTGTCGAGCAGGTCGGTGATCTGGTCCTGCAACTGCGGTGCGGTCGCCATGTCCAGCTCGCCCGCGACCGAGACGACGACCACGTCGCCGCGCTGTTCCGTGTGCACCGTCAAGGACATTCGCCAGACCTCCTGTTATCGGGGAAACGGTATCCCACGATCGGGGTGGTACGCAGAACGGGAGCCGGTATCCGGTGGCCGCCCTCATTCGTTTGCCCTGCGACAACTAGCGCTCCGGCCTCCGGTGATAGAGTCCGCCGTCGAGGTCGAAGGGGGTTCACCATGGCGTTGAGCGTCGAGGAAAGCAGCCGGCTGGCCGGTCTGCTGACCGGTCACGCCGAGCGGATCATGCAGCGTTGGACGGAGATCGCCGCGGGGTCCCTGCGCGGGCGGCTCAGCCAGGGCGAGCTGCGCCGGCAGATGCAGGAGCTGCACTCTAGCATGATCATCGCTAGCGAGCAGGGTGCGGTCGACCTCGACTCCGAGCAGGCCACCGAGCTGCGCGCCGTGCTCTCCGAGCTGTCCCGGGGGCGCGCCCGGCAGGGCTTCTCCGCCTCCGAGACCGCGGTCAGCGTCTTCGCGCTCAAGGACGTGCTGCTGGAGCTGATGGAGGCCGAGGGCGGCCCCCACACGCTCCGCGACTACGTCGCCTTCTCGGGGCTGGTCGACCAGATGGGTCTGTTCACCTTCGAGAGCTTCGTGCGCACCCGTGAGAGCCTCATCGCCGACCAGGCGGAGCAGCTGCTGGAGCTGTCCACCCCGGTGGTGAAGCTCTGGGAGGGCGTGGTCGCCGTGCCGCTGGTCGGCACCCTCGACTCGGCCCGGGCCCAGGTGGTGATGGAGCGGCTGCTCCAGACCCTGGTCGACACCGGCTCGCCCTACGCGATCATCGACATCACCGGCGTACCGGCGGTGGACACCCAGGTCGCCCAGCACATCCTCAAGACCGTGGTGGCCGCCCGGCTGATGGGCGCCGACTGCATCATCTCCGGCATCCGGCCCCAGATCGCGCAGACCATCGTGGCCCTGGGCATCGAGTTCGGCGACATCGCCACCAAGGCCAGCCTCGCCGACGCGTTGCGGCACGTGCTCCGGCTCACCGGGGTCGAGACCGGCCGCCGCCAGCGCCGGGAGGCCTGATGGAACGGGTGCCGATCCTCAAGATCGGCGACATCCTGCTGGTCTCCATCCAGGTCGACATGTCCGACCAGACGGCGGTCCAGCTCCAGGAGGACCTCGCGGAGCGGATCGTCGCCACCGGCTGCCACGGCGTGATCATCGACATCACCGCCCTGGACATCGTCGACTCCTTCGTCGGTCGGATGCTGTCGACCATCGCCTCGATCTCCAAGGTGCTCGACGCGGAGACGGTCGTGGTCGGGATGCGTCCCGCCGTCGCCATCACCCTGGTCGAGCTGGGCCTGTCGCTCAACGGCATCCGGACGGCGCTCAACGTCGAGCGGGGCATGGAGCTGATCGCGGCGGCCCACGCCGACGAGCACGAGCTCGCGTTCGACGACGAACCGGACGCCGAGACGACGGCGTTGTCATGACCGCCGGAGTCGACCTGGGCCAACCGCAGGCGCAGGCGATCCGCAGCGACGAGGACGTGGTCCGCGTCCGACAGCTGGTGCGTACGGTCTCGGTGGCGGTGAAGCTCTCGCTGGTCGACCAGACCAAGATCGTCACCGCGGCGAGCGAGCTGGCCCGCAACACCCTGGTGTACGGCGGCGGTGGCATGGTCGAGGTGTCCACGGTGGACAACGGTCGGCGGCGGGGCGTGCGGATCGTCTTCGCCGACTCCGGACCGGGCATCGTCGACCTCGACCTGGCGCTGACCGACGGCTACACCACCGGCGGCGGGCTCGGCCTCGGGCTCAGCGGCGCACGCCGGCTGGTGGACGAGTTCGACATCCAGACCGCCGTGGGCGAGGGAACCCGGATCACGGTCACCAAGTGGTCCCGGTGAACGACGACGCGGTCCCCGACCGCGGCGTCTGGTTCCGGGTCGAGAGCGGCAGCGCGGCCAGCACGGTGCGTCGGGCCGCCGAACGGCTCGGCGCCCAGCTCGAACTCGGCACCACCCGCACCGCCGACCTGGCCATCGTCGCCGCCGAGCTGACCAGCAACCTGGTCAAGCACGCCGACGACGGTGTCCTGCTGCTGCGGCCGGTGCGGCGCGACGGAGAGGCCGGCGTGGAGCTGGTGGCCCTCGACGCCGGGCCCGGGATGGTCGATCTCACCGCCTCCTCCCAGGACGGGCACTCCACCGCCGGGACGCTCGGCATCGGCCTCGGCGCGATCGTCCGGCAGGCCAGCTGGTTCGACGGCTACTCCTGGCCGGGGCGCGGCACCGTCCTCGCCGTCCAGGTGTGGCCGGACCGCGACGACGGGCACGAGCGGCCCTGGGTCGGCGCGCTCAGCCGGCCGCTGGCCGGGGAGTCGGTCAGCGGCGACGGGTACGGGTGGCGGACCGTCGAGGGCCGGCACCAGGTGCTGGTCTGCGACGGCCTGGGGCACGGGCCGCTCGCCTCCGCCGCCACCGACGCCGCGCTCGACGCGTTCCGCAAGGCGCCCCCGGGGGCGCCGTCGACGGTCGTCGCGTACCTGCACCGCTCGATGTCGCACACCCGCGGCGCGGCGCTGGCCGTGGCCGAGCCGGACCCGTCGGCCGGGGTGCTGCGCTACTCGGGGCTGGGCAACATCTCCGCCGCCGTCATCGGCGCCGACGGCAAGCGGCGGGGCCTGGTCTCGCTGCCCGGCATCGCGGGGCACCAGCGTCCCTCGGTCCGGGAGTACGAATACCCCTTCGAGACCGACGCCCTGCTGGTGATGCACAGTGACGGGGTGGTGGACCGCTGGCAGCTGGCCGACTATCCCGGCCTCGCCGACCGGTCGCCCCTGGTGGTGGCCGCGACGGTGCTGCGTGACGCCGGCACGCGTCGCGACGACGCCTGCGTCCTGGTCGTCCGGGGATGGTCGTGACCGGACCGACCGGAGCGCTCCTGCTGACGATGGCGCTGCGGGTCGAACACGACATCTTCGTCGTCCGGCAGCGGGGCCGCGAGGTCGCCGCCGCGGTGGGCCTGGAGCACCAGGACCAGGTACGCATCGCCACGGCGCTCAGCGAGGTCGCCCGGGACCTGCTGCACTCGGTCGGCGGGGCGGAGGTGGCATTCGTCCTCGTCGACGACGCCGTCGACGGCAGGCGTCACCTGCGGGTGGACCTCGTCCCGGTGCGTCCGCTGCCCGGCGGGCGGTACGAGCCGCAGTCCGGCGCCGTGGCGCGGTTGGTGGACAAGTTGGGCGTGGTGACCCGGGAGGGGGATACGGTCGTGAGGATGTCCCGACGTGTTCCGGTCACCGCGGAGGTGCCGACCCCCGAGCGTCTCGCCGAGCTGCGCGCCGAGCTCGACCGGAACGCCCCGGGCAGCGCCCTGGACGAGTTGGCCGCCCAGAACGCGCAACTGATCGCCGCCCTCGACGAGGTGCGCAGCCAGCGCGACGAGCTGGCCGTCCTCAACGAGGAGCTGGCCGAGACCAACCGTGGGGTGATGGCGCTCTACAACCAGCTCACCGAGGAGCTGGAGGAGACCAACCGCGGTGTGGTGGCCCTCTACGCCGAGCTGGACGAGAAGTCCGCGCAGCTGCGCGCGGCGAGCGAGTCGAAGAGCCGCTTCCTGGCGAACGTCAGCCACGAGCTGCGGGCACCGGTCACCGCGATCATGGGACTGGGCCGGCTGCTGGGCGACTCCGCCTCCGACCCGCTCACCGCCGAGCAGGCCCGCCAGGTCGGGCTGATCCGCTCGTCGGCGGGGGACCTCCTCACGCTCGTCAACGAGCTGCTCGACCTGGCCAAGGCCGAGTCGGGCCGGATCGAGCCCGACTGGACCGAGGTCGACCTGCGGCCGGTCTTCGGCCAGTTGCGCGGCACGCTGCGGGCCCTGGCCACCCGACCCGGCGTGGAGCTGGTGGTGGAGGAGCCACCCGTCCCGGCGACGCTGCGTACCGACGAGGTGCTGCTCGCCCAGGTCCTGCGCAACCTGCTGCACAACGGGCTCAAGTTCACCGAGCGCGGGGAGGTCCGGCTGCGGGCGGAGCGGCGCGACGACCAGTGGTCGCTTTCCGTCTCCGACACCGGCGCGGGCATCCCCCCGGAGCTGCACGAGCGGATCTTCGAGGAGTTCTACCAGGTGCCCGGCGCGACCCGGGTCGGCGGCACGGGCCTCGGCCTGCCGTACGCGCGGCGGTTGGTGAACCTGCTCGGTGGCTCCCTGGTGGTGTCCAGCGAGCCGGGGCGGGGCAGCACGTTCACGGTCACCCTGCCCGCGGGAGGAGCGTGACGTGGAGGGTGGCCCGGCGACGGTGCTGGTGGTCGACGACAGCCCCACCAAGCGTTATCTCCTGGTGAGCTGGCTCTCCCGCGCGGGGTTCGCGGTGCTGGAGGCCGAGTCCGGCACCGAGGCGCTGGCCCGGGTCGGGGTGGACCCGGTCGATCTCGTGGTGCTCGACGTGCGGCTGCCCGACCTGAACGGGTTCGAGGTCTGTGAACGGATCAAGGCGGCGCACCCGGCGATGCCGGTGATCCACGTGTCCGCGCACGCGGTGGACGTGGCGGACCGGGCGCAGGGGCTGACCCGGGGCGCGGACGCGTACCTGGCCGAGCCGATCGAGCCGGAGGAACTGGTCGCCACCTCGCACGCCGTGTTGCGCTACTACCGGGCCCGGCAGCGCGCGGAGCTGCTCGCCGAACGGCTGCTCGGGCTGGCCGACACCACCGTGGCGGTGCACTCCGCCCCGAACTTCGCGCGGCTGCTGGAGGCGGCGGCGGCCGGCGCCGCGCAGATCTTCAAGAGCCCGGCCGCGGTGATCGCGGAGACGTTCGACGGCGACTGTCTCGCCGGGATCGCGGACGGCCCCGGCGGCACGGCCGCGATCGTCCCGTGGGTCGTCGACGACACCGGGGTGCCGACCGGCACGGCGGTCCGGGTGGACGAGCCGGCCGCCTGGGGCCTGGTCGAGTGGCCGGCGGGCGACACGGTCACGGTGGCCGCCGCGCGGCTGCGTGAGGACCGGGCGCCGCTCTACGTGGTCGTGCCCACCGCCACGCAGACCGCCCGCACCCCGGTGCTGCGGCAGCTCGCCCAGGCGGTGGCGGCGGCGGTGGAGGCGCAGCGCTCCTTCGACGAGGAGCACCGCATCGCGGTCACCCTCCAGCGCAGCCTGCTGCCGCGCCGGATCCCGGAGGTCAACGGGCTCGACCTGGCCGTGCGGTACGAGCCGGCGAGCGCACAGACCGAGGTGGGCGGCGACTTCTACGAGCTGGTGATGCTCGACGGTCACCTGCTGCTGGCGATCGGCGACGTGGCCGGCCACTCGCTGCACGCCGCGACGGTCATGGCCGAGCTGCGGCACGCGGTGCGGGCGTACGCGGTGGAGGGGCACCAGCCGGGCGAGATCCTGCACCGGGTCAACGAACTCATGCGCATCCTGCTCCCCAACGAGCTGGCCACGATCTGCGTGCTGCTGCTGCACCCACCCAGCGGCCGGATCCGGCTGGCCAGCGCCGGGCACCTGCCGCCGGCGCTCAGCCTCGACGGCAAGGTGGAGTTCGTGCAGCACTCGGCCCCGCTGCTCGGGGTCCGCGCGCCCCGACCGCCCGACCTGGAATTCGTGCTGCCGGCCGGGGCGACACTGGTGTTCTACACCGACGGCCTGATCGAGCGGCGCGACGCGACGATCGACGACGGGCTGGCCGCTCTGGCGGTGGCCGCCGGCCGGGTCGACGACGACCTGGACCGGTTCTGCGAACGGCTCCTCGTCGAGCTGGCTCCCCCGGAGATCCACGACGACGTCGCCGTGGTCGCCCTGCGCCGCAACTGACGGCGGGCCGGCTCCACGTCCTCACCGACCCGCCGCGCGGGCTCCTTGACAGTCACTATTCACTCGGTGAATAGTGGCGCCGTGTCCACGCCGCACGTCCTGCTCGCGCTGCTGGCCGCCGGTGCCCGGCACGGCTACGAGCTGAAGCGCGCCCACGACGAGCGCCTGCCGCGCGCCCGGCCGCTGGCCTTCGGGCAGGTCTACTCCACTCTCGGGCGGTTGCAGCGCGACGGGCTGGTGGCACCCGCCGGGCAGGAACGCGAGGGCGGCCCGGAGCGCACCGCGTACGCGCTGACCGCCGACGGCCGGGCCGCGCTGGAGCGGTGGCTCGCCGAGGTCGAGCCGCCGATGCCGTACGTCACCAGCACCCTGCTCGCCAAGGTGGTCGTGGCGCTGCTGGTGTCCGACGTGGAGACGGCCCGCGCTTGTCTCGTCGCCCAGTGGCAGGCCCACACCGCGCGGCTGCGCGAGCTGACCGCGGTGAAGACGGCGCCCTCGGCCAGCCTCGACGACGTCCTCGCGGCCGACTTCGCCATCGCCCATCTCGACGCCGACCTGCGGTGGTTGCGGACCACCCTGGAGCGCGTCGCCGACTGGCACCGGGAGGTGCACTCGTGACGGAACTTCAGGCTCGCGGCGTGGTCAAGACCTACGGGCGGACACCCGCGCTGCGCGGCGTCACGCTCGACGTCGCCGAGGGGGAGATCGTCGCCGTCACCGGCCCGAGCGGCTGCGGCAAGTCGACCCTGCTGCACTGCCTCGCCGGCATCCTGCGCCCGGACGCCGGCGAGGTGAGCTGGCACGGCCACCGCATCGACACCTGGTCCGAGGCGGCGCGGTCCCGGCTGCGCCGCACCGAGTTCGGGGTGCTCTTCCAGTTCGGTCAGCTCGTCGCGGAGCTGACCGCCGCCGAGAACGTCGCCCTGCCGCTGCTCCTCGCCGGCACCCGGCGGCGCGAGGCCCGCACGGCGGCGCTGTCCTGGATGGACCGGCTCGGCGTGGTCGACCTGGCCGACGTCCGGCCGGGCGAGATGTCCGGCGGGCAGCAGCAGCGCTGCGCCATGGCGCGGGCCCTGGTCACCGAGCCCCGGGTGCTCTTCGCCGACGAGCCGACCGGCGCGCTGGACACGCTCGCCAGCGAACAGGTGCTCATCCAGCTGGTCCGGCTCGCCCGCGAGCAGCGGACCACGGTAGTCCTGGTCACCCACGAGCCGCAGATCGCCGCGTACGCCGACCGTGAGGTCATCCTCCGCGACGGCATGGTCGACCACACCGGGCTCGGTCTCGACACCCCGCTGCCGGGCAGCCGCCGGTGAGACCGTCCACCCTGCTCCGCCTCGCCCTGGCCGGCACCCGCACCGACACCGCCCGGGTGGCGCTGACCGCGCTCAGCGCCGCCCTGGCCACCCTCGCCGCCCTGGCCGCTCTCACCGTGCTGGCGATCCCGACCCCGCCCGCCACCGACGGCAACGGCGCCCGCTGGTCCCACCACTACGCCAACCAGCTGCTCGTCGAGCCGGGGCTGCGCGGCGGCACGGCCTTCGCCCTGCTGCTGCTCATGGTTCCCGTGCTCGCGCTGGCGGGGCAGTGCGCCCGGCTCGGCGCCCCGGCACGGGACCGCCGGCTGGCCGCGTTCCGGCTGGCCGGCGCCAGCCCGGGCCAGGTGACCCGGATCGCCGTGCTGGAGACAGGCCTGGCGAGCCTGCTCGGCACGCTGGCCGGCGCGTCGGTCCACTTCGCCGGCCGGGAGCTGTTCGACCGGCCCGACGCCCGGGGCCGGCTCGCGTTGCCCACCGACGTGCTGCCCTCGGCGGGCGTGCTGGTGGGCGTGCTGGTCGGGCTGCCGGTCGTGGCGGCGCTGGCCACCGCGCTGATGCTGCGCCGGGTGAGCACGACCCCGTTCGGCGTGCTGCGTACGCACCGTCGGGAACGCGGCCCCCGGCCCTGGGCGGGCGTCCTCATCGTCGCCGGGCTGGCCGCCTTCGTCGCCATCGAACCGGTCACCCGCTGGTACGACCGCCGCGGCACCGACGCGCCGTCGTGGCTGGTGCCGGCGCTGCTGATCGGCGGCGGGCTGGCCGCGATGGTCGGGGTGGTCGTCGGCACCGGCTGGATCTCCTGGATCACCGGGCGGGTGCTGCACCGCTACGCACGGGGGCCGGCCGCGCTGCTGGCCGCCCGCCGGCTGATGGCCGATCCGTGGGCGGGCAGCCGCACCTTCGCCGCCCTGCTGGCGGCGGTGCTCCTCGGCGCGGGCGCGGCCGGGCTGCGGGAGTACTTCGTCGCGGCGGGCGAGCTGAGCCGGCGGACCGGGGGCGGACTGGCCGGCGACGACTTCTATCTGCGGACCATGGACCTGGTGGACCTGGCGGTGGCGGTGGCCATGCTGGTCGCCGCCGGTGGGCTGGTGGTCGCGGTGGTCGAGGGGATCACCGCCCGGCGGCGTGCGTACGCGGCCCTGGTGGCGACCGGGGTGCCCCGGCCCACGCTCGGCCGGTCCATCGCCTGGCAGTCGCTGGCCCCGGCCGTGCCGGCGGTGACCCTCGCCCTCGCCGTGGGCCTGCTGCTGGCCCGGGGGCTCTTCCGCGCGCCGCACGGCACCGACTACGACGAGGTCTGCGACGCCACCGCCCAGCTCTGCGCCGACCCGGTCACCCGGGCGCGCCACACCCGGATGGTGCAGGTCTCGGAGGTGACCGTGCCGCCCGACGTACCGCTGGGACAGCTCGCGATGCTCGGGGCCGGCGCCCTGACGGCGGTGCTGGTGACGGTCGGCGTCGGCCTGCTCTTCCTGCGCGCGAGCACGGCCGTGGAGGAGATTCGGGCGACCTGAGCCCGCGATCCGCCGGCCAGCTCGCCCCGCGAACCGGCCGTCGGGTCGCCGGGCCGCGTCAGACGGCGAGCAGGCCGGTGGCGAGTGCGAGCAGCGTCCCGGCGGCGGCGGAACAGCAGCACACCAGCAGGAACGCGACCACCGCGAGGATCGCCCAGACGCGCCGGTCGCGCGCCGCCGCCCGCCACCCCGCCGCCGGTGAGCCCTCGGCCGGCTCGTCGTCGTCCACCCCGTCGCCCCCGGTCACTCCGGCAGTCTAGGCACCGGCGAACGGGCCGCCGGGTGCCGGCGCCCGGACGGGTGAACGCGCAGCGGCCGACCCGCGCCTCCCGGGGCGGCAGGCGATCCTGGCGTCACCGGGACGTGCCCATGCCAGCCCAGGCCGGAGTATCGGAGTACCGCTCATGCAATTCACCAGCGAGGACTTCGCGGTCAGCCACACGTCGAACCTCGACGCGAACAACGGCGCGCTGATCCAGCTGTTCGTCCGCTGGTTCAAACCCGACCTCCCGCCGGGCCGGGACCGCCAACCGGTGCTCATGGTGCACGGCCGCAGCAGCCCGGGGCTCGTCTCGTTCGACCTGCGGTACGACGCGGGAGAGGGCAGGTACAGCTGGGCGAGGGAGCTGGCGGAGGACGGGTTCGACGTCTTCGTCATGGACCTCCAGGGGATGGGAAGGTCGACCCGCCCGGTGCAGATGAACGACCCGTGCAACATCAACCCGCTCCAGCAGCACCTCCTGCTGCCCCGGGAACCGTGCGCGGCCAGGTATCCGAAGCAGCTCACCAACTCGGCGAGCGACTGGGGGGAACTCGGTAGCGTCGTCAACTGGATCCTGGGCCGGCCGGACATGCCACCCAAGATCGATCTGATCGGCTACTCGGCGGGCGCCTACGCCGTCGGTCCGTACGCCATGACGGTCGACCCCGCCAAGGTGGCCAGCCTCCTGCTGCTCGCACCGATCTTCGCGGTGACGGGCCCGTCGGCGCCGTCGACGCCGTTGCCGGTCAGCACCCCCTGCTCGGTGTACGGGTTCCCGATGCACATCCTGCACAGGACCGGCTTCAAGAAGTCGTGGGACAGCGAGGTGGACGTGGAACCCCGCTACCCGGGCCAGCGGGACGACGCCCACGACATCGTCGACGTGGTGTGGGACGCCTTCCTCGACAACGACCAGGTAGCTCGCACCTGGGGGCCCGGTGTCTCGCGGTTCCGCAACGCGTACTGGTGGGGCTGGAACCGGGAGCGGGTGACCGCCGACCGCACCAACCTCGGCGAGGAGGTGCCGGTGCTCATCGTCTACGGGGAGAAGGACGCGACGGCCAACTACCCGCCGCTCAACTTCTCGGTCCCGGAGCTCTACCGGGCCATCCAGGGCCGGCGCAAACTGATGTACCGGCTGGACGGCACCGGGCACCTCGTCGTCTGGGAGCGCCAGCGGAAGTGGTTGCACACACTGTCCAGGAAGTGGCTGCGCAGCGCGCGGCACCCGAACCGGCCGTACAACGTCGACGGCAACACCACTGGGACGTTCGTGGTCCCGTGGGAGGGCGACCCGGTCGAGATGGACTACACGGCGGGGCGGACGGAGCAGCCGCTCGCCGTCCCGGTCGAACCGATGTAGGACCGTGGTGCCCCCGCGTGTCGGGCAGGATGGGGCGATGGAGCTGGTCTCGATCACCGACGTCCGCAACGCCGCCGCCGACATCGCGGGCACCGTGCTGCGTACCCCGTTGCTGCGGACCGGATGGGATGCGCAGCTGTGGCTCAAGCCGGAGAGCCTGCAACCGGTGGGGTCGTTCAAGCTGCGCGGCGCGACCCACGCGGTGGCCCGGCTGACGCCCGAGCAGCGGGCGCGCGGCGTGGTCACCCACTCGTCGGGCAACCACGGCCTGGCGCTGGCGTACGCGGCCCGGGCGGCCCGCGTGCCGTGCCGGATCGTGGTGCCCGAGGGCGCCCCGGCCGTCAAGGTCGACCAAATCCGGGCGTTGGGCGTCGAGGTGCTGCTGGTGCCGCCCCCGCGACGCGGCCCGGAGGCCGAGCGGATCGCCGCGACGACGGGTGCGGTGCTGGTGCCGCCCTTCGACGACCGGCGGATCGTGGCCGGGCAGGGCACGGTCGGGCTGGAGATCGTCGAGGACCTGCCCGACGTCGACGTGGTGCTGGTGCCCGTGGGCGGTGGCGGGCTCTCCTCCGGCGTCGCGACCGCGGTCACCGCCCTGCGCCCGGGGGCGACGGTGATCGGCGTCGAGCCGGAACTCGCCGCCGACGCCCGGGACTCGCTGGCGGCCGGCTCGGTGGTGGTGTGGGGCGAGGAGCGCACCTACCGCACGATGGCCGACGGGCTGCGCCTGCCACCGTCCGAGCTGACCCTCGCCCACCTGCGGGCCCGGCTCGACCGCATCGTCACGGTGACCGAGGAGGAGATCGGGGCCGCGATGGGCCGGCTGGTCCGCGACGCCCGCCTGGTCGTGGAGCCGAGCGGTGCGGTGGCCGTGGCCGCCCGGCTGTTCCGCGCCGCCGAGCTGCCGCCGGGCCGTACGGTCGCCGTGGTCACCGGCGGCAACGTCGACCCGGCGGTGCTGGCCGGCGTCCTCGGCTGAGACCGCCGGGCAGGGGCCCCTCCTGTCGGCGGGGCCCCTGCCCGACCCCGCTCAGGCGCGGCCGAGGCGGTCGAGGATCCAGGCGTTGACGAACGCCTCCTCGCGCCAGGAGTCGTAACGGCCGCTCGGGCCGCCGTGGCCGGCGCCCATCTCGGTCTTCAGCAGGTAGTCGCCGCGCGGGGCGACCGTCCGCAGCCGGGCGATCCACTTCGCCGGCTCGTGGTAGAGCACCCGGGTGTCGTTGAGGCTGGTCACCGCGAGGATCGCCGGGTAGTCCACCGCCCGCACGTTCTCGTACGGCGTGTAGGACTTCATGTAGGCGTAGACCTCCGGGTCGGCCAGCGGGTTGCCCCACTCCTCCCACTCGGTGACGGTCAGCGGCAGCGACGGGTCGAGGATCGAGGTGAGCGCGTCCACGAAGGGCACCTGCGCGACGATCCCGGCGAACGCGTCCGGGGCGAGGTTGGCGACCGCGCCCATCAGCAGCCCGCCGGCCGAGGCGCCCCGGGCCACGAGCCGGTCGCTCGCCGTCCAGCCCGCCTCGACCAGGTGCCGGGCGCAGGCGACGAAGTCGGTGAAGGTGTTCTTCTTGGCCAGCAGCTTGCCCTGGTCGTACCAGCTGCGGCCCAGCTCGCCGCCGCCGCGGACGTGCGCCACGGCGAAGACGACGCCCCGGTCGAGCAGCGAGAGCCGGGGGACGGAGAACCACGGGTCCATGCTCGCCTCGTACGAGCCGTAGCCGTAGATCACGCAGGGGGCGGAGCCGTCCTTCGGGGTGCCGGCCCGGCAGACCAGCGAGATCGGCACCCGGGTGCCGTCGTCGGCGAGCGCCCAGTCGCGGTGCTGCTCGTAGTCGGCCGGGTCGTACGCCCGCCCGTCCGGCCCGGGCTTCACCGGCTTCTGCCGGCGCAGCACCATCTGCCGGGTGACCAGGTCGTAGTCGTAGACCGAGCCGGGCGTGACCAGCGAGGTGTAGCCCAGCCGGATCTGCCTGGTGCGGTATTCCGGGTTGCTCTGCAGGCTGACGTTGTAGAGCGGCTCCGGGAAGTCGATGTCGTAGGCGTCGCCGCCGCCGACGGGCAGCACCCGCAGCCCGGTCAGCCCGTTGGTGCGCAGCGAGACGACCAGGTGGTCGGCGAAGGCGTCGACCGCCTCCAGCCGGGTGCCGGGCGAGTGCTCGATCAGCGGCACCCAGTCGCCGGGCGCGTCCGCCGAGGTGTAGGCCAGCGCGAAGTCCTCCGCGCCGTCGTTGTGCAAGATCAGGAAGCGGTGCCCGTGGTGCTCGACGGTGTATTCCACGCCCTGCCGCCGGGGCGCCACGGACGCCGGCGTGCCGGTCGGGTTGCCGGCCGGGATCACCAGCACCTCGCTGGTGATCTTGCTGTGCGCGTCGATGAGGATGAACCGCTCCGAGCGGCTCAGCTCCACGCCGACCCAGAACCGCTCGTCGTCCTCCTGGTAGACCACCACGTCCTCGGTGGACGGCGTGCCCAGGGTGTGCCGCCAGACCCGGTTGGGGCGCCACGTCTCGTCCACCGTCACGTAGAACAGCACGGAGGCGTCGGCGGACCAGGCGGTGCCGTAGAACGTGTCGGGCACCTCGTCGGGCAGCAGTTCGCCGGTGGAGAGATCCTTGACCCGCAGCGTGAACCGCTCGTCACCGGAGAAGTCCGTGGAGTAGGCCACCCACCGCCCGTCCGGGCTGACGTCGAACGCGCCGAGCGCGAAGAAGTCGTGCCCCTCGGCGAGCACGTTGCCGTCGAGCAGCACCTCCTCGCCGTCGAGCGGAGCACCGTCCACGCTGACCGGCGGCTCGGTCTCGCCGTCGCGCACGGCACGGCGGCACTGCACGCCGTACTGCTGGCCCTCGACCGTCCGCGTGTAGTACCAGTAGCCGCCCTTGCGGCTGGGCACCGACAGGTCGGTCTCCTGGGTGCGTCGCCGGATCTCCTCGAACAGGTCGGCGCGCAGCCCTTCGAGGTGCGCCGTCCGGGCCTCGGTGTACGCGTTCTCGGCGGTGAGGTAGGCGATGGTCTCCGGGTCGTCCTTGGCGGTGAGCCAGGCGTACTCGTCGACGACGGTGTCGCCGTGGTGGGTGCGCTCGCTGGGCACCCGCTTCGCCGTGGGCACGGGGGTCTCGGTGGTCACGGCGCCACGTTACCGGCCGCGCGCCGCCCGCCGCGCGGCCTCGTCGACGACCCGCCGCCACATCTTTCGAACATGTGTACGATGGCCGGCATGGCGGCTGCAACGAGTTCCACCGACCGGCCCGGAGCCCTCGACATCACCCGCCGGTTGGCGGAGATCTGCGGCCCGCCGTTCGCCCGCTTCGCCGGCCCCGCCGACGAGGTGGCCGGCCGTCCGGCCCGCTGGGTCGCCGTCCCGGGCGGCGCCCGCGCCGCGGCCGAGGTGCTGCGGCTCGCCGCCCGGCACGACCTGACGGTGGTGCCCCGCGGCGCCGGCACGAAGATCGACTGGGGCGCCGCCCCCGACCGGGTCGACATCATGCTCGACACCGGCCGGCTCGCCGGGATCGGGCACGAGCCGGTCGGCGCGCCGACCACGCAGGTCGGGGCGGGCACGCCGCTGCGCGCGGTGCAGGCCACGCTGGACCGCACCGGGCAGCGCCTGGCGCTCGACGCCCCGTCGCCCGGCGCCACCCTCGGCGGCGTGCTCGCCGCCGGCGAGTCGGGGCCGCTGCGGCACCGCCACGGCAGCCCCTGCGACCAGCTCGTCCGGGTGCGCTACCTCGACGCGGACGGCGAGCTGGTCGACGCCGGGGGCGGCCTCGCCGGTCTGGAACTGGCCCGGCTGCTGTGCGGCTCGCAGGGTGCGCTCGGCGTGCTGGTCTCGGCGACCCTGCGGGTGCAGCCCGTCCCGGCCGGCCGGCTCTGGGTCAGCCGGCCGGTGTGGACCCCGCTGGAGGTGCACGACCTGATCCGCACCGTGCTCGCCGCGCGCCTCGACCCGGCGGCGGTCGAGCTGGACCTGCCGGCCGGCGCGGGACCCCGGCCGCGCCAGGGCACCCGGGCCGCCGCGATGGCCGCGCACCCGTCGATGGCGGGGCGCGTCCGCGGCGGCCCGGGCGGCGCCGGGCGGCTGGTGGTGCTGCTGGAGGGCGGTCCGGCCGACGTGGCCGAGCGCGCGGACCGGCTCGTCGCGCTCCTCGGCCCGGGCACGGCCGCCAGCCACGCCGCGCCCGACTGGTGGCGGCGCTACCCGTTCGGCCCGGGTGACACGGCACTGCGGATCGAGGTGCCGATCGCCGACCTGCACGCCGCCGTCTACGCGCTGCGGGACGCCGCCGGTGGGCCCGTGCCGGTGCGCGGCTCCGCCGGCCTCGGCGTGGTGCACACGGCCCTGCCCGGTGCCATGCCCCCCGACCGGGTGGCGTCGATCCTGGCCGCCGTCCGCGGCGTGCTCCTCGCCCGGCAGGGCCGGTGCGTGGTGGTCTCCGCGCCGGCCGCCGTCCGGCGGGCCGTCGACCTGTGGGGCGAGCTGGCCGGGCTGGCCCGGCTGCGGGCGGCCAAGGAGCACCTCGACCCGCACCACCGCCTCGCCCCGGGCCGCCTCCCCGGCGGCCTCTGACGTGCTCGGTGAGCCGCTCGCGCCTCGCCGGAGTCGCGGTTGGCTCAGTCCAGCCACCAGCGCTGCATGTCCGTGCCGATCGGTGCGAAGCGGAGCGCGGTCACCAGCACCGCGCCCACGGTCAGGCCCAGCAGCACCCGCAAGGTGCGGCGGGACATGGCCGGCCGGCTCCCGGCCAGCAGCACCACCGAGTAGACCGCCAGCAGCGGCCCGGCGGCCAGGCCGGCGAGGTAGCGCAGCGACACCGCGCCGTACAGCCAGGTGAGGGGATTCGCTCCACTCAGGCCGAACGGCACCAGGTCCTTCGGGTCGTAGGCGCCGGTGCGCATCTCCTCGGGCCCGACCCCGGCAACGGCCATCCGGCCCACCCAGAGCGCGACGACGACCGCGAAGGCGGCGAGAAGAGCCGCCTGGGTGGCGACGACGCTGCGCAGCAGCGGCGGACGCTCGGTGGCTCCATGGACGGTGCTCGACATGCGGCCAACCTAGCGGAGTCGTCCGGCGGCGCCGACCCGTTCTCGCGGGCAGGCGGCGTGCCGGCCCTGACCGGCGCCGACCGTCCGACGGCGGGCAGGCCACCCCGGCCGGTCACCACCAGCCGGTCGGCCGTGCCAGCCGGGCCACCGGTGCTCAGCTGGCGTCGTTGCGGAGCACCAGGATGGCGATGTCGTCGCGGGGTGCCTCGGCGGAGAAGCCGATCGCCGTCGAGCGGAGTCGGGCCGCGACCACGTCGGCCGAGTAGCCGGCCAGCGGCATGGCGGCGACGCGCAGCCGCTCGGTGCCGAACAGCTCCCGACCGCGCCGCCGCTCGGTGACCCCGTCGGTGTAGAAGACCAGCGCGTCGCCCGGGTCGAGCGGCACCTCCGCCGTCGGGGAGGCGATCGAGTCGAGCAGGCCGAGCGCCGTGCCCCCGGTGCCGACGAAACGCGCCCCGCCGCCGGCGGGCAGCAGCACCGGCCGGTCGTGGCCGGCGAGATGCAGACAGACGTCGAGCTGCTTGCCCTCGCCGGGGCCGACCGCCGCCAGGGCCAGGGTGCAGTAGCGTCCACCGCCCCGCTCCAACAGCGTCTCGTTGACCCGGGCCAGCGCCTCCGGCAGCGGCTTGCCGTCGCCCACCAGCACCCGGATGACGTCGCGGACCAGGCCGGTGACCGTGGCCGCCTGCACCCCCTTGCCCGAGACGTCGCCGATCACCACGAGCCAGCGCCCGTCCGGCAGGGGCACCACGTCGTAGAAGTCGCCACCGACGTCGACGTCGCCGCCGGTCGGGACGTACTCGGCGGCGAAGCCGATGCCCTCGACCACGGGCAGCACCGGCGGCAGCAGCGACTGCTGGAGCGTGTGCGCGATGCGCCGGCGTTCGGCGTGGATCCGGGCGTTCTCGATCGCCAGCGCCGCCCGTCGGGCGACGTCCTCCAGCACGGCGACCTCGTCGGGGTCGTGCCGGTGCCGCTGGTGCCGGCCGACGGCCAGCGTGCCCAGCCGCTGCCCCCGCGCGATCAGCGGTACGGCGAAGCCCTCCATCGGCGCGCCGAGCGGCATCTGGGTGCCGTTGCGGGACGCCTCGCGCAGCCGGGCCTGGACCGAGTCCGGGCCGGTCTCGTCGAGGACCTGGTGCAGCTGGGGCAGCACCGACTCGTCGGCGTGGCTGGCCGCCGCGAGGCGCAGCCGGCCCCACTCGTCGGTCGTGTGCACCGCGCACCACTGCCCGAGCCGGGGCACCACGAGCTGGGGGACGAGCGCCATGGTCAGCTCGACGTCCAGCGATTGCGCGAGCAGCTCGCTGGCCTCGGCGAGGAAGGTCAGCCAGGCCTGCCGGCGGACGTCCGCCCGACGCAGCCGGTCGTTCTCCAGGTGCAGCGAGAGCCGCTCGGCCATCAGCACGGCCAACGGTCGCGCGTACGCCGACGGGGCCGCGTCCAGCTCCAGTTCGCCGGCGTACGGCCGGTGCACGGCCAGCGGCACCCGGAGCAGCTCGTTGCCGGGCCGGGGCTGGCGGCCGTAGCGGGCCAGCACCTGGGTGCCCTGCCCGTCGCCCCGGTCCAACCGCACGACCCCGCCCGCCGCGCCGACCATCTCCGCCACGCGGGTGAGCAGGCTGGTCGCGAAGTCGGGCAGCGGATCCTCGGCGTACGGATCGGGGGTGGTCTGCATCAGCTCGCTCATGGCCCCGGCGCTCGGCGCGGAGCTCTCCGGGGTCGTCGGCGCGCCGCCCCCGGCGGTCGCCGCGACGGGCCCCCCCGGGGCGTTCGTGGCCGTGCCGGGCAGGTCCAGCCGGAACCAGACGCCCTTGCCGGTGGGCAGGTAGGTGGTGCCCCAGCGGCTGGCGAAGTGGTCGACCAGCAGCAGCCCCCGGCCGCGCTCGGAGACCTCGTCGATGTCGGTGGCGTCGTTGCGTACCCCGACGGTCAGCTCCTCCACGGGGCCGGCGGCGAAGTCGGACACCGTGACGGTGATCCCGACCTGGTCGGCGACCACCTCGATGTCCAGTTCGGTGCGGGCGTGCTCCACCGCGTTGGTGGTGAGCTCGGTGGTGAGCAGCATGGCCTCGTTGGCCAGTCCGTCCAGGCGGGCCTCGGTGAGGACGGACCGGACGAGGGCCCGCGCCGCGGCCGGTGTACGCCGGTCCGCGGGGAGCCTGACGCGCCGGACGTGCTCGTCTCGGCCCCCGTTCGTCGCGGGCCCCGCCTCCGCTGACATCCCCGTATCCTCCACCGCCACCCGTGCGGGTGCCAAGCCGATGCCCGTACGAGTACCCACCCCGCCCCGCCCTCCCGCCTCGTCGATCATGCACCCGTGGTGGGCGGATGCTGACCCTTCGCCCGTTTCACGAGGCACCACGACTGCATGGTCGCCGGCCGGGGTGGGGGTCGCGGGCACAATGAGGGGATGGCCGGCGTCGGCAGGAGCCGGTGGCCCCGAGCTGAGCGAGGAATGATGACCACGAAACAGTCGGCGACCGTGGACCCGTCCGCGCCCGACCACGAGGCGCTCCTCGGCGAGCTGACCGAGGCACTGCGCCGGGTCGGTCGGGGCGACCTGAAGGTCCGGCTGCCCCGCCGGGCGGGCCGGGCCGGTGAGGTGGCGGACGCGTTCAACGAGGTCGTGTCGCTCCAGGAGCGGCAGTACCTCGACCTGCGGCGGATCAGCCGGATCGTCGGGCGGGACGGTCGGCTCACCGAGCGCCTGGACGACGAGGGCCTGGACGGCTCCTGGGCGGAGGGGCAGCGGGCGGTCAACTCGCTGATCGACGACCTGGGCCGGCCGACCACGGAGATCGCCCGGGTCATCGTCGCGGTGGCCGACGGCGACCTCTCCCAGCACATGGCCCTGGAGATCGACGGCCGGCCGCTGCGCGGCGAGTACCTGCGGATCGGCCGCACGGTCAACACGATGGTCGACCAGCTCTCGTCCTTCTCCAACGAGGTCACCCGGGTCGCCCGGGAGGTGGGCACCGAGGGCAAGCTCGGCGGCCAGGCCGACGTGCGCGGCGTCGCCGGCACCTGGAAGGACCTCACCGACTCGGTGAACACCATGGCGTCGAACCTGACCGGCCAGGTGCGGTCGATCTCCCAGGTGGCGACGGCGGTGGCCAAGGGCGACCTGTCGCAGAAGATCACGGTCAGCGCGCGCGGCGAGGTCGCCGAGCTGGCCGACACGATGAACTACCTCACCGACACCCTGCGGCTCTTCGCCGAGCAGGTCACCCGGGTGGCCCGCGAGGTGGGCACCGAGGGCAAGCTCGGCGGGCAGGCCGAGGTGCCGAACGTGGCCGGCACCTGGAAGGACCTGACCGACAGCGTCAACTCGATGGCGTCGAACCTGACCGCCCAGGTGCGCAACATCGCCCAGGTCTCCACGGCGGTGGCCCGGGGCGACCTGTCGCAGAAGATCACCGTGGCGGCGCAGGGCGAGATCCTGGAGCTGAAGGACACCGTCAACACGATGGTGGACCAGCTGTCGTCGTTCGCCGACGAGGTGACCCGCGTCGCGCGCGAGGTGGGCATCGAGGGCAAGCTCGGCGGCCAGGCCCAGGTGCGCGGCGTCTCCGGCACCTGGCGGGACCTGACCGAGAACGTCAACCAGCTCGCCGGCAACCTGACCAGCCAGGTGCGCAACATCTCCCAGGTCTCCACGGCGGTGGCGAAGGGCGACCTGTCGCAGAAGATCACCGTCGACGCCCAGGGCGAGATCCTGGAGCTGAAGAACACCGTCAACACGATGGTGGACCAGCTGTCGTCGTTCGCCGACGAGGTGACCCGCGTCGCGCGCGAGGTGGGCACGGAGGGCAAGCTGGGCGGTCAGGCCCAGGTCAAGGGCGTCTCGGGTACGTGGCGGGACCTGACGGACAACGTGAACTCGATGGCGTCGAACCTGACGTCGCAGGTGCGCAACATCGCCTCGGTCACCACGGCGGTGGCGAAGGGTGACCTGTCGCAGAAGATCACGGTGGATGCCCGGGGCGAGATCCTGGAGTTGAAGTCGACGGTGAACACGATGGTGGACCAGCTGTCGTCGTTCGCCGACGAGGTGACCCGGGTGGCCCGCGAGGTGGGTACGGAGGGCAAGCTCGGCGGGCAGGCCCAGGTGCGCGGTGTCGCCGGCACCTGGCGGGACCTGACCGACAACGTGAACTCGATGGCGTCGAACCTGACCGCCCAGGTGCGCAACATCGCCCAGGTCTCCACGGCGGTGGCGAAGGGTGACCTGTCGCAGAAGATCACGGTGGATGCCCGGGGCGAGATCCTGGAGCTGAAGTCGACGGTGAACACGATGGTGGACCAGCTGTCGTCGTTCGCCGACGAGGTGACGCGCGTGGCCCGCGAGGTGGGTACGGAGGGCAAGCTGGGCGGTCAGGCCCAGGTCAAGGGCGTCTCGGGTACGTGGCGGGACCTGACGGACAACGTGAACTCGATGGCGTCGAACCTGACGTCGCAGGTGCGCAACATCGCCTCGGTCACCACGGCGGTGGCGAAGGGTGACCTGTCGCAGAAGATCACGGTCGACGCCCAGGGCGAGATCCTGGAGTTGAAGTCGACGGTGAACACGATGGTGGACCAGCTCTCGTCGTTCGCCGACGAGGTGACCCGGGTGGCCCGCGAGGTGGGCAGCGAGGGCAAGCTGGGTGGCCAGGCCCAGGTCAAGGGCGTCTCCGGCACGTGGCGCGACCTCACCGAGAACGTCAACCAGCTCGCCTCGACCCTCACCACCCAGCTGCGCGCCATCGCGCAGGTCTCCACCTCGGTGACCCGGGGCGACCTGACCCAGCGGATCGCCGTCAAGGCGCAGGGCGAGGTCGCCGAGCTGAAGGACAACATCAACCAGATGATCGTCACCCTCCGGGAGACGACCAAGAAGAACGCCGAGCAGGGCTGGCTCGACTCGAACCTGGCCCGGATCGGCGGCCTGCTCCAGGGGCAGCGCGACCTGGGCGAGGTCTGCCGGATGATCATGATGGAGGTGACCCCGCTGGTCGACGCGCAGCTCGGCGCGTTCTTCCTGGCGGACAACTCCGAGGGCGTGATGCGGCTGCGGCTGACCGCCTCCTACGGCTACGTCGCCCGGGGGCACGAGGTCACCTTCGGCCCCGGCGAGGGGCTGGTCGGCCAGGCCGCCCTGTCCCGCCGCACCATCCGGATGGGCGGGGCGCCGGACGGCCGGCTGATGCTCCGCTCCGGGCTCGCCGAGACCCCGCCGGCCGACCTGGTCGTGCTGCCCGTGCTCTTCGAGGGCGAGCTGCTCGGGGTCATCGAGTTCGCCAGCGTGGCGGCCTTCTCCGAGCTGCACCTGTCGTTCCTGGAGCGGCTCGTGCTCACCACCGGCATCGCCGTCAACACCATCCAGGCCAACCGGCGTACGGAGGAACTGCTCGCGCAGTCGCAGCGGCTCGCCCACGAGTTGCAGGAGCAGTCGGCGGAACTCCAGCGCACCAACGCCGAGCTGGAGGACAAGGCGCAGCTGCTCTCGGAGCAGAAGGGCAACATCGAGACGAAGAACCGGGAGATCGAGCTGGCCCGGCTCGGCCTGGAGGAGAAGGCCCAGCAGCTCACGAGGGCGTCGGCGTACAAGTCGGAGTTCCTGGCCAACATGAGCCACGAGCTGCGTACGCCGTTGAACTCGCTGCTGCTGCTGGCCCGACTGTTGGCCGAGAACTCGGAGCAGAACCTCACGCCGAAGCAGATCGAGTTCGCCCGGACGATCCACGGCGCCGGCTCGGACCTGCTGTCGCTGATCGACGACATCCTGGACCTGTCCAAGATCGAGGCGGGGCGGATGGACGTCGAGCCCACCGCGGTCCGGTTCGACGAGATCCGCGGCTACGTGGAGCAGGCGTTCGCGCCGCAGGCGGAGGAGAAGGGCCTGGACTTCCAGGTGCGCATCAGCAAGGACCTGCCGGAGGCGCTGGTCACCGACGCCCAGCGGCTCCAGCAGATCCTGCGCAACCTGCTCTCCAACGCGGTCAAGTTCACCGACGACGGGGCGGTGACGCTGCGGATCGGGCCGGCGCCCGACAGCGCGGTCTTCGACGTGCCGGCCCTGACCAACGCGCGGCAGGTCATCGCGTTCACCGTGGTCGACACCGGCATCGGCATCTCCGACGACAAGCTGTCGCTGATCTTCGAGGCGTTCCAGCAGGCCGACGGCACCACCAGCCGCCGCTACGGCGGCACGGGGCTCGGGCTGTCCATCAGCCGGGACCTGGCCCGGCTGCTGGGCGGCAGCATCGTGGTGGCGTCGGCGCCCGGCCAGGGCTCGACGTTCACCCTCTTCGTGCCGGACGTGCTGGCCCCGGACGCGGTGGTCGCGCCGCTGCCGCCGTCACCGGCGCGGGCGGGGCTGCCGTCCTCGCTGCTCATGCCGCCGCCGGAGCTGCCGGAACCGGCCTCCACGCCGGCCACCCGGCGGCTGGACGGAGCCACCGTGCTGATCGTCGACGACGACGTCCGGAACGTCTTCGCGCTGACCAGCGCGTTGGAACTGCACGGCCTGACCGTGTTGTACTCGGACAACGGGGCGGACGGGGTCCGCCTGCTGGCTGAGCATCCGGAGGTGGACATCGTCCTGATGGATGCGATGATGCCCGATCAGGACGGGTACGAGACGACCCGGCAGATCAGACGCAACCACCGGTTCGCCGACCTGCCGATCGTCTTCCTGACCGCGAAGGCGATGCCCGGCGACCGCGAGTCGGCGCTGGCGGCCGGGGGAAGTGACTACATCACCAAGCCCGTCGACCTGGACGAGTTGATCGAACTCATGTCGTCCTGGATCGGCGGCAGCCGAACCGAGGAGAGTTCGTGACCCAGATGGCAAAGGCGCTGCTGGTGGACGACCGCCGGGAGAACCTGATGGCCCTGGAGGCGATTCTCCAGGGCCTGCCGGTGCAGTCCGTCGCCGTCGAGAGCGGCGAGGCGGCCCTCAAACAGCTGCTGGTCGACGACTTCGCGGTGATCCTGCTGGACGCCCAGATGCCGGACATGGACGGCTTCGAGACGGCCAGCCACATCAAGCGGCGCGAGCGTACGCGGCACGTGCCGATCATCTTCCTCACCGCCGCCGACCGGGACGCCCAGCTCGCGCTGCGCGGCTACGCGGTCGGCGCGGTCGACTACCTGACCAAGCCGTTCGACCCGTGGGTGCTGCGGGCCAAGGTGTCGGTCTTCGTGGAGCTGTGGGTCAAGACCCGGCAGCTCGCGGCCCAGTCGGACCTGGTGCGGGAGCGCGACGCGCAGTTGCGGGTGCTGACGGACGCGGTCGACGAGGCCACCGGGATGCTGCGCCTGGACGACCCGGACACCCGCGACCGCGCGGTGCAGCTCCTCGAACAGGCCCGCTGGGGCAACACCCCCTGACCGGGTCCCGCCCCCGCCCGTTGATCATGAGGTTGGCCAGGGGAATGGTCGGATCGCCCGGGCTGACGTCATGATCGACGCCCGGGTGGGCGGGGGCGTGTGGGCCACGCCGGGCGGGGGGACGGCGTGCGCCGCGAGATCTTGGTAGCTGGCGGCCCCTGGAGGGGCCGTTTCCTGCCAAGATCTCCCTCAGCCCGTGGCCGGGCGGGGGAGTCGACTCGTGGGCTGGGCGGGGGGTCAGCCCGTGGTCTGGTCGTTGCGGATCATCAGGGCGCTGCGCAGGCCGGTGATGTCCAGCACGCGGAGCAGGAAGTCGCCGACGTTGGTCAGGACCAGCAGGCTCTGCGCGTGACTGGCCTTGCGGCTGAGCACGACGAGGGTGCCGAGGCCCTGCGAGTCGCAGAAGGTGACCCCGCCGAGGTCGAGCACGATCCGCGGCGGCGGTTCGGCGAGGATCTCGTTGACGACGGTCGACAGCTGGGCGGCCGTGAGCATGTCGATCTCACCGGCCAGGCGAAGCACAGCTTCGTCGCCCGTCCGGTGTAGCGTGATGGACAGTTCGGCACGATCCACCGGGTCAGCCTAGCGCGATCTCGACGACCCGGCCCGTCGAGCGGTGCCGATCGGGCCCCTCGAGCGCGACGATCCCGATCCCACGAGGCGGGCGGCACCTCCCGAGGGCGGGAGCCGACCCGCCGCCCCGGCGGAGGAAACGGACGCGGCCCAGGAGGCGGGGCGGGCGCTCGCGGCGGGCGGGAACGCCCGCGCCGGCGCGGCGGTGGGAGGCCGGCCCGGGTGAGCCTGGTAACCCCGGTGCGGGGTGCCTGCCGATTCGCCGTCCGACGCTGACACAATGGCGGCATCGTGACCGATATGTTTCCCGCCGGATCCGGCCGCTACCCGGCCGACGCACCGGCCTCCGAGGCCCTGTTCGACCGCGCCAAGGCCATCGTGCCCGGCGGGGTGAACTCCCCCGTGCGCGCGTTCCGTGCCGTCGGCGGCACGCCGCGTTTCATGGTCCGGGGGGAGGGACCCTGGCTCCACGACGCCGACGACCGGCGCTACGTCGACCTGGTCTCCTCCTGGGGCCCGCTGATCCTCGGCCACGCGCACCCGGCGGTCGTGGACGCGATCAGGTCGGCCGCCACCCGGGGCACCAGCTTCGGCACCCCCACTCCCGGCGAGGTCGAGCTGGCCGCCGAGATCGTCGACCGCACCCCGGTCGAGCAGGTCCGGCTGGTCAACTCCGGCACCGAGGCCACCATGTCGGCGATCCGGCTGGCGCGCGGGTTCACCGGCCGGCCGCGGATCATCAAGTTCTCCGGCTGCTACCACGGGCACTCCGACGGCCTGCTGGCCGCCGCCGGCTCCGGCGTGGCCACCCTCGGCCTGCCCGACTCGCCGGGCGTGACCGGCGCGGCGGCGGGCGACACGATCGTGCTGCCGTACAACGACGTCGCCGCCGTCGAGCAGGCGTTCGCCGCCGAGGGCCGGCACATCGCCGCGATCATCACCGAGGCCGCCGCCGGCAACATGGGCGTGGTCGCCCCCCGCGACGGCTTCAACTCCCAGCTCGCCCGGATCGCGCACGCGCACGGCGCGCTGCTCATCGTCGACGAGGTGATGACCGGGTTCCGGGTCTCCCGCGCCGGTTGGCACGGCCTCGACCCCTCCGACGCCGACCTGTGGACGTACGGCAAGGTCATGGGCGGCGGGCTGCCCGCCGCGGCGTTCGGCGGGCGCGCGGAGATCATGGAGCGGCTGGCCCCGGCCGGCCCGGTCTACCAGGCCGGCACGCTCTCCGGTAACCCGCTGGCCTGCGCCGCCGGCCTGGCCACGCTGCGGCTGGCCGACGACGCGCTCTACCGCAAGCTCGACGACACGGCCGCCGTCGTGGGCCGGCTCGCCGCCGACGCGCTGGCCGCCGCCGGGGTCCCGCACCGGCTGTCGTACGCGGGAAACATGTTCTCGATCTTCTTCACCGACGCCGACGTGGTCGACTACGACAGCGCCCGCACCCAGCAGGTGCCGGCGTTCAAGGCGTTCTTCCACGCGATGCTCGCCGGCGGCGTCTACCTGCCGCCGAGCGCCTTCGAGGCGTGGTTCGTGTCTGCGGCGCTGGACGACGCCGCTCTGGAGCAGATCGCCGCCGCCCTGCCGGCGGCGGCCAACGCTGCGGCAGCGGCGGGTCACGGGGGGTAGCGTACGGTGAGCAAGACGGTGGTCCACGTGCTGCGGCACGGCGAGGTGCACAACCCGGACGGCATCCTCTACGGCCGGCTGCCGGGCTTCCGGCTCTCGGAGCTGGGCGTGCAGATGGCCAAGGCCGCCGCGCAGGGGCTGGCCGAGCGGGAGGTCGTGCACGTGGTGGCCAGCCCGCTGGAACGCGCCCAGCAGACGGCCGAGCCGATCGCCGCGCAGTTCGGGCTGCCGGTCGGCGTGGACGAGCGGCTCATCGAGAGCGCCAACTGGTTCGAGGGCAAGAAGGTCTCTCCCGGCGACGGCTCGTTCCGCGACCCGCGCAACTGGTGGGTGCTGCGGGACCCGGTGACCCCGTCCTGGGGCGAGGCCTACCGCGTCATCGCGGAGCGGATGTTCGCCGCCCTGCACGCTGCCCGGGTGGCGGCCGAGGGGCGCGAGGCCGTGCTGGTCTCGCACCAGCTGCCGATCTGGACGCTGCGCCGCCACGTGGAGCGCAAGCGGCTCTGGCACGACCCGCGCAAGCGCCAGTGCGGGCTGGCCAGCCTCACCTCCTTCCACTTCGACGGAGCCAAGGTGGTCGGCATCGGCTACTCCGAGCCGGCCGCCCACCTGATCGCGATGTCGCCGACGGCCAGGACGGCCAAGGGGGCCTGATGAACGCCCGGAGATGGACCGCGGGTCTGCTCGCCGCCGCCGTGACGGTGGCGCTGGCCGGCTGCTCGTCGCGCGACGGCGAGGAGGCGTGCGACAACTCCGGCGGCATCATCGAGTGCGCCCCCGACCAGCGGTCGGCCGCCCCGAAGCTCGCCGGTGAGCTGCTCACCGGCGGCGACCACGACGTGGCGAAGGCCCGTGGCCAGGTCGTGGTGGTCAACTTCTGGGGCTCCTGGTGCGCGCCGTGCCGGGCCGAGGCGGACGACCTGGAGAACACCTACCAGGCCACCAAGGGCTCCGGCGTGACCTTCCTGGGCATCAACATCCAGGACCAGCGGGACAAGGCGCTCGCCTTCGAGGAGAGCTTCAAGGTCACCTACCCGAGCCTCTTCGACCCGCCGAGCCGGCTGGCGCTCGCCCTGGACATCCCGCCGAACACCATCCCGGCCACCGTCGTGCTGGACCGCGACGGCCGGATCGCGGTGGTGATCCGGGCGGCGGTGAAGCAGGAGGGCCTGCAGCCCATCGTCGAGCGGATCGCGGCCGAGCAGCCGGCGCCCGCCGGTCCCCGCTGATGGGCGAGACGTTCTCCGAGCTCGCGCGGTCGGGCCCGCTGCTGCTCGCCATCGGCGCGGCGGCCCTCGCCGGGCTGGTCAGCTTCCTCTCCCCGTGCGTGCTCCCGCTGGTGCCGGGCTACCTGTCGTACGTCACCGGCCTCGCCGGCGCGGACCTCGAAACCCGCCGCCCGCGGGTGGGGTCGTCCCCTCCCGGCGGCGGCGGGGTGGCGGTGCGGGAACGCACCGAGCCGGCGAAGGTCGCGGTCAAGGGCCGGGTGCTGGCCGGCACGCTGCTGTTCATCGGCGGGTTCACCGTCGTCTTCACCGCCACCGCGATCCTCTTCGCCAGCGTCGGCCGGGTCTTCTTCGAGCACCAGCGGACGCTGGAGATCGTCATCGGCGCGCTCGTCGTCGTGCTCGGGCTGAGCTACGTCGGGCTGTTGCCGGGGCTGCAGCGGGAGTTCCGGATCCAGCGGCTGCCCGCCGCCGGGCTGCTCGGCGCGCCGGTCTTCGGCGCGGTCTTCGCGCTGAGCTGGGTACCCTGCGCCGGCCCGACCCTCGGCGCGGTGATGGGCATGGCCACCGCCAGCGGGCAGACCGACCGGGCCGTGGTGCTCGCCCTGGCGTACTGCGTGGGGCTGGGGCTGCCGTTCGTCGTCTTCGGGCTGGGCTTCGAGCGGCTGCTCGGGGTGTTCCGGGCGGTCCGGCGCAACAGCCGCTGGGTCACCCGGGTGGGCGGGGCGCTGCTGGTCCTGATCGGCCTCGCGCTGGTGACGGGCGGCTGGACGAACTTCGTGATCTGGTTGCGGACCATCGTCGGGGTGGGCGAGGTGAGCATCTGATGACCACCGTCGACGACCGGCCGGCGCCGCCGGCCGAGGCCCCCCGCCGCCGGCCCAACCCCCTGCTGGCCCTGCTGCGCAACTCGTGGCGACAGCTCACCAGCATGCGTACGGCCCTGATGCTGCTCTTCCTGCTCGCGGTGGCCGCCATTCCCGGCTCGGTGCTGCCGCAGCGCGGGGTCAACCCGGAGGACGTGCAGGACTACTTCACCGCGCACCCCGACCTGGCCCCGGTGCTGGACCGCATCGGCGCCTTCGAGGCGTTCGGCTCGGTCTGGTTCTCCGCCATCTACCTGCTGCTGTTCACGTCGCTGATCGGCTGCATCACGCCCCGGCTGCGCGACCACGTGCGGGCGCTGCGGTCGAAGCCGCCGGCCGCGCCGGGGCGGCTGGACCGGCTGCCCCAGCACGCCGTGCTGGCCGCGCCGGCGGGCGGCGCGGCGGCCATCGCCGAGACGCTGCGCCGGCGTCGCTGGCGCGTGGTGGTACGCGGCGACGAGGTCTCCGCCGAGAAGGGCTACCTCAAGGAGACCGGCAACCTGCTCTTCCACAGCTCGTTGGTGCTCGTGCTGGTCGGCGTCGCGCTCGGCTCCTGGTACGGCTGGAGCGGCAACAAGCTGCTGGTGGCCGGCGAGGAGAACGCGTTCTGCAACACCCGCCAGCAGTACGCCGAGAGCAAGCTCGGTCCCCGCGTGGACAGCGCCGACCTGCCCGGCTTCTGCCTCCAGCTCGACGACTTCGAGGCCCGGTTCCTGGAGTCCGGCCAGCCGGAGTTCTACAAGGCCAGGGTGACCGTGGACGGGGTCGACGGCGAGCGGCGGCCGGCCGAATTCTCGGTCAACTCGCCACTGCGCCTCGACGGGGCGAACGTCTACCTGCTCGGCCACGGCTACGCCCCGGTGATCCGCTACACCGACCGGTTCGGCAGGAGCCAGACCAGTCCCTTCCCGTTCCTGACCACCCGCGACGTCGGGCTGACCAGCGAGGGCCTGGCGGCCTTCCCCGACGTCAACGTCGACCCGGCCACGGGCACCCGCGACCCGGATCTCCAGATGGCCTTCTCCGGGCTCTACCTGCCGACCGCGCCGGCCGCCGCGCCGTTCAACCGTTCCGAGTACCCCACCGAGCGCAACCCCGCGCTGAACCTCGTCGCCTACCGGGGCAACCTCGGCATGGACGCCGGAATCCCCGGCTCGGTCTACGAGCTGAACCAGCGGCAGGTGCGCGAGGGGAAGGTCAAGGAGGTCGGCACGAAGCTGCTGCGCAAGGGCGAGACCTGGAAGCTGGACGACGGCACCACGGTCGAGTTCCTGGGCACCGAGCCGTACGTCACCCTGTCGGTCCGGTACGACCCCGGCTCGACGCTGCTGCTGGTCAGCTCCGCCATCCTGCTGGTCGGGCTGATGGGCTCGCTGTTCGGGCGGCGCCGCCGGGTCTTCTTCCGGGTGCTGCCGGCCGACCCCACGAGTGGATCTCCGACGGGCGGTAGTAGCTTGGTCGAGGCCGGTGGCCTGCCGCGCACCGACCATCCCGGGTTCGCCGACGAGTTCGCGCAACTCGTGGCCGCGATCGGCGGCGACGGGCGGTCGGACGACGAGGCCGGTGTCGACCGCGACGGCGGCGACCGGGCCGGAGCGCGAGAAGGAGCCGATTGATGTCCGCACTCTCCGACCAGCTGGTGTCGTTCGCGATCCTGGCGTACCTGATCGCGATGATCAGCCACGCCGTCGAGTACGCGCTCGGCAACGCCCGCGCCCGGGTGGCCGCGACGCCCGCCCGGGAGTTGGTCGGTGCCGGCGTCGGCGCGGCCGGTGGCGGCACCCCGGACGCACCCGCCGGGGCCGGCCCGTCGGCGGCCGAGCGCACCGCCCGGCGCGCCCGGCTGGCGGGCCTGACCGCCGTCGCGGCCACCGCGCTCGGGGCGCTGCTGCACCTCGGGGCGCTGGTCACGCGCGGTCTCGCCGCCGACCGGATGCCCTGGGGCAACATGTACGAGTTCGTGCTCACGGGCACCTGGATCGGGGTCGCCGGCTGGCTGGTGGTGCTCTGGCAGCGGCCGCAGCTTCGCCGCCTCGGGCTCTTCCTGTCGCTGGTGATGGTGCTGCTGGTGGCGACCGCCGAGCTGGTGCTCTACACCCCGATCGTGCCGCTGGTGCCGGCGCTCAACTCGTACTGGTTCGTCATCCACGTCTCGACGATCGTCTTCGCCTCCGGCATCTTCCTGCTGGGCGCGGTGCCGGCGGTGGCGTTCCTGATGCGCGCCGGCTACGAGCAGGGCAGGCGCAGCTTCCCGTACACCCTGGCGAAGCGGCTGCCGGCGGCGGCGGCGCTGGAGCGGCTGACCTTCGTGCTGCACGCCTTCGCGTTCCCGGTCTTCACCTTCGCGGTGATCGCCGGGGCGATCTGGGCCGAGGCGGCCTGGGGGCGGCCGTGGGCCTGGGACCCGAAGGAGACCTGGTCGTTCATCTCCTGGGTGATCTACGCCGGCTACCTGCACGCCCGGGCCACCCCGAGCGTGAAGCGGAACGTGGCGACCTGGCTGGCCATCGCCGGTTTCCTCACCATGCTGATGAACCTCTTCGGCGTGAACATCTTCTTCGAGGGCCTGCACTCGTACGGCGGCCTCGACTGAGCCGACCCGCTCGCCCGGGGACGGTCCGCGTCCGCTGCAGCGGACGCGGACTGCTCGTCGCCCGCCCTGGGCTCGAGACCGCCGCGCCAGACCTCGATGTGGCCGTGCCGGACCTCGGCGCCGACGCGCAGCCGGGCCCCGGCCAGCTGCCGGACCCGCCGGGTGATGTCGAAGCGTCCTGATGCCCCAGAGGTATTTATATGCCCCACAGGCATCGTCGTTCCGGCGGCAGTGGTTGGCCCGCTCGACGCAGACCCAACCGCTTGAACCACGTCTCAGGCTCGGAGCCGGAAAGACGCGGCGGGGCGGTCACGCCGCCCGCCCGCTCCCGGCTCCGAGCAGGTTCCACACGGGAAACCGCGCCTCGGTCGCGAACGCCGGGGACCGTGGTCAGCCGCCGAACCAGCCGGGCACGTCGAGGCGGAAGAGGTTGGCCGGAGTGACCGCGCGCAGGTCGTCCTCCAGGGCGGCGACCCGGTCGGGGCCGAGGGTCGCGGCCCACCGCTGCCGGAGCTGGTCGAAGACGGCCGCCGAGCGGCGCAGGCCGTCCAGGCCGTGCGGGGTGGCCCGGACCAGCTTGCGTCGGGCGTCGCGCGGGTCGTCGGCGCGCTCCAGGTAGCCGAGGGCGACCAGCCGGTCCACCGTCTTGCCGGCCGCCTGCTTGGAGACGCCGAGTCGCTGGCCCAGCTCGGTGGCGGTGGTGCCGTCGCCGCCGACGGCTTGGAGGACGAAGCCGTGCAGCGGCCGCAGCTCCGGGTGCCCCTGCCGGGCCAGTTCCGCGTGCAGGTCGTCGATGAGCGTACGGAAGCCGGCCAGCAGCAGCAGGGGCAGCAGGAAGCCGGGCCGGTCCGGTTCAGCCGTTGCCACGTTCGACAACCTTGTTTACTATTTCGACAGCCACGTTGACGATCCTACGTCCACCCGCGGCGCGCCGCCGATCGGGCCGCGCCGGCCCTCTCCGACCCCGAGAGCAGGTCTCCCGTGCCCCCGTTCACCGCGCACACCGCCGACACCGCACCCGCCGCCGCCCGGCCGGCCATCGAGGGCGTACGCCGCAGGCTCGGGCACCTGCCCGCCGCGGTCGGCCTCATGGCCGAGTCCCCGGAACTGCTCACCGGGTTCCTCACCGTCAACGGCATCTTCGAGAATTGCGCCCTCGACCCGGTCGAGCGGGAGGTCGTCGTCCTGACGGTCGCCACCCGCAACGAGTGCCACCTCTGCGTCGCCATGCACACCGCCGTCCTCACCCGGCACGGCGCGACGCCCGGGCTGATCGACGCGCTGCGCGCCGGCGCGCCGCTGCCCGACGACCGGCTGGAGGCGCTGCGGCGCTTCACCCTCGCCGTGCTCGACCACCGGGGCGCGGTGCCCGAGGACGGTGTCACCGCCTTCCTGGCGGCCGGCTACCAGCCCCGGCACGCGCTGGACGTGGTGCTCGGCGTCGGCACGTACACCATCTCCACCCTGGCCAACCGGCTCACTGGCGCCCCGCTCGACCCGCCCGTGGCCGCGTACGCGTGGGAGCCGGCCTCCCTCGTCGATCCCGTCCCGATCCGGGGCGGGCGCGGGGGGCCGGTCAGCCGAGGGTGACCGGGGCGGCGTCGTTGCTCGGATCGTCCGGACGCGGGTGGTTGTGGGATACCCGAAGCCCGAAGCGACCGGGTCGTTCCCGCGCCGCCTCCGGGTGGATCGCCGGTGTCACACCACCCGGCGTGGTCGCCGCCCAGGTCGGTACGGGAGACTGGCAGGCATGGCGGCTCGTGGCTTCCCGTACACCGATCTCAAGGACTTTCTCGCGGCGCTGGAGCGCGCGGGCGAACTGCGGCGGGTGAGCGCCCCGGTCGATCCCACCCTGGAGATCAGCGAGATCGTCACCCGGACGGTCCGCGCGGGCGGCCCGGCCCTGCTCTTCGAGCGGCCCACCCGGGGCGAGATGCCGGTGGCGATCAACCTCTTCGGCACCGAGAAGCGGATGGCGATGGCGCTCGGCGTCGAGTCGCTGGACGAGATCGGCGAGCGGCTCGGCAACATGCTCAAGCCGGAGCTGCCGGTGGGTCTCTCCGGCATGATGGACGGCCTCGGCAAGGTCAGGCAGCTCACGTCGATGCCGCCGAAGAAGGTCAGGACCGCGCCCTGCCAGCAGGTGGTCTACCGCGGCGACGACGTCGACCTGGACCGGCTGCCGGGGTTGCAGGTCTGGCCGGGCGACGGCGGGATCTTCCACAACTTCGGGCTCACCCACACGAAGCACCCGGAGACCGGCAAGCGCAACCTGGGGCTCTACCGGTTGCAGCAGCACTCCCGCAACAGCATCGGCATGCACTGGCAGATCCACAAGAACTCCACGGCGCACCACGCGGTCGCCGAGCGGCTCGGGCAGCGGCTGCCGGTGGCGATCGCCATCGGGACCGACCCCGCGGTGGCCTACGCGGCCAGCGCCCCGCTCCCCGCCGACATCGACGAATACCTGTTCGCGGGGTACCTGCGCGGCGAGCGGGTCGAGATGGTGGACTGCCTGACCGTCCCGTTGCAGGTGCCGGCGCACGCGCAGGTCGTCCTTGAGGGCTACGTCGAGCCGGGCGAGCGCCTCCCGGAGGGCCCCTTCGGCGACCACACCGGCTTCTACACGCCCGTGGAGCCCTTCCCGGTGATGCACATCGAGTGCATGACCACGCAGCGCGATCCGGTCTACCACTCGATCGTCACGTCGCAGCCGCCGCAGGAGGACCACGGCCTCGGCAAGGCCACCGAGCGGATCTTCGCGCCGCTGCTGCGCTTCCTGATCCCGGACATCGTCGACTACGACCTGCCCGCCGCCGGCGTCTTCCACAACTGCGCGATCGTGTCGATCCGCAAGCGCTACCCGAAGCACGCCCAGAAGGTGATGAACGCCATCTGGGGCGCGCACATGATGTCGCTGACCAAGCTGATCGTGATCGTCGACGAGGACTGCGACGTGCACGACTACAACGAGGTCGCGTTCCGCGCCTTCGGCAACGTCGACTACGCCCGGGACCTGCTGCTCACCGAGGGCCCGGTGGACCACCTCGACCACGCCTCCTACCAGCAGTTCTGGGGTGGCAAGGCGGGCGTCGACGCGACCCGCAAGCTGCCCGAGGAGGGCTACACGCGGGGCTGGCCGGAGGAGATGCGGATGGCCCCCGAGGTCGTCTCGCTGGTCGACAAGCGCTGGAAGGAGTACGGCATCTGATGGCCACCGCCGTCGAACCGGCGCAGCGGCCGGGCCGGGTGAAGTCCTTCCTCAAGCTCGTGGCGATCGAGCACTCCGTGTTCGCGTTGCCGTTCGCGTACCTGTCGGCGCTCACCGCCATGCAGGTCGACGGGGGGCGGGTCCGATGGCTGGACCTGCTGCTGATCACCGTGGCGATGGTCGGCGCGCGGACGTTCGCCATGGCCGCCAACCGGATCCTGGACCGCCGGATCGACGCGCGGAACCCGCGTACCGCCGGCCGGGAACTGGTCACCGGGGCGGTCAGCGTGCGGACGGCCTGGACCGGCGCGGCCGTCGCGCTCGTGGTCTTCCTCGCCGCCGCCGCCCTGCTCAACCCGCTCTGCCTGGTGCTCGCGCCGCTCGCCGTGGTGCCGCTGGTCGTCTACCCGTACGGCAAGCGGTTCACCAACTGGCCGCACGCCATCCTCGCCGTCGCCCAGGCCGTCGGGCCGGTAGGCGCCTGGCTGGGCGTCACCGGCACCCTCGACGGCTCCTGGCCGGCCTGGCTGCTCGGCGTGGCCGTCGGCCTCTGGATCGGCGGGTTCGACCTGATCTACGCCTGCCAGGACGCCGAGGTCGACCGGCAGATCGGCGTGCACAGCGTGCCGGCCCGCTACGGGCTGCGGTTCGCGCTGCACGCCTCCACCGTGGCGCACGTGGTGACGTTCGCGCTGTTCCTCTGGTTCGGGGCGCTGGTCGGCTTCGGCTGGCTCTGGTGGATCGGCCTGGCGCTGACCGCGCTCGCCTTCGGCTACCAGCACCTGGTCATCAGCCCGAGCGACCTGAGCAAGGTCAACCGGGCCTTCTTCACCGCCAACGGCTTCGTCGGCATCGCGCTGTTCGTCTTCGCCCTGCTCGACCTGGTGATCCGCCTCGGCCTGCGCGCCTGACCCGGGCCGTCAGGAAGGGGCGGCGTCGACGAGGCACCCCTGCGGGCCGCCGTAGCGGGTGCTCTCCACGGTCCAGTCCACCGTGGCGCGGACGGCGTTCGCCACCCCGTCGAGGTGGTCGGCGACGGCCCGGTCCAGCGCCGGGCCGAACGACGGCACCGCCGCGCGCAACTCGACGAAGCGCCGCATCGACGCGCGCCAGCGCTCGGCCGTCAGGCCGATCGCGGTCTCCACCGGCACCCGCCGCTCGGCCGCGGTCGCGAGGACGAGGTTGTGCCCGCCGGCGGTGGCCGCGTCGCGCTCCAGGGAGGCGAGGTCGTTGTACCAGGAGAGCAGGTCGTTGCCGGTGTCGGCGATCTCGCGCAGCAGCGGGTGGTGGTGGACCGGCTCGGGCAGCGGACGCCCGGTGACGAACTCCACCAGCGGATAGGCCACGTACGCGGCCGAGGTGGCCCGCCGCAGCGCGACGTACTCCGCGACGCCGGGGCGGCGGCCGGCCGCCTTGTTCGCCGCCTCCCGCCACGTGCCGTCGAGGTGGTCGGCGACGGCCCGGGCGAAGCGCAGCCGCCAGCGGGCCGGCATCCGCCGGCGTGGTTCCCGCCACCCGTGCGCCAGCAGCCGCCGCAGCGGCCCGGTCAGGCCGGCGTGCCGGAGCCGGGGGCCGGCGTGCAGCAGGGTCAGCGTCCCGGCGCGCAGCGCCCGGATCTGGTCGGTGCCGAGCCGGCCCGGCCCGTCGCACGCGTCGTCGACCAGGAAGAACCAGGTGAACAGGGCCGCCAGCACCCGCAGGTCCGCCTCGGCGGCCCCCGGGTAGAGCCGGCCGGCGTACCGGGCGACGCCCGCGCGCGCCAGTCGTCGCGGCGCCCCGTCGTCCGCCGCCAGTCCGAGGCGCGGCAACAGGTCACCGACCAGCCACCCCTGCACCCGGTCGGCGTACGGCGAGAGCCGGGGCGGGATGGGGCACTCGGACCGCAGCGATCCGAGGATCTCGCCGGTCGTCACCGATTCCTCCCGGATGAGACTCGCTCCCACGCGAATCGCACCGGCAGCATGTCAGGCCGGCGGGACGGACGCGTTCCCGCCCGACATCGCGCCCGCGCCGGGACAACTGACTCCGGAGAGGGACATCACGGGCGTTCGCGGCCGGGGTGCCCGACGCGGGGAGGGGGCGACCAGGCAGGCTGGAGGCATGCGCGAACCATGGGTGGTCGGAGTCTCCGGAGCGTCCGGCACGCCGTACGCGGCGGCCGTCGTGCGGGCGCTGCTCGACGCCGGCGAGCCGGTGGACCTGATCGTCTCCCGGGCCGCCCGGCTGACGGTCCTCGACGAGACCGGACGCCCGTTCCGGGACGGGCACTGGGCCGAGGACCTCGCCGCCTGGCTGGGCCGCGACCTCGCGGGAGCCGACGTGCGGCACTGGCCCGCCGGCGACCTGGCCGCCGGCCCGAGCAGCGGCTCCTACCGGGTACGCGGGATGGCGGTGGTCCCGGCGAGCACGGCGGCCTGCGCCGGGATCGCGATCGGGCTCTCCAAGGACCTGTTGCAGCGCGCCGCCGAGGTCAACCTGAAGGAGCGCCGGCCGGTGGTGGTGGTGCCCCGGGAGACGCCGGTGACCCGTAGCCACCTGGAGCACCTGATCGCGCTGCACGACGCCGGGGCGGTGGTGCTGCCGGCCAGTCCCGGCTTCTACGGCGCGGGGGCGGCGGCCTCCGCCGGGCAGCTCGTCGACTTCGTGGCCGGCAAGGTGCTGGACGCCCTGGGCGTACCGCACACGCTGTTCCGTCGCTGGTCGGGTGAGCTGGGCGTGGCGCGGGACTGATCCCGGCCCGGCTCACCGGGACGCGGACCGGAGCCTGCGTCCGGTCCGCGCGAAGATCCGCACCATTCAGTACATGCCGGCGTTGGCCGGGCCTGGCCCGGTCGAGGCGGCCGGCCCCGCGTTGCGCGGTTTGCCGACGTCTTCCGCCTCGTCCAACATGCCCTCCCCCTCAAGCAGGGCCCGCACCTCGGATTCCCGAAACCGGCGATGCCCGCCTGGAGTCCGGATGCTGCCTATCCGGCCCGCCGCTGCCCATCGCGTCACAGTCTTCGGGTCAACCCGAAACAGCGCGGCAACTTCACCCGGTGTCAGCAGGCGATCTCCAGTGTCCACAGCCCCCTCCTCGCGTCGACGAAGCCCCCGGCTGAACACACTGCCCCCGGCCGGTGCGAGCCCAGAGCCGTCATGAGGGACGTATGGCAATTACAGCACCAGCGACCTGGCCTGTCCGCCAAACGCGAAAAACGCACTGAGTGGGAAGTTAGGAAATATTACCTGCGGACGGCTCCTTTGACGGTGGGTTTGCGAACGACTACACCCTGTCATGTTCAACGCCCGCCGGGCGCCCGACGTTACGCCCGGACCGCTAGGGTCACAGACCGTGGACGCCATCGACCTGAGCCTCGTGGAGCTGCTACGCGGCAACGCCCGCCTGTCCTACGCCGAGCTGGCCCGGCAGGTCGGCCTCTCCGCGCCGGCCGTGCACGAGCGGGTCGGCAAACTGGAGTCCAGCGGCGTCATCCGCGCCTACCGGGCGGAGGTGGAGCCCGAGGCCATCGGCTTCGCCGTCACCGCGCTCATCGGGATCGTCGAGGACTCCGGCGGCGACACCGACGACGTGCTGGAGGCGTTCCGGCTGATGCCCGAGATCGAGTCCTGCTACTTCATGGCCGGCGTCGAGTCGTTCCTGCTCAAGGCCCGGGTCGGGACCATCGCCGAGCTGGAGCGGCTCATCGTGCGGCTGAACCGCACGCCCGGCGTCGCCTCCACCCGGACGGGCATCGCGCTCTCCACGAAGTGGGAGAACCGCCCGCAGGCCCCGGTGCCCCCCACCGCCTGACCCGCGCCGCCGACCCCGGTCGCCGTACCTCCGCGTCCGGCCCACGAAGCCCGTCCGGCCGGCCCTGGTGCGCGGTGGCCGGGCGGCGATACCGTGCGCCGATGACGAAGCCAGCCCCCGCGACGGCGGTGGTCACCGGCGCGGCCGGCGGTCTCGGCCGCGCCATCGCCGCCGCGCTGCACGCCGACGGCTGGCCGGTGCTCCTCACCGACCACGACGACCGGGCGGCGGCCCGTGCCGCCGCGCCGCTGGGCGGCTGGTCCCGCCCGCTGGACGTACGCGACGAGGACGCCTGCGCCACCGTCGCCGCCGAGGCCGCGGGCCGGGGCGGGCTCGGCCTCTGGGTGAACAACGCCGGGATCCTCGTCACCGGCCCCTCCTGGGAGCACGACGCGGCGACCCGCCGCCGGGTGATGGAGGTCAACGCCCTCGGCGCGATGAACGGCACCCTCGCCGCGCTGGCCGTCATGCGGGAACAGGGGCACGGGCACGTGGTCAACGTCGTGTCGCTGGCCGGTCTGGTGGCCGCGCCCGGCGAGACCGTCTACGCCGCCAGCAAGCACGCCCTCGTCGCGTTCAGCATCGGCACCCTCGCCGACCTGCGGCTGGCCGGGCACCGGGGCGTACACGTGTCGTGCCTGTGCCCGGACGGGATCTGGACGCCGATGCTGCACGACCGGCTCGACGACCCGGGCGCCGCGGCCTCCTTCACCGGGACGCTGCTCACCCCCGAACGGGTGGCCCGGCGGGCCGCGCGGCTGGCCCGGCGGCCCCGCCCGGTGGTCAGCGTCCCCCGTTGGCGCGGCGCGCAGGTCCGGCTCCTCGACGCGCTGCCCGGCGCCGCCGTGCGGCTCGCCCCGCTCATCCTCGCGGCCGGACGGGCCGGTCAGCGCCGCCAGCGCCGCCGGACTGGGGCAGGTCTGGACTGAGCGTGCTTGCTAGGTTACGAGAGTGACTCATCTCGACCGGTGCGACGAGGCCAGCCGGCGCTGGATGACCGAGGCGGTCGCCGCCGTCGAGGCGGACGCCAACCGCTCCGCCGACACCCACCTCCTGCCGTTCCCCTTGCCCCGGGCGTGGGGGATCGACCTCTATCTCAAGGACGAGTCGGTGCACCCGACCGGCTCGCTGAAGCACCGCCTGGCCCGCTCGCTCTTCCTCTACGGGCTGTGCAACGGCTGGATCGGCCCGGACACCACGATCGTCGAGGCGTCCTCCGGCTCGACGGCGGTCTCCGAGGCGTACTTCGCGAGGATGCTGGAGTTGCCGTTCATCGCGGTGATGCCCGCCT
This sequence comes from Micromonospora sp. CPCC 205546, assembly GCF_036902715.1. Taxonomy (NCBI): domain Bacteria; kingdom Bacillati; phylum Actinomycetota; class Actinomycetes; order Micromonosporales; family Micromonosporaceae; genus Micromonospora; species Micromonospora sp. CPCC 205546. The sequence continues at coordinate 354,210 of NZ_JBAKHL010000004.1, forward strand.
CCACCTCGCCGGAGAAGATCGTCCAGATCGAGTTCCACGGCGGTCGCTGTCACCTCGTCGACGATCCCGCCCAGGTGGTCGTCGAGGCCCGCAGGCTGGCGAAGGACTCCGGCGGGCACTTCATGGACCAGTTCACCTACGCCGAGCGGGCCACCGACTGGCGGGGCAACAACAACATCGCCGAGTCGATCTACGCGCAGCTCGCCCTGGAGCGGCACCCGGTGCCGGCGTGGGTCGTGGTGGGCGCCGGCACGGGCGGCACCAGCGCCACCATCGGCCGGTACGCCCGCTACCAGCGGCTGCCCACCAAGCTGTGCGTGGTCGACCCGGAGAACTCCGCCTTCTACCCCGCCTGGCAGGCCGCCGACTGGTCGGTGCGCACCGGGCAGGGCTCCCGCATCGAGGGGATCGGCCGACCGGCCGTGGAGGCCTCGTTCCTGCCGTCCGTGGTGGACCGGATGGTGCAGGTGCCCGACGCCGCCTCGCTGGCCGCCATGCGCGCCGGTTCGGCCGTGCTCGGGCGCCGGGTGGGCGGCTCGACCGGCACCAACCTCTGGGGCGCCTTCGGGCTGATCGCGGAGATGCTCGCCGAGGGTCGTACCGGCTCGGTGGTCACCCTGATCTGCGACGCCGGCGACCGCTACGCCGACACCTACTACGCCGACGACTGGGTTGCCGCCCAAGGGCTCGACCCGACCCCGCACCTGGCGACCGTCGACCGCTTCCTCGCCACCGGCGCCTGGCCGGCCTGAGCCCGCTCGGCGCCTGGACGGGCGCGCTGTCCCCGTGCCGGCACGACCGGCGGCCGGGGTCGTCGGGGAGGCGCCGGCAGCCGGGTCAGCGTGGGTAGACGCGCTCGGCCAGGCCGGGATAGCGGACCACGTAGCCGTCGCCGTCGAGGTCGATGTCGGCGGTGAAGGTGTCGCTGGTGAAGCGGACGCGGTTCGGGCCGAGCGGGGTGTAGACCTGCTCGGCGGGCACCACCAGCAGGCTGGGCACCAGCACCCAGGCGACGTCGACGCGGTGCGGGGTGTCGACCGCGGCGCCGGTCAGCCCGAGCCGGTGCACCGGCAGCGTGTTGAACAGCGCCGCGCCGCCGAGGTCGACGTCCACCGCCTCGGCCAGCCGGCCTGGGTCGTCGGTGCCGGGCAACCCGACCGCCGGGTGGCCGGCCGCCCGCAGCGCCGCGTCCAGGTCACCCTGCTCGGCGGTGGTCACCCGCCACCCGTCGCTCACCCGCTCCAGGCGTACGCTCCGGAGCCACCCGGTGCCCTCCGCCTCCACCTCGACCCGGGAACTGGCCCACCCGGCGTCGGTGGTGAGCTGGTAGCGGCAGGTGTAGGGGATCGGGTCGACGGCTGTCAGCGTGCCCCGTGCCGTCAACCCGTGGTGGTCGTCGAACAGTGCGTGCTCCGCGCCGGCGGTGTCCGTCCGGGCCCAGAAGAGCGACTTCGGCAAGGTCGGCATGAGCCGGACGTTACGCGACCCGGCCAGTACCGGCAGCGGATGCGGAAACGCCGTCGCGGAGCCCGGGGCCCCGCGACGGCGTTTCGGATGACGCTGGTGATCAGTGGGTACGCGCCGGCGGTCGCCCGCCGAAGCCCCGCCGCTCGTCGCGCCCCCGGCCCTCGGACCGGAAGCCGCCCCGGTCGCCGTAGCTGCGGCTGTCGGTGGGGCGGTCGCCGTAGCGGCGTTCGCCCTGGGGGCGGTCGCTGTAGCTGCGGCTGTCGGTGGGGCGGTCGCCGTAGCGGCGTTCGTCCTGCGGCCGGTCACCGTAGCGGCGCTCGCCACGGGTGTCGCGGTCGCCGTAGCGGCGCGGGCCGCCCGGCCGGTCGCCGTGCCGACGAGGCTCCTCGGACTCGACGCGCACCGGGACACCGCTCGGCTCGCGGGCGCCGGTCAGCTCGGCGAGCGCCGGATCGCCGACCCGTACCCGGGTCTCGGCCGGCGCCACACCGGCCTTCTCCAGCATGGCGAGCGTGGTGCGCCGCTGCTTCGGCAGCACCAGCGTGGCCACCGCGCCCGACTCGCCGGCCCGGGCGGTACGCCCCGCACGGTGCAGGTAGTCCTTCGGGTCCTTCGGCGGGTCGACGTGCAGCACCAGCGAGACGCCGTCCACGTGGATGCCCCGGGCCGCCACGTCGGTGGCGACCAGGACGTTCACCCGGCCCTCGCGGAACTCGGCCAGCGTGCGGGTACGCATTCGCTGGGTCTTGCCGCCGTGCAGCCCGCCCGCCCGTACGCCGACGGCCGCCAACTGCTCGACCAGCCGGTCGACGCCGAGCTGGGTGCGGGCGAAGACCATCGTCCGCCCCTCCCGGGCCGCGATGGAGGCGGCGACCGGGAACTTGTCGTGCGGCGGGATCAGCAGCATGTGGTGGTCCATGGTGGACACCGAGGCGGTGGACGGGGCGGTGGAGTGCGTCACCGGGTCGGTCATGAACCGCCGGACCAGCGCGTCGACGTCACCGTCCAGGGTGGCCGAGAAGAGCAGCCGCTGGGTGCCGGCCGGCGTCTTCGCCAGCAGTTCGGTGACCTCGGGCAGGAAGCCCATGTCGGCCATCTGGTCGGCCTCGTCGAGGACGGTCACCTCGACGTCGTCCAGGTAGCAGACGCCCCGGGAGATCAGGTCGCCCAGCCGGCCCGGGGTGGCCACGATGATCTCCACGCCGCGCCGCAGGGCGTCGATCTGCCGGTCGTACGGCACGCCGCCGACGGCGGTCTTCAGGAACACGCCGACGGCCTTGCCGAGCGGCATGAGCGCGTCGTTGACCTGCATCGCGAGTTCCCGGGTGGGCACCAGGACCAGGGCCCGGGGGCGCAGCGGCCGGGCCCGGTTGCGGTCGGCCACCAGGGCGAGCAGGGGCAGGCCGAAGGCCAGGGTCTTACCGGAGCCGGTCTGGCCCCGGCCGAGGACGTCCCGGCCGGCGAGCGCGTCCGGCATGGTGGCGCGCTGGATCTCGAACGGGGTGGTGATGCCCTGCCGGGCGAGCGCGTGGACCAGCGGCTGGGGCAGCCCCAGCGCGGCGAAGTCGGTGGCCTCGGGCGTCACCGGGGCGGCCGGGTCCTGGGCGGTGCCGTCCTGCTCGGCGGCAATCTGCGCGTCGGCCGTGTCGAGGGCGGGCGTGAACGTGCTGGGTTCAGCAAAGGTCGTCAAGAAATACCTTTCGAGCGGGGCGCATCTTCGCGATGGCCTGCCGCAGCTGAACGCCGCCGAATCGCCCGCAAGATCGCCCATGGGCGCGCAGGGCGCGCCGGGTCAGTGATCCCCACCAGTGTACGGCGACGGGACGAACCCGCCACCGCACCACGGGGGTAGTGGGCGGGCTCACCATCGACGCCCCACGCGTTCACATGCTCAGGACGCCGCCCACCAGCCCACCCACGGTGTCGTTGGCGAGCAGCACGACCAGCACGCTGATCGCCACCAGCAGGCCCAGCGAGGCGGCCAGGACGAGCACCACCTTGGTCGTGCTGGACCGCTCCTCGGTGGGGGTCTCCGTCCAGCCCTGGGCCAGGATGTGCCCGGTCAGCGAGCCGGAGTTCTCGATCGGGTTGTTCGGGAACGAGACGGTGCTGAAGCCGGGGCCTTCGCTGCCGGCGCCCCCGCCGTAGAGGGTGCCCAGGTCGGGCCCGCCGTCGTAGCGGCGGGCGGGGGTGCCGTCGGTCCGCCCTGCGCGCGTGGCCGGACCGCCGCCGGAGCCACCGCCGAGGAGTCCGCCGCCGTCGGCGTGAGCGGTCAGCCGGCGCGCCTCGCGGGGCGCGGTGGCCGGCTCGGCACCACCGGGCCGGCGGTCTCCAGGGTTGGTCGGTGGCGGCCAGCCCGGCAGCGCGGGTGCGGGTACGACCGACGGCCCGGAGGCCGGCGGCGCGGAGGCGGGCGGCCCGGAGGCCGGAGGCGCGGAGGCCGGAGGCGCGGAGAACGGCGGCGCGGAGAACGGCGGCGCGGAGGCCGGAGGCGCGGAGAACGGCGGCGCGGAGAACGGCGGCGCGCTCGCCACGGGTCCCGGCGCCGGGGCGGCCGTGAGGGGTGGCGGCGGGAACGGCGGCGCCGGCGCCGGGCCGGGCGGGG